>DAIMGK010000010.1:10747-51124 GCA_036723985.1 Flexilinea sp.
AACAGCCGCGAAGCGGCACGTTATTCCGCTGACTGCAGACCGCTGAACATTAACGATCTTACTGAAACGGGACAGAGCAGGTTCGCCGGTGCGTTGATATGGCTTCAGCCTACTCTTTGAGATGGTTCTTTTCGGCTGAAAGGCATAGAACCTCCTTTGGCGCGTTTCAAAAAAAATATGGCGATGACCGGCGGTCTGTACGCCGGTAAAAACTCTTGAACAGGAGCAAAAAGTGGCAAATTTTATTCAAGCACTGATTCAGGGCGTGGCGATGGGGTCCCTTTACGGTTTGATCGCTATCGGTTACGTTCTGATTTATAATGCGTGGGGTATCCTGAATTTTGCCCAGGGCGATATGGTCATGGTCGGCGCGTTTGCCGTCTATGTGACCCATATGCGTTTCGGACTGCCCATGTGGCTGGCGATCCCCGCCGCGCTGGTGATCTGTATGGTGATCGGTTTCCTGATCGAGGTCACAGCTTTCCGTCCGCTGATCGACGCGATCCAGCAGCGGCGTCTGATTGCGACCATCGGTATCGGGATCTTCCTGCGAAATCTTGTGCGTGTAGTTTTTGGAGCGGACCCGTATTTCTTTCCGCCTATTTTTGACAACACGCCCCATAAGGTCGGCGCGCTGACCATCGTCCCGCAGAACATCTGGAATATGGTGATCGGTTTCCTGCTGATCGGAGCACTGACGGTCTTCCTGAAGCGCACGACGCTGGGTAAATCCATGCGCGCTACCGCCCAGGACCGTGAAGCGGCCCGGCTTATGGGGATCAACGTCAAACGTTCCATGTCCCTGACATTCATCATCGCGTCCGCTTTGGGCGGTCTGGCCGGTATGCTGATCTGTCCGGTCTTTTATGTGGTACCAACGCTGGGTTCCTCTATGGGGAACAAGGGTTTTTCCTCAGCGCTGTTTGGCGGGATCACTTCGGATGCCGGTTCCATGGTGGGCGGCATCGTACTCGGTTTACTGGAAGCCATCGGCGCGACGACGATCTCTTCAGCATTTCAGTCCAGTATCGCTTACGCGGTCCTGTTCCTGGTCCTGATCTTCATGCCGAACGGTCTCTTCGGCAAGAATGAATCCAGAAAGGTATAAAGATATGACCACTTTCAATAAGATCTATAAATATTCACGTATCTGGATCCTGCTGATCGTGGCGATCCTTCTTCCAAAGTGGGTCCCGAACCGATATTATCAGGGTGTGGTGAACACCGCTTTGATTTTCGCGATCCTTTCTATGTCGCTGAATACGCTTTCAGGATGTACCGGGCTGTTCTGCGTGGGCTTCATCGCGTTTTACGGGATCGGCGCTTATGGGGCGGCGATCCTGGTGACCCGTCACGGATGGCCGATCCTTCTCGGACTGCTGGCCGGCGGCGTGATCTCCATGGCATTCAGCCTCCTGCTGGGCCTTCCGACGATGAGGCTGAGGGGCATGTATTTCGCCGTGGCAACGCTGGCGTTCGGTGAGATCATGTACCAGCTCTTTGTAAACTGGGTCAGCCTGACCGGCGGCTCCAACGGGATCAAGAGTATTCCTTCTCCGAACTGGTTCGGCATCAATTTCCGAAAGCCTGAGAATTACTACTATATCCTGCTTACCGCGGCGGTCATTACCATCATTCTCACCCGGAACCTGATCAACTCCCGTCCCGGCCGCGCGATGCTTTCCATCCGTGAAAATGACATCGCTGCCGAAGCCATGGGCGTGGATGTCCCGAAATACAAGATGCTCGCTTTTGCAGCGTCTACATTCTTTGCCGGGGTGGCCGGCGGGCTCTTTGCCTTTTATGCGCACTACATTGACCCGACTTCCTTCGTCAATGCTGAATCTTCAGCGGTCCTGGCTATGATGGTGGTCGGCGGTATCGGCAGTATTTCCGGTTCCTTCATCGGCGGCCTGGTGCTCTCGATCCTGCCGGAAATGATGCGCTTCCTCGGCAATATCCGTCTGGTCCTTTACGGCCTGGCAGTTGTCGTTATCATCATTTTCGCCCCGAAAGGGATCGGCGGTTTGATCGAATATGTCGATGGTATTCTCTGCGGTACGATCAAGGTCGGACAGCACAGCAAACCTGACGCGTCAGGCAGAGCGGAGGTGAAGTGATGACAGCGATTCTTGAAACCAAAGGCATCGGTATTCATTTCGGCGGTCTGCGTGCTGTGGATAACGTCAGTTTTACCGCTGAGCAGGGACAGATCACGGCGATCATCGGCCCGAACGGCGCCGGAAAAACAACGCTCTTTAACCTGATCGCCGGTTTCTACAAACCGACAGAAGGTCAGGTTTTCTTTGAGGGGAAAGATATCACCGGTGTGAAAACATTCCGCCGGACCGACATGGGTCTGACCCGTACTTTCCAGAACATCAATCTGTTCAAAGACCTTTCCGTGATGGATAACGTTCTGGTCGGCCTGCACTGCAAGACAAAATGCGATCCGATCAGCGCCATGCTGACGCTTCCCAACCATCGCCGCGAAGAAAAGAAGAGCCGCGGACAGGTGATGGAAACACTGGAATTCCTGGGACTGGCTCATGTCGCGAATGAAAAAGCGGGCAGCCTCTCTTACGGTATGCAGAAGAATCTGGAGATCGCCCGGGCGATGGTGTCCCATCCGAAGGTCATCCTGCTGGACGAGCCGGCTTCCGGCCTGAATACCAGCGACCTGGATTCTCTGTCCCAGCGTGTGGCGGCGATCCGCGACAGCGGTATCACCGTTGTCCTGATCGAACACAAGATGGACGTTGTTATGACCATCTCCGATAAGATCATCGTTTTGAACTTCGGGAAGAAGATCGCTGACGGCACACCGGATGAAGTCAGCCATGATCAGGGCGTGATCGAAGCTTACCTGGGAAAGGATGATGATTAATATGCTGCAGCTGAAAAATGTTTATGTAAGTTACGGAAATATCGAAGTCCTTCACGGTATCAACATCGAAGTGAAAGAGGGCGAGATCGTGACCATTATCGGCGCTAACGGTGCCGGAAAAAGCACGACGCTGAAGTCTGTCGCCGGTCTGGTGGGAAAGCGGAAGAATTCCGAGATCATCTTCAACGGGGAAAATATCACGAATATGGCTGCGGAAAAGATCGTGGCGAAGGGAATTTCCCTTTCACCGGAAGGCCGCCGCATTTTCCCGGACATGACGGTGATGGAAAACCTGGAAATGGGCGCGTATATCCGCAATAAGGATAAAGCCGGGATGGAGAAGTCGATGAAATTTGTCTTCGAAATGTTCCCCAGGCTGGATGAACGCCGCAAACAGTCCGGCAAGACCCTTTCCGGCGGTGAGCAGCAGATGCTGGCGATTGCCCGTGCGCTGATGGCGCGGCCGAAGCTGCTGATGCTGGATGAACCTTCCACGGGTCTGGCTCCGCTGGTCATCAAGGATATCTTCGCGTCGATCAAGAAAGTCAACCAGACGGAAGGGACGACAGTCCTTCTGGTGGAACAGAACGCGAAGATCGCGCTGGCAACGGCCAACCGCGGCTACGTTCTGAAAAACGGCGACATCGTCATGGAAGACGAAGCCTCCGCACTGATGGCGAATCCGGATATCCGTGCCGCATATCTGGGCGAGAAAAAGCAATAGGGTATATAAATCATGTTACTTTCCGCGAAAGCGCTGACGAATCGAATTATCACTCCCGGGTTTGGCCGTATCCTCCTTTCTGCTCCGCAAATCGCGGAGCAGGCCAGGCCCGGGCAGTTTGTCATGCTGAAATACTGGCGGGGCATCGATCCGTTTTTCATGCGTCCGTTCAGTATCAATACCGTTGACCGGGCGGGAGGCACGCTGGGTATCCTGTATAAGATCGTGGGTGAAGGGACGGAAATTCTCGCGAACCTTCCCGCTGATTCCGATGTGGAAGTGCTGGGACCCCGGGGCAACGGCTTTCCAATCTCCGACGGCATGACCCGTATTGCTGTGATCGGCCGGGGTGTGGGGGCTGCTCCCATGCGTTTTCTGGCAGAACGTGCCCGCAGCATGGGGATCGGCGTCCGTGCCTATATCTCCGCCGGAAAAGAGGAGCACCTTTTCGACAAGGCCGCTTATGAAGCTTCCGGCTGCGTATTTACCGGCTGTACGGACGGAAATGTGAAAGTCACATCGTTCTTTAAGGAAGACCTTAAAAAAATGAAATTCGATGCCGCCTATGTCTGCGGTTCAACACGGCTGATGCTGGATGTGGCAGCGCTTTCGGATCAATACGGGTTTGAGGGTTATGTCTCTCTGGAAGCCCATATGGCCTGCGGTATCGGCGCCTGCAAGGGCTGCGCAGTCCCGCTCAAAACCGCGGACGGTTCGGAAGCTTATGCCCGCGTCTGCAAAGAAGGTCCGGTCTTTCCGGTGAAAAGGATCGTGTGATATGGCTGAGATCGATACTTCTGTTGTTATCGGCAATCTGCAGATGAAAAATCCGGTCATGCCCGCATCCGGAGCTTATGACTATTATGAGAACAATGCCGGACTTTTTCCGATGTCGGACCTGGGCGCGATCATGCTCAAGAGCATCCATCACGATATCCGTCCCGGCAACAAACCGCCCCGCATCGCGGAAACCCCTTCGGGTATGCTGAACGCGGTGGGGATCCCGTCCATCGGTATTCATGCCTTTATCAACGGGGAATACCTGCGGAACAAATACCGTCCGCTGGGCGCGCCTATCGTGGTGAGCGTTTCCGCCGGTTCCGCGAAGGATCTGCGGACCTGCTGCGAACTGCTGGATGATTCGGAAGACGTGGCGGCCATCGAGATGAACCTTTCCTGCCCGAATGTGGGAACGGGCCTGCAGTTGTCTTCGGATGAGGGCTTGCTGCGGGAATGTGTTACGGAAGCCCGGAAGGGTACGCGGCATACGCTGATCGCCAAGCTTTCGCCGAATGTGACGGATATCAGGAAGATGGCGAAGATCAGTGAGGACTGCGGCGCGGATGCCGTGACCATCGCCAATACCTATATGGGGATGAAGATCGACATCAACAGCAAAAAGCCGTTTCTGGGCAATGTCCAGGGCGGGCTTTCCGGTCCGGCGATCAAACCGCTGACTCTGCATAAGGTCTACCAGGCGTATCAGGTGGTCAGCATCCCGATCATCGGCTGCGGTGGGATCATGTGCGCTGAGGATGCCATTGAATACATCCTCGCCGGCGCCTCCGCCGTACAGGTCGGCGCCATGAATTTCGTCGATCCCATGGTGATGCCGAAGGTCATCAAAGGCATCGAGGCATACATGGAGGCGAACGATTTTCCCGATATCGCCTCTTTCCGGGGTCTCGCGCATCAGTAATAATAAAAGGATATCCTGTCAATTGATTCGGATGCCCTTTTTTTTAGAATAAAGGCGACTGCAGCATCAGCGGATAGGTCAGAAAAAGCACATTAAGCGGGGGTATGGGGTTTCAACTCCCCGGAAAACAGGCGCGGAAAGTGACTCGGGCTAACACAGATTCAAACATTCCGCGCCATGCGAAGCATATTGCCGCGCATACAGATGGAAAAAGAGTTTTGTTACAGGAGTAAAGGAGAAATGATGAAAACGTTACATATTTTTTTATTGGTATGTTCCTTGTTATTCGCCTGTGTCTGGACGGCAGGGGCTGCTGACATCGGAGATGTGGTCACCTTAGGCCGTTACGAACAGGATAATGACCCGGATAACGGTCCTGAACCGATCGAATGGCAGGTGATCGAAATTGATCCGGACAACGGCAAAATGATGGTGATCAGTAAATATGCCCTGGATGTAAAACCCTATCATGAAGTTTCTGAAATGCAGGTTTGGGAGACCTGCAGCCTGCGGGAATGGCTGAATGAAGATTTCTTTCCCGGTGCGTTCTCTGCCGAAGAGCAGAAAAAAATTATACAGACGACTGTAGAACGTATCGGTCTCGGTGATACGATCGGAGGTCCGTATATCGTAAAAGGCGGCAGCGATACATTAGATAATATCTATATTCTCAGCAGTTATGAAACATTGGAGCGTTTGCCCGGAAAAGAAGCGCGGCAATGCGAGGCTACTGCTTATGCCCGGGCAAACGGTGCGAAAGCTAATGAAAATGGATATACATCCTGGTGGATCCGTAACCCCGGGATCAGCCAGCTGCAAGCCGGTTATATATCAGCCTCCGGAACTGTAGAAACCTTTGGCGATAATGTTGAATCAACATCCCGGGCTGTTCGTCCTGTGATCTGGGTCAGCATGGAGTGACCGCCGCTGACGGAACGATGGTTTCATCAGGGCCGGGAAACGGAAACCCTGAGTTAGAGAGCTGCTGCTCATTTATACATATGGAGGCTGCAGAAAATTCATGAAGCCGCGGCTGGATTTTGAAGGATTGTAGAAATAAAATAAACAGGACTGTGTTCAAAAATACACAGCCCTGTTTTATTACTCTTCGATGGCCATATAATCATCAGAGAAACATCGCCATATAGTGCGGAAGGGTTATCTTTCCGTCCGCGGCGCCGATATTTCCGTCGGTCAGTTTGTATGCATAGGGAGGATCGAATCGTTTGATAAAGCTGTTCAGAGATGGGGTCGGATTGCTGCCGGCTTTTACCTCTACCGGGATCACTGTCCCCTCTTTTTCGATGATGAACTCGATTTCCATCCGGCTGTCTTCGGTTTTATAGTAATTCAGCAGATACCCCCGTTTTATCAGCATTTCAGAGATCAGGTTTTCATAAATACCGCCCTTGGCAGTTCCCCTGATCGTATTCCGCAGGACAGCAAGTTTGGTCTGGAATCCATAGCGGGCCATCAGCAGACCGGTATCATTCATATACAGTTTGTACTCGTTTTCTTTGGCATTGGCAGCCAGAGGAAGGTATGGCTCATAAACGTTATAACAAATGTTGACCATATCTGAGTCTCTGAGCCATGCGATACTGTTCCCAAACTTTCTGGACGATGCTTTTTTCTCTACTTCGCTGAATTTGAACTTTTTGTTTTCCCGCGCGAGCTGGCGGGGTATGCTGTCAAAGCAATTCCGGACTTTCGTCTTCTCTGCTCCCCGGGCATGATTGGAGATGTCATCATCATATGAGGACAGGATCATTTCCTGTAATGTCTGTACCTGATTAAAATCCTTGCTGCGCATAAAATTATCGACAACTTCCGGCATTCCGCCGACGACCAGATATTCCCGAAGCAGTGACCGGTATTTTTCATGAACGGTGTCCGGTACTTTTTCAGTTTTGAGATAAAAGCTTTTCAGGTATTCGATCGTGTCTTCCGGATAGCCGTATGCCCAGAGAAATTCCTCAAAATCAAGTGAGCGGAGTATCATCGGGCGTTCATAGCCGACAGGGATCGATTCCACCTCTCTGACTTCTTCATCTGCATCCTGTCCGTAATGGCGTCCCAGGAGGGACCCGGAAGCGATCACGTCGCAGCGTTTATCTTCGGCAAGGAATTTGAGCGCGGTCCTGGCCGCGGAGCATTTTTGGATCTCATCAAGAAAGATCAGCGTACTCCCTTCCATGATCCGGATATTGGGAATATTTGCGGTCATGCGTTTGTAGATCTCATCCGCGTCCAGACTGCCGGAGAATATATCCTTCAGATCCGGATCCCGGAGAAAATTGATCTCAATGAAGTTTTGATATTCCCGGCGCCCGAATTCCCGGACAATATACGTCTTGCCAACCTGCCTGGCCCCTTTCACCAGGACGCAGTCATGGGTGCTGCCGTTCTTCCATTGCAGCAGTTCTCTGTAAATCTTTCTCTTGAGCATAATATCTGTGTCCTTCTGAGAATATAATACCATAATAATAAGCTGTTTTATAGCATAAATGCATATTTCTGCAGTATGAAAAATGGAAAAGATGCATAATTTTGCATTATCAAAAATGATAATTAAGCATATTTCTGCACTGTCATGAGCAAAAAAAACGCAGCTGTTTTTATACATTAGCTGCGTTTTCCTGTTGTTTCCCAAAATGGTATAAAAATGTGTTCATCACAGGGCTGTCCCTTTATGGGACAGTTCCCGCTGACTCGTCTTTATTCCTCTTCGATGGTCAGGTAATCTTTGATGAATCCGCCGACGGGGAGGAGGATGGTTTTCAGGCCGGCGGCTTTGGCGCCTTCAATGTTGACGGGCATGTCGTCGATGAAGACGCTGTGGGCGGGGTCCAGCTGATAGCGGGAGATGATCAGCTCGTAGATCTTCGGATCGGGCTTCCGCAGGCCGCATTCATAGGAAATGACCCATCCATCGGCATCGTCGAGAAAAACGTTGTGCTCCTGCATGACCCGGTAACAGGTCTCCTGGAAATTGGAGAGAATATAGGTCTTCGCTCCGGCTTCCTTTACCCGGTAAAACAGGGCGACATTCTCCGGGATCGCGCGGAAATGGTCATACCAATGGTAATGGAAGAGCTGGATCTCCCGGCGGAGAGCCGGTTCCTTCCGCAGGGCGGCTTCCAGAAATTCATCGTCACTGATCAGCCCGGCATCCAGATCCTGCCATTCCTGAGACTGCGGAAACACTTTCTCCAGCCGGTCGAAGTATTTCGGATCGATCCCCAGTTCGGCCATGAACATCCGCGGCCGGTAATCCAGCAATACATTGCCGAGGTCAAAAATGACCGCGTCGAGTCGGGTATGGTCTTCGTTCAGATAAATCATAAAGGGCTCCTTTATTCTTTGAATTCGATGTAATCAGCGATCACGCCGTTATACGGCAGGTTGAGTGTGATAAAGCCAAATTTCTTGCCGGCTTCACAGTTCCGGGCGATGTCGTCGATATACAGGGTATGCGCCGGGTCGATCTCGGGATACCGCTTCAGCAGCAGTTCATAGATCGCGGGATCCGGTTTGTTGAGCTTGTATTCGTAGGAAATCACTCCGCCGTCGAAATCATGCAGGAAGATGAAGTGATCCCACACGTATTCATAGGAATCCTGCATCCAGTTGGAAAGGATATAGGTCCTGACGCCGGCTTCTTTGATCTGATAAAAGGTTTCGACGTTGTATGTCAGGGCGGTGAAGGGTTCGGACCAGTGCTTCATGTAGCGGAGAATATCTTTCCGGAGAGAAGGTTCATCCCGGAGTGCAAGAGCCGCGATATCTTCGGCAAGGAGCGTCCCTTTATCGTATTCATCCCATTCCGGCCGGTCGGAGATGATCTCCAGCAGCCGTGGGATATGTTCCTGCGGGATCCCCAGTTCGAACATGAAGCGGGCCGGGTCGTAGTCAAACATGACGTTTCCCAGATCGAAGATGACTGCTGAGATCGGGGTCGGATTTCCTTTAAGGTAAAGCATTTTGCTCCTCAGAATTCAGACGTAAGACATTGGATGCCTGACACGGTATATCCGGCGGACGAATGTCCTGCGTAAAAAGGTACGTTTTGTCAGTAAAAAAAGCGGACAGATAATTCTATCCGCCTGTAATTTCCGGTTTTTGACTGAAAATTCAGTCTTCCTTTTCGATCTTTTCGATCCCGCCCATCCAGGGTTTCAGGACATCCGGGACGGTGATGGTGCCGTCGGGGTTCTGGTAGGTCTCCATGACGGCGATCAGTGTGCGGGGCATGCCGAGGCCGGAGCCGTTCAGGGTGTGCAGCAGCCGCGGTTTGCCGGTGGCGGAGTCGCGGTAGCGGATCTGCGCGCGGCGGGCCTGGAAATCCCAGTCGTTGGAGACGGAGGAGACTTCCAGCCATTCCTTACAGCCGGGAGCCCAGACTTCCACATCGTAGCAGATACGGGCACTGAAGCCGAGGTCGCCGGTGCACTGGGCGATGATGCGGTAATTCAGCCCCAGCAGTTTGCAGGTCTCGCAGGCCGCTTCCAGCATGCGTTCATGTTCTTCATTGGACTTTTCCGGCAGGCTGTAGCAGTACATTTCGACTTTATCGAACTGATGGCCGCGTTTGATGCCGCGGACGTCACGACCGGCGCTCATCTTTTCCCGGCGGAAGCAGGGTGTGTAAGCGGTGAAGCGCATCGGCAGTTTCTCTTCGTCAACGATCTCTCCCATGTAAAGGCCGGTGAGCGGGACTTCGGCGGTCGGGACCATCCAGTAGTCTTCCTCAACGTCGTGATACAGATTGTCGATGAACTTCGGCAGCTGTCCGGCGCCGTAAAGGATATCTCCCTTGACCATGAACGGCAGATAGCGCTCCTTATATCCCTGCTTTTTGTGCAGATCCAGCATATAGGCGATCAGCGCACGTTGAAGCTGGGCACCCTGGCCGTTGAGGACATAGAAGCGGGTGCCGGAAAGCTTTGTTCCGCGGTCGAAATCGATGATCCCGAGGTTCGTACCCAGATCCCAGTGCGGTTTGTCTTCAAATTCATGCTGCAGTTCAACACCGAAAGTCTTCACGACCTGGTTCTCCGCGTCGCTGACGCCGTACGGGACCCGTTCGTCCGGGATATTCGGAATGTTGGAGATGATGTCCTTCAGTTCTTCTTCTGTCTCTTTGATCTGTTTATCCAGCTCGGCAATGCGGTCGCTGACGCCTTTCATCGCGGCGATGCGTTCCGCGCGTTCCTGCGGGTCTTTGGTCTTGCCGATGGCTTTGGATTCTGTATTACGTTTGGCTTTCAGCGCTTCCGCTTCACCCAGCTGTTCACGGCGGGCTTTATCCAGTTCCAGCAGCCGGTCGACGTTTTCTTCGCTCATCTGCCGGTCGCGCATGGATTTTTTTACAACTTCGGGGTTCTCTCGAATCAGGGCAATATCAAGCATATTCAATCTCCTGTTTTACGCATTTTTTACCACTGAATTATATAATAAAAAACCGCTGTTCCGGGAAACTTCACGGAAAAACAGGAATGATAACAACAGAAGTTTATGGGTTTGCTATCGAGGACTGTCACTTTATGGGACTGTGCTCAGATTTATGCCGGATAATGGAGTCCCAGAAGGGACAATCCCCTGACCGGATGCTTTGTAAACTGTACCTGATAACGCCTCCCGGTTATCCGATCAGGAAAAACCCCGGTTGACCTTCCATGAAACATGGAATATACTTATAAAAACGGTAATGATTCAGATATCTTCTTCTCTCTTCTTCGAGGGGGCAGTCACACTGACTCAGCTTTGAGAGTCGGACGAAACCGGCTCCAGGTCCTGATTTGTTGCAGAAAAGTCATATATCTCTTCATGTCTTTTCTTTGATCTCCAGTTATACCGACCGGTACGGATCCTCTGGATATTATGCCTGATCCTAAAGCATTGACTGCTGACATCTGAACCGTACAGATGAAATTGAAAAAGTGTTTATCACGGGAGCCGGTTATGAAAAAGATTCCATTTGTTTTAATTATTTGTGCGCTGATGTTCCTGCTTACATCCTCTGTTTCCGCGGAGCTGAAGACGGGAGATGTCTTTGTCATGGGACAATTTGAGCAGGATGACAGCACCCGAAACGGGGATGAACCCATCGAATGGCTTGTTCTCGCGGCAGAGGACGATAAGGCCCTGATCATCAGCAGGTATTCTCTGGCGGCAAAAATGTTCCATTATCCCAAAACCGAAACGCCCTGGGAAAACAGCAATATGCGGAAATGGCTGAATGATGACTTCCTCAATTCGGCATTTGACCCGGATGAGCAGAAGCGGATCATTCCGGCGCGGATCTCAACACCGGACAATCCTGTTTACCAGACGGATGGCGGAAATGATACGGAAGACCGGCTGTTTCTGCTGAGCCTGGATGAAGCCGAGACCTATTTCGCCTCAGACGAGGATCGGCTGGTGCAAACGACGGAATATTCAAAGAAACACGGTGCGTTTATCCGGGGAAACGGCATGTCGGAATGGTGGCTGCGTTCCCCCGGCAAACCCGGCGGATATGCCGCCATTGTCAGCAGCCTGGGGAAAGTCAATAAAGACGGGAACAGCCTGAATAATGTGTCCTGTACGGTCCGCCCTGCCTTTTGGCTGGCCCTCGCGGATGACTATGAACCGCCGGCGCCGGCTGCCGAACCGGAACCGATCCTGCTGACGGGGACGATCGACCTTTCCGAATTATCACAGGCTGCGCCGGAGAAGGATGTCCCGGAAATACTCAGCCTGGACGAGGCGGAAGAAATGGGACTGACGATCCCTGTCCCGGCGGAAGGGGAATTTATCTATCTGGGTGAGGCGAAAAGCGATCAGGCGGAACGGATGCTGGCGGTTTTTACCATGGATCCGGCTGTTCCGGAACTGCGGAATGTGAATATCCTGATCTATAAAGCCGCCTTTGAATCCGGCGGGGTGAAAGCTGATGACCTGACCCTTTCAGTGAAAACGGAATCCTCATATCCGGTCACGGATGGGCTGGCGGACGGCGGTTCGTTTACGTTCCGTGATGTTGATTTTACGGATTGGGGCGCTTTGGCGCAGTTTTCTTTCACGCTGAACCTGCCGAAGCCGGCAGGCTTCAGTTTTACCTTTGATCCGGTGGATATGACCATTGTCAGGCAGGGCGGTCTCGCTGCGTATGAAGCGGCTGCCGCTATGACCGAAGTCCCGGAAGAACAGGCTTCCGGCGGGGACCCTTTTGTCACGGACATATATGAGCAGGACGGTAAAATGAGCAGCGGACCGGAGCCTGCTGAGGAAGAAACGGACGATGATCTTTCCGAAACAGAACCAATGCCCGAAGAAGATGCTGTGGAAATTCCGGAAGACCTCGAAGCCGGAGATGTGTTTTCTTTCGGCCGCTATGAGCAGGATGACGATCCGGATGACGGGACTGAGCGGATCGAATGGCTGACGCTTGCCGTGGAAAAGGAACGGGCTTTGGTGGTCAGCCTGAATATTCTGGACTCCTTGCCTTATCATGCCAAGGGAGGCGCGGTAAACTGGCAGAACAGTTCTCTGCGTGAATGGCTGAACGGGGAGTTCTTTGAACAGGCTTTCAATCAGGCTGAAAAAGACAGGATCCGGGAGTCGAAGATCAGTGATCCGGGAAATGAACTGTTCGGGACAAAAAAGTCTCCCGATACGAAAGACCGTGTGTTCCTGTTGGGTATTGATGAAGCTGAAAAATACTTCGGATCTGATGAAGAGCGGAACTGTGAGGCAACAGACTATGCCAAAGCTGCCGGGATCTTTGTCGATCAGGAAGACTGGAGATCCTGGTGGTGGCTGCGTACCGCGGGAAAGAGTGAGTCTGATGCCGCCTATGTCGGCGTCGTCGGCTGGATCATGGAACGGGGAAACTTTGTCGAGAATCCGTATGTCGGCGTCCGTCCCGCGATGTGGCTGTGGCTTTCGGATGAAGCTGCCGCTGAGGGTGACAACGATTTCCGCACCGTGAACCAGCCCGGGGACGTGGGCGTCCTGCTGCGGAAGACGCCTTCTTTCTCCGGAGATATCCTGAGGAGTTTAATGAACGGCAGCGAGGTGCTGCCGCTCGGCGACAGCCGTATGTCGGAAGGAAGAAACTGGATCCATATTCAGACGAAAGAGGGCCTGGAAGGCTGGATCCCTGAAACCGCCTTGGGTGACTGATCAAAGTGAAAACCCGGGTCGGGGACGGTTTCCGCAGGCTCTGCACAGAGCCGAGGGGAACTGTCCCCACGTTCTATCGCCATAATTCCCCATCGCTTCTCCTTGCTGAGGATCTGATTCGATACAAAAAAAAGCCCCGCCGGATCCGGCGGGGCTTTTTACGGCAAATGATTACTTATGCATTCTTCTGGGCATCGGCCAGTTTGTGCATCAGGCGGCTCTTATGACGGGCAGCGTTGTTCTTGTGAATAACGCCCTTCTGAGCAGCTTTGTCGAACGCTTTGATCGCGGCGGCGACCAGTTCTTCCTGGTTTTCAGCGCCGTTTTCGATCGCCAGGCGGGCGTTCTTCAACGCGGAGCGGGTGACGCCGCGGACAGCGCGGTTGCGCAGCCGGCGGGCTTCATTCTGACGATTGCGTTTCTTTTGTTGTTTGATGTTTGCCATTACTTATTTCCTCCAAGGTTCAACATAACTGTTTCTCGCGCTGCAAGCCTTTTTATGACTTTTTTCCGCCCGTTCGAAACATTTGAGGGTATGTTTGGAACTTTAGAACGCCCTTAATTATCTGCAAATTTCCGGGTTTGTCAACGCCGAATGTGACAAAAAATGGTTGATGGTTGGTGGTTGATAGTTGATGGTTGGTGGCGGGCATTTTCTGCTTTTCATGATTTGTTGATGAGCTTTGAAACTTTCTTATAAGTTTACATGTTTTAAGAAAATGCCGATCAAACCGGGGACGGTTATCCTGAGGCGAAGGCCGAGGGGAACCGTCCTTAAGCTGACTGACACACGACTGCTGATCGTTCTCTTTCCGGCTTCATACATTCGCCCGATGGAATACGATAAGCTTGATTTTCCGAAAGCGAGATGACCGTGCTGCGAAAGGTGTGAGCTTCGCCTCGGGCGTCCCGGTGTTCGGCGGGCATGTGGATTGGAACGGGAATCACATCGAAAAAATACAGGAGAGGAATAAGGCGGTTTGCTGTACCAAAGATGATATAATTCCGCATAAGTTCATATCTTTTTTCGGGACAGCGGTCATCCTGCGATTTTTCAGGATCAGGTGCAAATGAATACTGTCCCGGCCATGGCCTACCGGCTTATCCGGATGTTTCTTCTGTGAGCGATATGGGCGATCTATATATGTTTATTGGATCTGTGGAGATGGTATGAGTAAATTTCCAAAAGGTTTTGTATGGGGGGCGGCTTCAAGCGCCATTCAGATCGAGGGAAGTCCTGCGGCAGACGGAGGGGGACGGTCTGTATGGGATGAGTTCTGTTCCCATAAAGGGCATATTTATGAGGATGCCGACTGCAGTATCGCCTGTGACGCGTATCACCGGTACGAAGAAGATCTGGACCTTCTGGCATCCATGGGTCTGAAGGCTTACCGTTTCAGTGCCAGCTGGGCGCGGATCGATCCGGCAGGGGACGGAAACTGGAATCAGGCGGGGCTGGCTTACTATGACAAAGTTATCGACGCCTGTCTGAAGCGCGGCATCGAACCTTATCTCACGCTGCACCACTGGGAACTTCCGCAGGCTGTGGAGGACCGGGGCGGATGGCTGGAGCGGAAAACCGCGGAGGCTTTCGCCCGATACGCCGGAATGTGCGCGGCTCATTTCGGGGACAGGGTACGAACCTTTTTCACCATGAATGAACCTCAGATCATACTCGGCCTGGGGCACCGCATCGGGCTCCATGCCCCGGGAAAAAAGCTTCCGGAAGAATCGTGCATGAAGGTCTGGAAAAATTTGCTGCTCGCGCTGGGGTTATCCCACCGGGCTGTCAGGGAAGCCGCTCCGCAGGCCCTGACGGGCTTTGTCCCGACAGGCAACCTGTGCTACGGATCAACAGAAAGCGAAGCAGACCGCCGGGCAGCCGAACGGGCGACCTTTACCCTGGAAAAGGATACCTGGACCTTTAACCACGCGCTATTCTGTGATCCCGTTTTCTTCGGGACGCTCGAAAGAGCCGAGGGTCCCATGGCGGGGATACTGGAAAAACAACTGACAGCGGATGATTGGAAGACGATACATTTCCAGCCGGATATCCTGGGGGTGAATGTCTATAACGGGCATGAGATCCGTGCGGGTGAAGACGGAAACCCGGTCTATGTCCCCCGTCCGGTTGGCCACCCTGTGACTGCGCTGAAATGGCCCGTCACGCCGAAGGTGATGCATCACGGGATCGTTTCTCTCTGGAAACGGTATCAGACACCCATCGTGGTCGCTGAAAACGGGCTGAGCTGCAATGATAAGATTTATCTTGACGGGAAAGTCCATGACGCGGACCGGATCGACTTCCTTACACGTTATCTTAACTGCCTGGCGGAAGCACCCGCGGAAGCTGATATCCGGGGATATTTCCACTGGTCACTGACCGATAATTTCGAATGGCACAGCGGGTACGGCGAACGGTTCGGCCTGATCTACATCGATTATCCCACACAGCGCCGGATCCCCAAGGACAGTGCCGCCTGGTTTGGTAACTATGTGAAAAACGCGTGACAAAACCGTTTTGAATCTGTTTGTTTTGGCTTGTACAGATATGATATAATCAGTTAAACATCTGTTCAGAAAGCGCCGGCTGTGAAAAGTCTGTTGGATCGGAATTATGGATGGCCGCATCATTCCCGGCGCTCTGTGAAACCGGTATCCCGGTCAGTTGTATCTTTATATAAAATTTCTTTCCGGTCTTATGATCCTTCATATGGGAAAGAGGAGGCTGCCATGAAAAAAACACTTGTAATCTTTGCATTGATACTGGTCCTGATCCTTCAAAGCAGTGTTACAGCACAGGATGGGATGAGTTTGCCGCAGCTGCAGAATAATGGGATCCCGGATCCGGCAGCTGTTCTCGGAAGTGTCGGCAGTCTCTATATGGAAGATTTCTCCTTCTATGACGTGCTTTACGATACCTGGCTGTATCCCATTCCGGAAGATCCCGAATCCTATGCAGCCGCGTATTCGCAGACCGCGCAGAATGCGGGCTGTTCCGTGAATCCGGATACCGTGGAAGGATACAATGTGCTGCGTGTATATCCAAACGCCGGCACGGTGACCCCGGCTCTTCTGTTTTATAACTATCAGGGTTATATGATGCTCATGATCCCGGTGGGGATGCAGATCGCACAGGGAAATGAAGCCAATGATCCCACGGAACCTTCCCGTCTGGTGGAGATGGGAGCGGAGGCGATCCAGCGTCAGGATTATCAGGCAGCGGTGCGTTACCTGATCCGTGCCGCCGGAAGTCTGATCCGGACAGATGGTGCACTCCCCCCGGCAGAAGGTCCTTCCCCCGCGGCGGAAACTCCCCAGCCGGAAGGCCCCGCGAAGTATATCGTTCAGGACGGGGATAACTGCTGGTCGATCGCGGTCGATAAATTCGGCGTCAATTTTGAGCTGTTTATGACAGTAAACAACCTGACGGAATGCAACATCCATATCGGTGATGAAGTGATCATCCCGGGGGCGGATGAGCAGATGCCGACCATGACGCCGATCCCGCTGGATCAGTATACGTCCGGTCAGATCATCGAATACACCGTGCAGATGAATGATTCCTATAACGACATCGCCGCGAAATTCAATACGACGCTCCAGTCGATCCAGGGGCTGAATAATGTGAATGTGTATACGGGTTTTCCGCAGTACGGACAGGTCCTGAAGATCCAGGTGAATCTGATCACACCCACCCCGGCACCGACTGAAACCCCGGCGCCCGGCACGCTGGAACCGTAACCTTAAAGAAAACGTGCAGAGACACTTACGGGGACGGTTTCCGCAGGCTCAGAATTGAGCCGGAGGGAACCGTCTCTCCGTCCTTGAAAACGGGTGTACAAAATCATCCTGCAGGGGACCGTTACTCCGGCTCTTTCCGGGAAGAACAGCGGATAAAAGCGGAAACCATCACCCGGATGATGGCTCGGAATCGTTCCATTCATATAAAAATTGATTTCCATCCGGTAAACAGATCCTGAAAAGCCGATTCTATTGCTGACAGCTTCAATGCAGGATAAGTTAACGAAACAACCTGCTTCGTAAAGTATGGGCTTCCCGGATCATCGGTGGAGCAGAAACTTTGCACCCTTGACTGATCGTTATTGTTTATCCGGATCAACATAATGACAAAGGCATTTTTATGGCGGACAAAAATATTGAAACAGCGGAAAAAATAGCAGCGGCGGTCTCGGATGCCGGCGGAAGAACTTTTTATGTCGGCGGATATGTCCGGGATCAGATCCTCGGCAGGGAGAATAAAGATATTGACATTGAGGTTCACGGTATTTCCGTGGGTGCGCTGGAACAGATCCTGGATGGTCTGGGTGAAAGAATGATGATGGGAGCCGGTTTCGGTATCATGGGCCTGCGGCATTATGAGATCGATATCGCGATGCCCCGTTCCGAAAACGGTGCCAGGGGCGGATTTAAAGATCTTGCGGATTCTGTTGACCCGTTTATCGGATACGAAAAGGCAGCACTCAGGCGGGACCTCACAATGAATGCCCTGATGCAGGATGTGCTGACCGGTGAGATCCTTGACTATTTCGGCGGCATGGAAGATACACGGCGGCGTGTCATCCGCCATGTCAATGATAAGACCTTCGCGGAGGATCCGCTGCGGGTCTTCCGTGCTGCTCAATTCGCGGCACGGTTCGATTTTTCTGTGGCTGAAGAAACCACAGCTTTCGCCTCAGGCATTGATGTTTCGGCACTTCCTCCTGAACGGATCATGGCGGAATTGGAAAAAGCACTGATGAAAGCCAAAAGGCCGTCGGTTTTTTTCCGGGAACTGCAAAAGATGGATCAGCTTTCCGTCTGGTTCCCGGAGCCGGAGGCCCTGATCGGACTCCGGCAGGATCCGGTCTATCATCCGGAAGGCGATGCCTGGGAGCATACCATGCAGGTCATTGATCAGGCCGCCATGCTGCGGAACAATGCTGTTCACCCGTTTTGGTTTATGCTTTCCGCGTTATGCCATGACTTTGGCAAAGCATTGGTATCCGTGGCGGGAAACGGCCGGGTTCATGCTTACGGGCATGAAAAGGAAGGGCTGCCCATCATCCGGAAATTCCTGACGAGGATCACGCAGGAAGAAAAACTGCTGAAATATGTGCTGAACATGACTGAACTGCACATGGAACCGAATCAAAAGGTCCGCAAAGGTTCACAGAAAAAATCTTTTATGAAGATGTTCGACCGGTCTGTATGTCCGGAAGATCTGCTCCTTTTGGCAAAGGCTGATTCTTTAGGCAGGCAGGCCTTCGGAGAAGATCCTGCTGCCGCGGCAGCCAAATACGCGGAAACGGAAGCATACCTTCAAAAAATGCTGTATGATTATCAGGAACTGATGAGTCAACCTTATTTAATGGGCAGGGATCTGATCGAGGCAGGTATTACTCCCGGCCCTATGATGGGAGCAGCCCTTGCCCACGCCCACAAACTACGCCTTGCAGGCCTCTCAAAAGACCAGCAGCTCCGCCAGACTCTCGGCTATATCCGGGCGGCCGGGCACGGGGTGTTATCCTGAAAAATCAGCTTTGGAAAGTTACGCCGAACAGGGCCGCGTCATGATCAGAGCGCGGATCCGGGACCGGGAGCACGGACCGCGAAGTTCCCGCCCCGCATGGAAACAAGCCCTGCCGGAACCCGGAAGCCGCGATCCGGATAACGGAGCGAAATATGTGATCCGGAAAATGTCGCCCGGCAAGCGACCAAAAATAAATGAAAGATGGTATATTATTGGATTGACAGAGTCAATAGGGAAATGTGAAAGGAGAAAAGGTGATGAATAATAATTTGACTGAATTGGTTTATATACTCGACATGAGCGGATCGATGCGTCCCCTTACAGCGGATACGATCGGCGGATACAATTCCATGCTGGATCAGCAGAAAAAACTCGGTGAGGAAAATCCGGCGCTGCGGGCGAATGTGACTACGGTACTGTTTGATGACCGGTATATCATGCTGCACGATCGGGTCGATATCAATACGGTTCCCTGCATCACAGACAGAGAGTATTCTCCCCGCGGCTGCACGGCCATGCTTGACGCTATCGGCCGTACTGTGGTATACATCGGCGAGAAACTCGCTGCGATGCCTGAGGATGAAAGGCCCGGACTTGTCTCAGTGACTATTATCACGGATGGGAAAGAAAACGCGAGCAGGGAATACACATGGGATGTGGTCAGAAGCATGATCAAAGAGCAGAAAGAAAAATACTCCTGGGTCTTCACCTTTATCGGTGCCAATATCGATGTGAACCGGACAAGCAGTGATCTGGGTATTGACCAGAAAATGTCGAGACAGTTCACCGCGTCAAAGAGGGGAACGGAAACGGTATTCAGCTCGATCACAAGAGGAAACCTGGCAATGCGCCGGATGACCGGAAGCGCTTTGGAATCTGAAAGGAATAAACGAGAGGATGCGCTTTCCGATGCTTTGAACGACATTGAATGAGTCTGATCCATTCTTAGATAGCAGCAGCTGTTCAGAAGGTTATCGCCGGGACAGCTCACAGCTGCGGAAGAAATAGTAAGAAACTGTTTCAGAATGACACTGTCAGATGAAATTGATATGCACAAGAAGAAGGCTGTATGCACAATGCCGGAATTTCGCATCTGAATGCAGATATCAGCGTATGTTGTAATTATTCAGGTAACTGCCGTCTGAACGGGTGAGTCACAAAAGAACAGATTTAGTGGGAGTGAAGCGCCTGTCCCGAGTTGCGGACTTTGTCCGGTCAGATTCGGGACAGGCGCTTCTCCCATACCACTGCTTAGTTGGTATCAGGCTCTTTATAAAACTCACATGCTTTCGCGTCAGTCACATTTATCCGGAAATAAGTTCTCTTCAGCGGAAATGACGGAGGTCATTTTCCGGAGGAGATCTTTTTTATAAAGGATCAGACATAATTTCATTTTCTTAAATCGGTTCAAATCTTCTTCCTGTGCGGACGGTTTCATTTTTGGGAACAAAATATAAAATCACAACCGGTGACAGGTTGGAGATGTGTTGCCTTTGAGAACCTTTGCTTTAATCATATCGCTCAGATAAAGTCTGCGCTCGGGATAAGTGGTGTTGTTTCCCATCAGTCCGCATGGTCAAAAAGGGAAGATGATATTTATGGAACACAAATAGATATGCTGATCGATCGCAACGATAATATTATCGATATGTGTGAACTCAAATTTTATGGTGACGAATTCGTTGTGGACAGGGATTATTACAAAACAATTATGCATCGGCAGGAACTTTTATCAGCTGAAATATCAAAAAAAACAGCTGTCCATAGTATTTTGATTACGACATTCGGTCTTGTTTATAATGAATACAGTGGAGTTTTTACCAAAGTATTGACTTTGGACAACCTGTTTGAATGAAATGAAAAAGGTGACCGCCGCGAAAACGTGTGAGTCTTATAAAGAGCCCGGGACATTTTTAAGCGGGTGTATGGGGGCTGCAAGCCCCCGGAAATCAGGTGCGGAGCGAAGCCCGGGAGCCGAATCATAATTCAGTGCAGCGGTTCCTTACGGCTCTCGCTTTTGCAAACACACGAATACACGCTCCCGCACCTTGCGAAGCATACCATCCCGCACGCGGAGGGCAAATACAAACTGAGCTCTTATAGCAGAATTCTCTTCCGGGTAACAGGCTCTTCACCCGGAAGAGAATTTTTATCGGAAAAATGTGTGATCAAATCATGAAGTGTTGATTTGCCATGTTGACAGGATATCGTTTTCAAGTAAAATGAAAAAAGATCCGGTACGAAGCCGGAAAAAGTGCTGAAGCACTCTTTCTGTTATTTCAAAAAATAATGTGTACTATGAAGGCACACGACTTTTCAGAAGAAAAGGATAGTGTGTTTTTTTGTATCCGAAGATTTATCCTCAGCACTGTTTTATCGGAACACGTTACAGTATGTCCGCAGCCCACGCTGTAAACATGGTCAACAGGCATTCGTTGGCGGATGTGTGATGCAGCGGAGACAGCATTTATTCCGTATCGGCGGATCCGGTGTAGTAAAATGAACATTATTGTCAGGACTCAAAATGGGGTAAGGCAGAATATATGAAAACAGAAGTCAAACAAATACTTGAAGCTGTAAAGAACGGTTCTCTGTCTGTTGAAGACGCGCTGCTGCGGTTGAAAACCGGACCCTTTGAGGATATCGGGTTCGCCAAAGTGGACCTTCACCGACATATCCGACAGGGCATTCCGGAGGTCATTTACGGGGCAGGCAAGACACCGGAACAGATCGCCGGGATCGTAGCGACAATGAAAAGGAACCGGCAGGAGCGTATCCTGATCACCCGGCTTTCTCCGGGATCCGCGGAAGCTGTTTCCCGTTCTGAAGCCATGAAATATTATCCGGAGGCAAGAGTGGGGATCATCGGCGGGATGCCGGAACCCACAGGGATCGGCAAAATTGTGGTAGCCACCGGAGGAACAAGTGATATCCCCGTGGCGGAGGAAGCCGCGCTGACTGCCGAATGCTTCGGGAACGAGGTCATCCGCCTGTATGATGTGGGGGTTGCCGGGCTGCACCGTCTGCTTTCACATCTGGAAGAGATCATGGACGCCAGTGTGATCATCGCGATCGCCGGTATGGAAGGTGCTCTGGCCAGTGTCATCGGCGGACTGGCGGATTGTCCGGTGATCGCTGTCCCGACGAGCGTCGGGTACGGGGCCTCTTTCAGCGGGCTTTCCGCGCTGCTTTCCATGCTGAATTCCTGCGCCAGCGGTGTTTCAGTCGTAAATATCGATAACGGGTTCGGCGCCGGTTATCTTGCAAGTATGATCAACCACATGGAGTGTAAGAAATGAAAACACTTTACATTGACTGCGGAATGGGCGCGGCGGGGGATATGCTGACAGCCGCCCTGCTGGAGCTGCTGCCCGATCCGGACGCGTTTATCGCGAAATTAAATGCCATCGGTATTCCTGATGTCCGATTCAGTAAGGAACAGGCTGAAAAATGCGGGATCACCGGAACTCATATCAGTGTTTCCGTTCACGGGGCCGAGGAAGGCGAAGAAATGCATGATCACCATCACGATCATGAACACGGCAGCGGACATGATCACCATCACGGTCATGAGCACAGCCATGATGGCCATGAGCATCATCATTCGCACAGCAGCCTTTCCGGGATCGAACATATCGTCCGGGACCACCTGGATCTGCCGCAAAAGGTCCGGGACGACGTCATGGCTGTTTACCGGCTGATCGCGGAAGCGGAAAGCCATGTCCACGGCGTTCCGGTCACGGACATCCATTTCCATGAAGTCGGGACCATGGACGCTGTCGCGGATATTACCGCGGTCTGCCTGCTCATGAATGAGATCCGGCCGGATGAGGTGGCTGCTTCCCCGGTCCATGTGGGCAGCGGACAGGTCAGATGTGCCCATGGGATCCTGCCCGTTCCGGCACCCGCCACAGCCTATATCCTGCGGGATATCCCGATCTACGGCGGGGAGATCAATGGCGAGCTTTGCACTCCGACGGGAGCCGCTCTTCTGAAACACTTTGTGGACCGGTTCGGAAGTATGCCGGTCATGAGGACAACGGCGATCGGTTACGGCATGGGGAAAAAAGACTTTCCCAAAGCGAATTGTGTCCGTGTCATGCTGGGGGAAACGGAAGACAGGACCGATCATGTCGCCCGGCTCTCCTGCAATGTTGATGATATGACAGCCGAATCGATCGGGTACGCCATGGAAAAACTGTTTGAAGGCGGGGCGCTTGAGGTCTACACCATCCCGATCGGAATGAAAAAGTGCCGCCCGGGGACGCTGATCAACGTGCTTTGCCGTGAAAAGGATAAGGAACAGATCATCCGGCTGATCTTCAAATATACTTCAACTATCGGCATAAGGGAATCCGCGGAGGACCGATATGTCCTGGACAGGATGATGGAAGAGGCCGAAACCCCTTACGGAAAAGTACGCCGGAAAATCTCTTCCGGGTACGGCGTGAAACGGGTCAAATATGAGTATGATGATCTTTCCCGTATCGCGGACGAACAGGGGATCAGCCTGGAAGCGGCACGGAAACTGGTCGAAGGCCTGGATTGACGCCTATGGATGAACTGCATCAAAAAAGGGCGGCGCTGGCAGCGGACCTGCGGCAGCTGGGACGGGCGGCGGTGGCTTTTTCCGCAGGTGTGGATTCGACGTTCCTGCTGGCAGCGGCGAAGGAAGCCCTCGGTGAAAATGTGATCGCGGTCACCGGCAGGTCGGTCTCTTTCCCGGAACGGGAACAGACGGAAGCCGCGGATTTCTGTAAAAGCCTTGGCGTGGAACAGGTGATCGACACGGTGGATCAGATGTCCATCCCCGGATTCAGAGGCAACCCTCCGGACCGATGCTACCTGTGCAAGAAAACGCTGTTTTCCGCTTTTCTGGAAGCCGCGGGCAAGAGAGGGTTTGAATACCTGGCGGAAGGTTCCAACGTGGATGATCTCCGGGATTACCGCCCGGGAATGCGGGCGATCCGGGAACTGGGGATCAGAAGTCCACTGAAAGACGCGGGATTAACGAAGGATGAAATACGGATCCTCTCCCGGGAGATGGGACTGCCTACCTGGGACAAGCCGGCTTTTGCCTGCCTTGCCACGCGGATCCCGTACGGTGATGAGATCACTCCTGAAAAACTGCGTATGATCGAAAAAGGCGAAGGTCTGCTGTTTGATCTGGGTTTCCGGCAGGTCCGGGTACGGATCCACGGAACGATAGCGCGCATCGAAGTTGACCGGAACCGGTTCGATAAATTTCTGGAAAACGGGACCGCTGAAACGGTCGACCGATTTTTCCGGGAACTCGGCTTTCAATATGTGACCTTGGATCTCGGAGGCTATCAAATGGGCAGCATGAATAAAACGCTGCCTGGATAAGCAATAGGGGGAATCGGGGACAGTCCCATGAAGGGACAGTCCCCATTAACCGGCTGCTCACTGTGGGGACATTCCCGCGGGCTGCGGACCCGTGAGCTGTAACAAAGGATCTCCTGATTTCTTTCAGATCAGGCTTGAAATCCCACTGATTCCGGATAATATTTATCCTGTGAGCCGGGGATGTGTTCCTCCCGGCGCAGCAGCTGACGGGCAGAGAGGATCCTGCGGTGTTATTTTATGATCCGCATATCGATCAGCCATTTCATCGGCCATCCGAGCCATGAGTTGATCAGAGCCTTATATTCTTCAGGCTCCACGATACCGCCGGCTCCCATGATATCGTAGATGACGGTATGCTCTTTTATGTGATAGGGCAGATCAGACAGCCCGCAGCGAAGGTAGAAGTCATGCCGTTTGAGCCGCTGCTCATAATTCGCCGCGTCCGGGTCAGGAATTTCCAGAGCGAGAAAAAAACGGCTGCCGGCGTACCGGTCACGGAGTGTTTTAATTGCCTGTGTCCCGTAACCCTGCCCGCGTAATGTTTTATGGATCGCCAGGTAGAACAGGTAGGCAAGACCCTTTTGCCGGAGAACGTAAGCCATCCCGACCTGCTTTTCCTTATCAGTCAGGATCCAGAAATCCGCTTTGTTCTGTTGGGCCCGCTTCATCATCAGAGAGAACGGCGCCCGTTCATCTGCCGGAAAAGCCTCAGTATAGAGCTTACGGATCTCCTGTTCCGCATCCTGATTCATCCGCACCAATTCCATAACCCCTCTTCAAATCCCGTTATCCCCTGCATCCTGCACCCTGATCCCTGTTACATCTGAACTCTAATCCCTCGCCAACCAACCACTAACCACCAACCACCAACTAACAACCAATGACTATTGACTATTGACTAACATCAAGCCTTCTTATCAACCATCTCCGGTCCACCGCCGGCGTACTTCCTGTATAACTCAGGCTGGTCGTAATAAATATGGTAGTACTCCGGATGCATCAGCCGGGAAAAAGTGCGTTTGAGGTCCGTTCCTACGTTGATCCGCCTGATCATCATGAACCCGGTGAAGGGCGGCAAATAGGAGATCAGATCATTGATATTGGCGAAATTGGCGCATTCCGTATACAGCGACGCGAAATACCGGAGCATCCGTTTCCTGTTCCACGGCGTGCACCTGAACGGACGCACGCTGCCGAAGGTATACAAATACGGTTTGACGCCGAAGTTATAATTCAGATCCTGGCAGCATAGGCAGGCAATGGCTGCCCCTAAAGACCATCCGACGATCTCTGTAACCGCGCCGGGGTGTGCTTCATGCAGCTCTGACCACTCCTCACGCACCAGCCTTTTGACCGCAAGATACATATCACCCCAGCCGTGATGTACCCGGAGCTGCAGCGGCTTGCCTTCGAAATCGATCGCGTCATAATAACGGCTCGAGGATTCAAACACGTTCGTGATCCAGTCGAGCTGGCCCTGGGTACGCTGGAAATTCACCTGGATCACATTGCGTTCCGGCTCGTAATGGATCTCGTAATTGACCTCGTGGGCGATCCCGAGCCATTTCCCGATCTTTGTTTTGTTATATTTCACCGCGGTATACTTCACCGGATAGGTCACCCTGCCGGTGTGCGTATAATCCTCGCTTGTATTGATGAAATACTCCTCATAAGGAAGCCGCTGATACTTCTTATCCATAACTTCGATCCGTTATCTGTATTCCCGCGTTTTAAGGTGACTGTTACGATCCGAAGGACGGAATCCTCACCCTTGATCATTGTTCTTTTCATCCGGTGACAGTTCCGCTGACGCGTAACCATCTTCTGCCGGCTTGCCGGTCTCTTTTCATTATACAACATTTGAAGCACCGGTCTCCTGATACCTCATTTTTTCCGGATTTTTCCGGGGCAACGGGGACGGTTCACGGTGTCCCGGTATGGGGCGAAGCTCCCGCACTGCATTAACCGAGCGAAGCTCGCGCTTTGCAGTGCAGGCTTATCGCACAATGTCCCCATTGTCCCAAACCGGCTCTTATTTCTCTCAGCCCGTCCTTCTGCGCCGGTTGCTTGCGATTTGGGACAGAGGGGACATTTCGCGGTGCCCCGATGCCGGGACACCGTGAACCGTCCCCCTGTCCCATGAAAATAGTGTGTTATAATGAAATCTTCGTAAATGATACACGACAGCGGGCGGCTGTCAGAAACGAAAAGCCTTATACCTGAGGGAGAAAAATGACACACGCGTTTGAGCAAAGTAAGGGAAGCGAAAAGAGAGACCTGTCAAAAGACAGCAAAACGCAGAGCGCACCTGTCTCCGGACTGCCGAACAGCCTGGTCATGCGTATCATGGAAGAACCGGACGCGGAACAGGAAGCGGACCGGCTCTCCCGGGGTATCACATCCCGCACGCCGGACACCGTCATGCGGGAAATGGGCGGCCGCCTCGGCGCGGATTTCTCATCTGTCCGCTTCCACAGTGACAGTGCCAGCGAGAACAAGAGCCGGGCCATGGGCGCCCGGGCCTGGGCACAGGGGAACGATGTCTACTTCGGCCGCGGCGGTTTCGAGCCGTCCGCTGCCGCTCACGAACTGGTCCATACCGTTCAGCAGGGAGCGGTAAGGGGGAATGTCTCCCGGTCCATGCCTCTCGGTACGGTCCAGCTGCTGCCGGATGATGATGATAATCACCGGATCAGAAGCGATGACGTCCATGATCAGGATGAACAGCAGGATCATCCACGGGGCAATGAGGAATTGAACGCGGTATCGGATATCGAAACAAACCTGATGACTTATTTCATAACGCCTGACGGTACGAATCTGTTCCTTGGTTTTGAGGGAAAACTCAGGGATCTCCTTAATAAAAAATTCGGAAGGAAAGAGTACTGGTATGAAGCGGGTTCCGCGATCCGATTCTTTGTAAGAGCCTGTTACCGGGACTATGCGCTGCGGGATATCCTGGAGGAAGTGGTCTCCAATCCCGTGGAAACAAAATCAGACAGGAAAAGCCGTGTACGGGAATATAAAGCGCTCATCGAGGAGCTGTCTTCCCGGCTGACCTCTCAGGACGCGGAAGAAATGGCCATCGAGACCGGCATGTTTACCGGAACGCCGAGATTTGAACACGCGCAAAACCGGAAATCGACCCGGGCATATAACGCGCAGACAGGGAATGGCGGGCTGGTCTCCTTCAATCCGAACAATATCCCGGAACTCGCGAAAGTACAGAATGCCATCGATTCTGCCCGGACGCCGGAGCAGGCGTATCAGATCTTCGCGGCTTACACCGGCAATCCCGGCGGCAGTTTTAACGATAAATATAAATCGATGAAGGTCGATATGAACATTTTCCGGAGCAAGCTGAAAAATATGGCCCGTGTGGTAACGGATTATCCGGAACTGAAGCATATGATCGGCAGCATGGACCTGATCGACCCGCAAAGCTCAACGCTGATGTCAACGCGGGGCACACGCGGGGGAAACCAGCCGGCTGAGTTTAAATATAACAAAAGGCTTGACCGGGAAGGGATCTGGGGAGATCTGGACCGGGATATTAAAGATGAGCAGAATAAACACACCCATTTCCATATTTCTCCCCGGGAATATGAGGGGACGCATGAACTCGGTCACGCGATGGCGTCTTTGCTTGTTGAGGATACCGGAGCCCGGGAGAGATATTTCCGGCAGACGAATACACAGGACCGGATCGTTCATAAAGCAAATGGTATCCAGCCGCCTCCATTTATGGGCGGGGGCGGCACTCCGCTGTCGAACCAGGTTGGTGAAGAAATGTATGAACTGCCGGAAAATGACATGCTCGAGTCTGTGTTCGCGAAAGACAATTTCAGGATCATGAAGCAATACAATATAACGAAATTGCATGGAATGAAACAAGACAAGACTGAAAATGAGCATGATTTTATGAAAGGCCAGATGAATACCCGGGAATTGTTCGCCAAAGGGGTAACATCCGGGTATGGCAGCTCCAGCGCAGGCGAGTTATTTGCGGAAGCTGTCTCGGATGTCTATTCTCACGGGAGCAGCGCGAAAGATGTAAGCAAAGAGCTGGTGAAGGAATACGAAGGCAGGCAGAAAAAGATGGTCCGGGACAGATTTGACCGGAATAAGAAAACCTGGTGGCAGCGCCTCTTCGGCTGGTAATGCCCCCGCCACCCCCTCCAGGGGACTGTACCCGAAGGGGACTGTACCCTTGGACACGCACACCTCCCCTTACCGGGAGTTTAGCCCCGTAGGGAACGGACTGCGGCCGGTTTTAGTTCGGAGTTGGAGCGTCACTTTTGGTAAGGGCAGGGGTGACGCCACCGGGGTACAGTCCCCGGCAGTCCCCGGACATCAACTTAAAAAAAGAGACAGTTCCGGGCGGGGAGGGCGCTGGGGAACTGTCTCCCGGGTTTTAATTTATGATCTTATTTCAGCCGCTGATCACGCCTTTTTTCAGGATCACGCAGGCGTACAGCGCGGTCTCACCGGTCTGGATGGTCGCGAAGGCCTGTTTGGAGCGTTCATAGAAGGCGAAACGTTCTTCGAAA
The DNA here is from genome assembly GCA_036723985.1 of Flexilinea sp. Taxonomy (GTDB): domain Bacteria; phylum Chloroflexota; class Anaerolineae; order Anaerolineales; family Anaerolineaceae; genus Flexilinea. The sequence continues at coordinate 39,677 of DAIMGK010000010.1, forward strand.
CCGATCTTTTTCCCCGGTTCGTATTTGTCGATGACATCCCGGAATTCCTTCCAGATCGGCGGTTCCGCCGGGGCTGTGCCCGGAACCACTTCCATCAGCGTAACGGGAGCTTCCACGAAGGTATCCAGCGGGAAAATCTGCAGGATGGCATCCAGGAGATCCGTGACCTTATGGCCGTCGCAGCGGATACAGCGTTTGCCCATTGTGGCAGCAGGGAAATTGGCGTCGCCGATGACGATCTCATCACCGTGGCCCATTTCCGCGAGAACTTTCAGCAGCTCAGGCTGAAGTAATGGTGAAATACCCTTTAACATATCTTCTCCTTATGAATGGCGGTAAACTTCCCAGCCCAGATAATTACCGAGGGCTTCTTCCAGAACATCCGCGACCTTCGCCTGGACGATCGCCACATGATGTTCGTATCCGTTCTTTGTCAGGTGCTTCATGAGGTCATTCAGACGCGGCACCTCGCAGACTGCCACACCGCCGAAGGTCGGCAGCGGGTCATCCGTGAATTTCCCTTCACCGAGATAGCACTTGATTTTGCCGTGTTTATCATCCGTAGTGATCTTCAGGAAGGTCATATCGCTCGGGCGGACACGTCCCTTCAGCGCACCGAAGGAAACTTCAACACCCAGGGTCGTGGCGAGGATATCAAGGTTCCCGATCTCGGGTTTTTCGGCAAAAACCGAGGAAGGATAGTTGGAACAGTGGACATTGATGCACTTGTCCGGTTCATCCTTATAGTTATTGTTCCAGTCCTGGTAAACCGGAGCCCTGCCCGCGGCTTCCTGCAGCGCCAGCATGGAAACAGCGCCCATCACATCCGTCTCACAGGCGGAGGGACGGCCCTTTTCGCCCATCATGCTCATGGAAAGGCAGGCGGCGCAACCGTAGTTGGCTTCCACGCTGTCCCAGCACATGACCGCGCTGGCATCGCATTTCCGTTCATCCATCCAGTTTTCGATGGCAATGCAGAGTTTCGCCTGTTTTTCCACCTTCGCGTCGGAAATTCCCGGACAGACATGGCCGTAGGAGCGGATCTCTTTGATCTTCGCGTCGATCTGATCCTGATCCTTCAGTTCCTCAATATCGGCAAAAATTTCGGAAAAATCTTCCGTGATCACCGTGATCCCGCTCTGCTGCAGGAGTTTTTCGGAATAGCGGACGGTGCGGAAGGGCTGCACCCGGGCGCCGATCTCACCGATCCGGGCGGAGCGCATCTTCTTCACGACAGCGCAGATGGCGGCGAAGCGTTCCACATCCGCCTTGAGCAGGTCGCTGTCGATGGCGCAGGTGTGTTTTGTGGTCAGGGTATATTTGATCCCGTACTGGTACAGGTTATTGCACAGCGAAAGCTTTCCGCAGAAAGCGTCGCGGCGGTTGGCAAGATCCAGCTTATCAAAATCATCATCGCAGGCCTGGATCAGGATCGGGCAGTCCAGCTTGCTCATGCGGATCGCGTCGGCGATGCCGGTTTCCTCACCGAAATTCGGGAGGCAGATGATCACGCCGTCGATCTCATCCGCGTGGCGGCGGAACAGTTCCGCGCACTTTACAGCTTCTTCATAAGTCATCGTCTCACCCATGAAAGTATCTTCCGTTGAGAGTGTGATGACCTTATGGCCCCATTTTTCCAGCAGCGGCAGCAGTTTTTCCCGCGCACTCAGGACCAGATGATCCGGGAAAAAGGATCGGTTGCTGATCAATACACCAAAAGTTGACATTTTTTCCTCCATATAATTATTTACAGATCGTGCGCCGGAAATCAGCGGGAGCTGACTGTTTTTACAGCCTGCTTCCAGAGACTGCGCAATGCATTACGTTTTTCATCAGACATGGCGGGATCATACCCGCGCCCCGGCTGTTTCCGCTGGGGGATATCCTCAAAGGAAGGATATACGCCGCAGGCAATTCCGCCCATATACCCGGAGCCCAGCGCGGAAAGTTCGCTGAGCGCCGCACATTTCACCTGACAGGGGACCAGATCCGCCTGGAGCTGCATCAGCAGGCCGTTTGAAGCCGGTCCGCCGTCCGCGAAGATCTGCGTCACCGGAGCCCCGAAATCGTTTTTCATGGCTTCCAGCACGTCCGCGTCCTGCTGGGCAATGGATTCCAGCGCCGCGCGGACCACATGGGCGCGGGTCGTTCCGCGGTTCATGCCGTTGATCATGGCGCGGGCATCACTGTCAAAATACGGGGCGCCCAGCCCGGAAAAAGCCGGGATCAGGGAAACACCGCCGTTATCGGGGACAGAAGCGGCCAGCGCTTCGACCTCGGCGATATCCGAGATGAGCCCGAGCCCCTCCTTCAGCCATACCAGGGTATCACCTGAGCAGGTCACATTCCCCTCCAGGACATAACACACTTTACCCTGCCAGCCGAAACCGACACAGGCGGACAAACCATTACGGGAAAGGATCGGTTTTTCACCGACATTCAGCATCACCGAAGAACCGGTTCCATAGGTAGCTTTGGCAGTTCCCGGCTGATGGCAGCCGTTGCCGAAGAGCGCGGCGTGGCTGTCCCCCATGACACCGGTGATCCGGATCCCTTTCGGCAGATCCGGATGCTGTGTCACGCCGAAATCCGCGTCTGAATGCAGGATCTCCCGCGGCAGGGCACACAGCGGAATTTTGAACAGCCCTGCCAGCTCTTCATCCCAGGCCTGTTTTTCCAGGTTCATCAGCTGTGTGCGGCCGGCATTGGAAACATCCGTCGCGTGCCGTGCGCCGCTGGTAAAGCGGTAGATCAGATAACTGTCGATGGTGCCGAGGCAGAGTTCACCGGCTTCAGCGCGTTCCAGGAGTTCGGGATGTTCCCGAAAAACCGCCGCGGCTTTGGCAGCCGGGTAATAAGGGGACAGCGCCAGGCCGGTCTTATTGAGGACCGTGTCACGGTATTCTTTCAGCTCCTCCGCGATGTATTCACCGCGGACGTCCTGCCAGACCAGTGCGCGGTAAACCGGTTCGCCGCTTTTCCGGTCCCAGATCACGGTCGTCTCCCGCTGGTTGCTGATGGAAACAGCCCCGACTTCATCCAGCGGAATACCGGCCAGCACGGTGTTGATCCCTTCCGCGACGTTGCGGAAGATCTCTTCAGCGTCATGTTCAACATGGCCTGAAGCCGGATAGAATTGCTCATGGGCTTTGGAAAAGCGCCGGATGATCGCCCCTGTTTCGTCCAGCAGGAAGACCTTTGACGCGGAAGTGCTCTGATCGAGGGTTACGATATAGCGTTTCATAGTCAGCCCTTCAGCAGGTTCCGGACCGCGTCCGCGATCCCTTCCGCGTTCAGACGGTAATGTTCAAAGACTTCGGCGCTGGTCCCGGAATAAACCGTTTCGTCCGGAAGTCCGAGGATCTTCATTTTGGCCGGATGATTCTGGCATATCACTTCCGCGACAGCGCCGCCAAGCCCGCCGCGGATGATGTGTTCTTCCACCGTAACGACAGCGCCGGTCTGTGCCGCTTTGAGTACAGCTTCCTCATCCAACGGCTTCACGGTATGCATATCCAGAACACTTACACTGATCCCTTCCGCTTCCAGGAGCTTCGCGGCTTCATTCGCGTAATAGACCATCTCACCGCAGGCGATCACCGCCGCGTCTTTTCCTTCTTTCAGCCAGATCGCTTTCCCGACTTCAAAATTCACATCCAGCCCGTAAACATCCGGTACGCCGCCTCTGCCCATGCGGACATAGGTGGGATCGTCATTCTTTGCCAGTACTCTTGTCATGGCGGCAGCCTGGTTGGCGTCCGCGGGCAGGATCACGGTCATATTCGGAACAGCGCGGAACAGCGCGATATCCTGGATCGCGTGATGCGTTCCGCCAAGGGCGCCGTAACTCACACCGCCGGAAACGCCGATCACTTTGACATTTGAGCGGGAATAAGCGACATCCACTTTGATCTGTTCGGCGGCCCGTGTCGCGTAAAAGGAAGCCGGTCCGCAGACAAAGGGACGAAGCCCGACATTGGACAATCCGGCGGCGATCCCTACCGCATCCTGTTCGGCAATGCCGCATTCCACAAACTGATCCGGCAGTGTATCAACAAAATCATTCAATGTAACAGACCCGCGTGAATCTGTAGCAAGGGCAAAAATCGTGGAATCTTCTTTTGCCAGTTCCAGCAGGGTTTCCGTAAAGGCTTTGCGCGCAGCTTTCATAACCAGTCCACTCCTTCCACACCAAGGGCCTTATAGGCTTCCAGAACCTGTTCCGCCGTCGGCACCTTGTGATGCCACGCGGGAAGGTTTTCGGCAAACGGAAGGCCTTTTCCCTTCACCGTTTTCGCGATCAGCGCATGCGGTTTCCCGTTGTTCCTGACCGAATGGAAATAATCGCAGAGCTGAGCCATATCATTCCCGTCCGCTTCTGTAACTTCCCAGCCGAAGGCTTCCCATTTCGCCCGGAAATCTTCCAGCGCCATTACATTCTCCGTGCTGCCGCTGATCTGGAGGCCGTTCCGGTCAATGATGGCAAAAAGATTGTCCAGCTTGTAATTCGCTCCTGCCATGGCTGCTTCCCAGACGGAGCCTTCCGCCTGTTCCCCATCGCCCATCAGGACGAAGGTCCGGAAGGTTTTGCCGAGCCGTTTCGCGCCCAGGGCGATTCCGACGCCGATCGGCAGCCCGTGCCCCAGGGCTCCGGTACAGAATTCAACGCCCGGGATCTGGTTATTCGGATGACCGATCAGCTTGGAGCCGGCGGTCGAAAAAGTGCGCAGCTTCTCTTTCGGGAAGAAGCCCCTGTCCGCGAGCACTGCCCAGAGTCCTTCAACGCTGTGGCCTTTGCTGAGCAGGAAGCGGTCCCGGTCCGGGTAATCCGGTTCATCCGGACGCACGTCCATCACATCGTAATACAGGCAGGTCAGGATATCCAGGCTTGACATATCACCGCCCGTATGTCCCGCGTTAGCCCGCTGGATCATCGTCACCGCATCCGCGCGCCGCTGATCCGCGATCCTTTTCAATTCATTGATTTCCATGAGATGCTCCTGATTTACTGATTCCGGGCCTGAAGCGCGATCTTCATCTGCAGATTCTTCTGGATCTGGTCGATCATAACAGCCAGGACGATCACAACACCCTTGATGACCATCTGCCAGAAAGCGGAAACGCCCATCATGACCATACCGTCATTCAGTACCTGGATCACCAGTACGCCGATGATGGTCCCGCCGATGGTGCCGACACCGCCGGCCATGGAAGTACCGCCCAGTACCACTGCCGCGATCGCGTTCATTTCCCAGGATTCACCGTTTGCCGGGTGCGCCGCGCGAAGCTGGGATGTCATGATAATGGAACAGATCGCGGAACAAAGGGCTGAGAACATATAGACAAAAAGCTTGACTTTTCTTGTCTGGATACCGGAAAGGGCCGCGGCCCGTTCATTTCCGCCGACCGCGTAGATCTGATTCCCCAGCGGCGTTTTCGTCATGATGAACCATGAGATCAGTGCCATGACAAGGAAGATAATGATGGAATACGGTATGTTCAGGCTGGTGACAGTCCCGGAGCCGATCTTGTCAAAACCCAGATTATTCAGTTCCGGTGAACCGAAAAGGTTCGGGAAGGTGGCCCCGCCGTTTCGCAGCATCGCGAAACCGCGGCAGATATACATGGTACCGAGGGTCGCGATAAAGGCAGGAATGTTGACATAGGCGATCAGCGACCCGGATATCAGGCCGATCAGCACCGCCATGATACAGACAATGATCAGGATCATCGGGACATTCGGATAAAGTGTCCCCGCGATCCAGGGGACCCGGAAGCCCTGTATCATCAGTCCGCCGATGATCATACCGACCAGGCCCACTACCGCGCCCACGGAAAGGTCGATGCCTCCCGTGATAATGACCATTGCCATCCCTAATGCCAGCAGGCCATAAATGGACGCGTGCTTCAGCATCAGGATGATGGAGGACATTTTGGTAAAGTTCGGAGCATTGAAACTGAAATAGATCAGCAGGACGATAAGGGCAATAAATGTACGCCCTTTCAACAATAACATCATCAGCGTATTCTTGTTAAATCCGCCTTTTTTTACGCTTTTTTCATTCATGACCGAACTCCTCCTTCGATTGCTTCTTCCTTTTGTTGTAAACCGGTGTGAAGGTTGGCTGCGGATGCCTTTACCAGCGCATCTTCCGTGATCTCATCTCCGCTCAGGTCTGCCGTGATCTTCCCGTTGGACATAACCAGGACCCGGTCGCAGACCATAACGATCTCTTTCAATTCCGAACCGACAAAGATAACTCCCTGTCCTTCCGCGGCAAAACGGCGCATCAGGCGGAAAATATCGGTTTTCGCGCCCACGTCGATACCGCGGGAGGGCTCATCCATCATGAAGATCTTTGCCTTTGCCATCACACATTTCCCGATCACGACCTTCTGCTGATTCCCGCCGGAAAGGGATGTGATCAGATGATTTACATCAGCTACCTTGATCTGCATATCCCTGACTGTATCTTTGACAGCTTCATTGCATTCACGCCGGTTGATCACACCGAATTTCGTGAACCGCGGAATACTGGTAAGCAGGGAATTGTTCGCGATGGACATTGTCTGTACCAGACCGTCTTTCTGACGGTCTTCCGGTACCAGTACCATTCCACGCTCGATCTGTTCGGCAATGGTCGGCTTTTTCACCGGTTCACCGCAGACATACATCATCCCGGTGGATTCATCATGCATCCCCATCAGGGACTCCACCAGCTCCGTACGTCCGGCGCCCATCAGCCCATAGATGCCGAGAACTTCCCCTTTATGCAGTGTAAAGGAAACATGGTCCACGGTCCAGCCGCCGCCCAGCCGGGGCAGGCAGTAATCTTCGACCTTCAGGACTTCTTCTTTTTCGCCCGGATAAGGCGGTTTTTCGATCTCCAGGTGGCTGTGCCCCACCATGCGTTCGATGATCCAGGATACGTTGATATCCTTCACATCCGCGTCCGCCACACGCCGTCCGTCACGAAGGATCGTGACATGGTCTCCGATCCTGATGATCTCTTCCAGACGGTGGGAAATATAGATGATCGCGAGTCCCTGCCTTTTCAGATCCTCGATCAGCTTGAACAGGGATTCGACTTCCGTATTGGATAGCGAGGAAGTGGGCTCATCCATGATCAGCACATGAAGCGGATTGAGCATTTTCTTGCCGATCTCCACCACCTGCTGCTGCCCCACGCGAAGGTTGATCATCGTTTCTTTGGGGTTGATATCCTGCTGAAGGTCCAGCAATACCTTGCGGGCGCGTCTTTCCTGTTCCTTCCGGTCAATGATCCCGAAATGGCTGATCTCATTTCCGGCAAACATGTTGTCCGCAACGTTCATATCCTTGAAAAAGGCCAGTTCCTGGTGTACGATACCGACGCCCTGCGCGGCGGCTTCCCGGGTATTGGAAAAATGGATCTCTTTGCCTTCCAGGAAGATTTTCCCTTCTGTGGGCTGCTCGATCCCGGCCAGGATCTTCATCAGTGTTGATTTTCCCGCGCCGTTTTCCCCAATCAGAACGTTGACCTTTCCCGGATAGACTTCAAAATCAACATCTTTCAGAGCCGTCGTGCCGGGATACACCTTTGTGATGTTTTTCGCCTGCATTATCGGCTGAAGCGTTTCTTCCATGTCAGTCTCCCACTACAGAAAATTTCACCGGAATAATGAGCATGTCATCCGGATCCTCAAGTTTTGTCATAGCAACCGCTCCGACGAAGTCAATTTCTTTTCCTTCAAGAGCGGATACATCCCCGATCCCGGACATGACGGTGCTCTGGATCTTTGCGTTGAACGCCTTTGTCAGTTCCGCGAACTCCACCTGATCCTTGAAATCATCCAGGCGCAGGAAACCGACCGCGTCCCGGACAGCGTTTGTTTTCAGAACCGTGGAAACCTGGAGTTTGCAGTCCGCTTCACCATCATAAGGGGCAGTATCCAGCAGCAGACGGGTCTTGGTCGCTTTTTCGGGAGATTCGATGCCAACCACCTTCGCGGGCCCTTTCACACTGAAGTTCCAGGCGCTTGTTGAATTCGCCCGGGTCCCGTACTGTTCACCCGCGGCATCGATATCGGCTTTTACAGCTTCGACGACAGTCTCTGCCGGCTGAGCTTTTTCTTCCAGCGTCGGGACCATTTTTGAGTCCCAGTTGTCTTCACAATATTGCTGCGCTACGCTCAGCTTCTCAACGACTACGACATCACCGCTTTCATTGACAACCGTCTGCGGAACTTCGTCCGGGACGACTGTGACCCGGCAAACGCTGAACATCAGAACGATCAGCACAAGAGCGATGATAATGATTGGCAGATATTTTTTCATTACGGAACAGGCTCCTTTCTTTTATGAAACGATTCAGCGGACAGCAGCTTTTCTTTAAGATAAAGCCCGATTGCCTTTATCGGCTTTTTTTTTGCTGAGCGCTGACCGCCGGCTGCTTGCTGCTTTTTATTATCGGAACGTATCCTGCGGCATTCCTTACTTCCGCAATACCGCGGGATCCTCTCCGATAATTTTTAAAGAAGGCCGATTTCGGTCGAAACCGGCCTTCTTTTTCAGAATAACAGTCAGTAATTAGTTCGCAAGGGCGAAGTTGTCGAGCTTGTCGGCATTTTCAGCATTGATCAGGACGCAGTCCATCAGCTGTTTTTCTTCGTACTTGGATTCACCGGTCTTGATGTATTCATCAGCCTGGACAACAGCCTGTTCGGCGATGTAGGCGATCGGCTGGAGGCCGGTGGCTTTGATCTCGCCGCGGAGGATGGAGTCGCGGACATCGTTGGAGCCGTCAAAGCCCATTACGATGACATCGGTCATGCCGGCCTTGAGGCAGGCTTCGATGATGCCCATGGCCATGGTATCGTTACCGGAGATGACACCCTTGATGTTTTCGGCGCCAAGAGCCTGGATGACGGATTCCATCTTGTCATAGGCTTCGGTCTGTTCCCAGTTGGCAGTCTGCTGGTCGAGCATGACCATGTCCGGATACTGATCGATGACATCGTGGAAACCGGAGGAGCGGACGCCGGCGTTGGTGTCGGATTCCTTACCGAGGAATTCAACATAGCCGCCTTCTTCGCCCATCAGTTCGACGAAGTATTCAGCAACCAGGGAAGCGCCCTGGAAGTTGTTGGAAACCATCTGGGCAACAGCGTCACCGGTGGTGGTGATTTCGCGGTCGACGAGGAAGGTCGGGATTCCGGCTTCTTTCGCCTTCTGGACAGCGGCAACGGTCACATCGGCACCGGCATTGTCGCAGATAATGGCTTTCGCGCCGATCTGGATCGCGGTTTCGAAGGCTTCATCCTGCTTCGCGGGATCGTCATCGTGCTGGATGACTTTCGCTTCGTAACCGAGTTCCACTGCCTTGGCGGAAGCGGCATCGGCAACAGTCTTGAAATACGGATTGGAATGGCTCGGGGTAATGACTACGATCGTGCCATTATCTGCCATCGCGGTGATGCTGAAGCTCAGAACCATAACGACAGCCAACAGAAGTACAGCAATTTTTTTCATTTTATTACTCCTTATAAATATTAAATGCGATCGCGCATTTATTCACTGATATTGCGTATGCTTTCCCGTTTGACCGGTTCAATGTCTACAAACGCTTTCAAAACCCAATTGTTTTCCTGAAGCAGCTGCTTAACGGCAGACCTGCCCATCCGGTCACGCGGGACGCGGATACTGTCCAGGTTTGGTGTGACGACCTTGCAGAGCGACAGGTCATCCATACCGATCATTGAGACATCATCCGGCAGTTTCACCCCATGCTGCTGCATTGCCCGGATAGCACCGATGGCAAGAATATCATTTGCCGCGAAAAATGCTGTCGGGAGTTTGTCTTTTCTTTCGCACAGGATCGCGTCCATGTCAGAAAACGCGCCGTCAATGGTCGGTGTAAGATAAAAATCATCCTCGTCACTGTGCCCGATGCCGTTTTCTTCCAGGAAGGAAAGGAAACCGCTGCGGCGTTCACTCATATTTATAAAGTCCGGGTTGCTTCCGATATATCCGATATGCCGGTGACCGGCGTCCGCAAGCTGTTTTGCGGCCTGATACCCGGCTTCCTTATTATGGATAGCCACCGTGTTCACGGACAGATGCGGAGCGCTGTTATCCAGTATCATCAGCGGAGAACGGCATCCCATGAAGCTTTGGATGTCCTCTACCGGCAATTCTGTCGCCAGCAGAATGATTCCGGCACAGTTCTCAGCACAAATTTCTTTGATCTGTTCTTTGCAGGTGATTGAACCGTCCATCCGGATTTTGGTAACCATCAGATCAAGGCGGTTTCTCCGGCATTCAGCTTCGATCCCACCGATCAGGTCCACAAAGAACTGGGTATCCATAACGACCAGTCCATGCTTACGGGAAACGACAAGCCGGATGTGCCCGCGATTATCAGAGGCTGAGGGAATTTCATAATTCAGCTCCGCCGCCAGCTCCAGTATGCGCTGCGTATTTTCAGGGGAGGCTCCCTTTTTGTTTTTCAGCACATTGGAAACTGTCGAAGGAGAGACCCCCGCCATTTCTGCTATATCTTTGATCCGAGTTTTTCCGTTCATTTTATTTACAAAATTTTTTGATAATTTTTAGTTAATTATTTGCTGATTATTAGTATACTCTTTTTTCAAACTCAAACAATATGACAAATGTAATGTATTCTGATATGACTGTATAAAATTTTGTCATAATAAATTTTTAAATAATTTATGGAATTTTCAAATAAAATTTAGCTAACTTTTCGTAAACGTTGGACCCTGTTCCTATGTTCGTCATAGGATCGATCTTCCGTCCGGACCTGGAAAAACAACCCTTTCCTTCATTCTGTGAAAAGAGTAAGTTATATATAATATAAAAAAATAATGAGAGGTGAAAAGGTAATGAACAGCGGAAGTCCAAATCTTAGAACCCGGGAAAAGGAAGTGCTGAGGCTTCGTGACGAAGAAAAGAAAACGCTTCAGGAAATCGGAGAAATATTCGGGGTTTCAAAAGAGCGGATAAGACAAATCGAAGCAAGGGCAAGGTTGAAATTGAAGAAAAATGATCCCGCCGGCCGGTGAGAACTGTCTGATTTCTGCTTTTGGTAAACTTTTTTCCCCATCAGTTTCAGAAAAAATTCTTATCAAAAGGACGATATAAACCTGATGCAATTTCGCGATCCGGTTTGATGTTCCGCATGTTACAAGAAATGAAGATTTCTTTAAGGTTAACGGATCGTCCTGTTTTAAAACAGAAATGATCTTTCACGGAGATCCCGGGGAAATTTTTCTGAAACTTTTTACCAGACCGATTCAAATCTGTTCGGGAAAAAACGATTCCGGCGTAAAAAAAAGACCCGTTTCCGGGTCTTTTTTGGTAGCGCGAGTGGGGGTCGAACCCACACGATGTCACCATCGACGGATTTTAAGTCCGTTGCGTCTGCCGATTCCGCCATCGCGCCGCTCTTT
>DAIMGK010000011.1:0-49156 GCA_036723985.1 Flexilinea sp.
CCCCGGCCTACCCATCCCTGTCGCTTATATAGCAGGGGTGACGGTTCGCTTCGACTCGATACCGAGTCTCCGCAAACCGTCCCCGGGCTGTCCCCCCTGCCTATCCATCCCTGTCACTTATATAGCAGGGGTGACGGTTCGCTTCGACTCAATACTGAGTCTCCGCAAACCGTCCCCGGGCTGTCTCCCCGGCCTACCCATCCCTGTCGCTTATATAGCAGGGGTGACGGTTCGCTTCGACTCGATACCGAGTCTCCGCAAACCGTCCCCGGGCTGTCCCCCCGGCCTACCCATCCCTGTCGCTTATATAGCAGGGGTGACGGTTCGCTTCGACTCGATACCGAGTCTCCGCAAACCGTCCCCGACCGATATCATGAATAAAAGTCACTATTATTCCGTGACAGGGTGTGCCGAATGTAACGAAAAAAAGTGTTATTGGAAAAATCAACAATTATTTTTCAAGTTCATTATAATAGTAAGGATAAGATAAAAAATGGTCCGGGAAAGGTGGATTTCGCTGATGACACTTGGTGTTTCGATGTTCCAACAATTTTCACTTTTGCAGAATCTCGAGTTTTTCGCGAGGATTCTGGTTGCCTGCTTATGCGGCGCGGCAATCGGATATGAGCGCAGCATGCGGTACAAGGAGGCGGGGATCCGTACACATATTATCGTCTGCTGCGCGGCGGCGCTGATGATGATCGTTTCAAAATATGCTTTTGCGGATATCGCTGAAGTGAAGGTCGGCGGTGTGTACGGGACAAAGGATACAGATCCGGCCCGTATCGCGGCGCAGGTGGTGACCGGCATTTCCTTCCTCGGGGCGGGCATCATTTTCCATCATGGGAAGTCGATCAGCGGCCTTACGACGGCAGCGGGCGTCTGGGCAACGGCAGGCATCGGTCTTGCCGTCGGTGCCGGACTTTACCTGATCGGTATTTTTACAACAATTGTCATTGCCATGCTGCAGGTCATGATGCACAGGTTCACGCTCAGTTCCGATTCACTTCTCATCGGACAGGTGCATTTTACTGTTGCCCAGCATGCTGCTTTTCACACGACGATGAACGATTATTTTTCCAAAAACCATATGCAGATCATCAGCAGCAAGATCGCGATCAACGCAGACGGCAGCTCAACGTATGACCTGACGCTGCGCATCAGCCAGGACATGACAATGAACGAACTCGCGGAAATCTTAGCGTCCAACGAGGGCGTGCGGGATGTCAGCTGCGAACTCGGGTAAGAGAAAACGTGTCATTGGGGACGGTTTTCGCGGACTCAGAATTGAGTCAGCAGAACTATTCCCATTGACACGATTCGGACAATAACCAGCAGCATATCGCGGATCAGCCCGGTCCGCGTTTTTATTCAATACCGACGGAATTTCAACGCAGTGAATTCGGAAAAAAACTTTCTATCCAAATACCCGCCGCAGTTCTGGTGCCTGATGATCGGGTCGCTGATCTTTACCACCGGGGCATCGCTGGTCTGGCCGTTCCTGAGTATTTATATCCAGGAAAAGCTGGATATTCCGCTGCGGTATTCCACACTGCTGATCTCTCTGCGGGCGTTCAGCGGGGTCATTGCTTCCTTTTTCTTTGCCGGTTCCTTCGCGGATCGGTTCGGCAGGCGTTTCCTGATCCTGATCTCACTGTTCGGCGGGATCCTCTATTATATGGGACTGAAATTCTCGGACGCGCTTTGGGAGTTCGCCGTTCTGATGGCATTCTGGGGGATGCTGGATATTTTTTATCCGGTGGGGATCAATGCCATGGTGGCGGATATCGTACCGGACGAACAGCGGCTGGAGGCTTATTCGCTGCTCCGCATCGTATATAACACCGGTTACGCGGTGGGGCCGATCCTTGGCGGGATCCTGGCAGCCAGATCCTATGACAGCATCTTTATTGTCGCGGCGGCGGGTTACGCGGTGTCCTTTGTTTTCATGGCCTTTTCCATGAAAGAAACACTGTCGGATGCCAACAGGGCCGATTTGTCCTGGAAAAAGGATGACGGGTCGATCATGGTGGTCGTCCGGGACAGGGTCTATATGCTGTCGGTTTTCCTGATGGGGATGATCTATATCTCATCTACCGGAGTTTTCAACCTGCTGTCATTCTACGCGGGCCGTAATTTCGGGATACCGGAAAACGAGATCTCCTATGTGTTCACCGTGAACGCGGCGATGTGTGTTTTCCTGCAGTTATGGGTGATCCGGAAGGTGGAAAATATCAGGCCGCTGGTTTTGATGTGCATAGCCGGCTTTCTGTATTTTATCGGTGTCAGCGGATTCGCTTTTGTGGATAACGTTCCCTGGTACTGCCTGTGTATGGCGGTAATGACCTGCGGGGAGCTGATCATGACGCCGACGATGTCCGATCTTGCGGCGAAGCTGTCGCCTGCCAACGCACGGGGGCGGTATATGAGCGTGCTCAGCCTTGCCCGGCCTTTCGGTCAGGGCGTCGGGCCGGCCCTGCTGGGGTATGTTTATGATGTATTTTCCCCGCGGATGATGTGGATCTGCGGGGCTGTATTTGCCGGAATTTCGTGTATCTCTTTCTTTGTTATGAACCGAAAGATTGGGAACAGGATGAAGACGTAAGATATTAGACGTAAGATGTTAGACGTAGGATATAGGATATAGGATGTAGGATGGGGTGCGATTTTTTGAGGTTGTAACTATCGGCGGGGATTTGATGAATTGACCGGTATTTGGAGAGAATGATCGATGCAGGGGAACGGATTTCACTCGGAATGGATCAGGAGCAGGGGATTAGCCTGCTTCGCGGCAGTGGAAATCTGATCCCTGAAAAGACAAATTGTTTATAAAATTGCGTGTAGTGAAAGGATGAAGACTATGAGTATGCACATTATGGCTGAAGTCGGAGAGATCGCGGACCGGGTGGTCCTGGTGGGCGATCCGTTCCGGGCAAAACATATCGCGGAAACGTACCTGAAGGATCCGGTCCTTGTCAATGAAGCCAGGGCTGCCTATTGTTACACCGGCTTCTATGAAGGCGTGCGGGTCTCGGTGATGGCGGTCGGGATGGGGAATCCTTCCATGCTGATCTACGCCACGGAGCTTTTCCGTGATTACGGGGTGAAGTACGCTGTCAGAGCCGGAACTTCGGGCGGATACATTCCCGGAATGAAAAAGTATGATATCGTACTGGCTCAGGCTGTTTCCACGACCTCCGGCATCAACGACCATATTTTCAACGGATACTTTGCCCCGATCGCGGATTTCGGGCTCCTCTGTAAAGCGAATGAGGCAGCGAAGGAACTGGGGCTGAAAACCTATACCGGCAATGTAGTCTGCAACGACCGGATCTACCGGGATGAAAACTACAAATCGAAACGCTGGCAGCAGTACGGCATTCTCGCCTCCGAAATGGAAGGCACCGCGCTCTATACCGCTGCGGCGGAATTCGGTGCCAAAGCCTGTATGATGATCGGCATTATCCTCAACATCACGGTGGATGAGAACGGGGTGGAATACTTCACGGACGCACCGGAAAATGAACCGAAACGGACTGTGGACGATATGATCCGGCTGGCGCTGCGGACAGTCTCGTCCATCGTCTGAAACGGAAAGGCGGATCCCGCTCAGTCTTCCCCGAACAGTTTTACTGTCATATAATCATGCTCCACGGCCGGGAGAAAGATGTTGATGACGTCGGTGGTTTTGAGCTTCAGGCTGGATGTGCACACGCAGGGGTGGCAGCCGACATACTCGTCTTTCAGGACATCCTCGTCGATCAATAGCCGGACTTTTTTCTCCCGGTCATTCATCAGGCCCATAATGCTGACAGCGCCCGGCTCAATGTCCAGATATTCCAGCATGGCATCCGCTTCCGCGAAGGAAAGCCTTGCCGAGTTGATCTGCGCGGACAGTTCTTTCGTCTTGAATTTTTTCCCGCCCGGCATCATCAGCAGATAGTATTTTGTCTTCTGCCGGTTGCAGAGGAACAGGTTTTTACAGATGACCACGCCGAGAATGGCGTCGATCTCGTTGCAGGCTTCCATGTTGTCCGCCCGTTCATGGTCAGTGCGCTGATAAGCGATCCCGAGACGGTCCAGCAGGTCATACGTCCTGACTTCCCTCGGCAGCCGTCCCTCCGTGCTTTCCGGTCTCCCGTTATAGAGTTCCATTGTCTTCAATTCCTTTGCTTTGTTGATGTTCAGGGCTTCACGAAGCGGAGTCGGTTCCACTTGACTCGTATCGCGAGTCAGGCGCGGCCGACCCTGCCCTGAGATTCCCGATGCTGTTACAAACGTTTTCACCGTCTGATATTATAACGGATAGTGGCTCTTCGATATACCATCGGAAGTGAAAATCTTTATTCATTGAAATCGTATTATAATGATTTTTATTTATATACGATGTACATATTTTATTGAAACCGGATCAAATTTGTATGAAATTAATACGTTTGCGATGTCCCAATTGCGGGGCTGACTTCGAAAATGTCAATGTTTCCGAAAACCAGAAGGTGTTTACATGTACACGGCTGGGATGTGGCGCGTCTTTCATTTTAGACCAGGGTATCAAATTTGCTGATATCAAACAAGCCGAAGCAGAGAAAATACAGCATTACCGGACTGAAATGTCTGATGCTCTTGTTCCTTTTGACCGTTCATTAGCCGAACAAAACGCGGAACATATCCTATCGATAATTCCTGATGATTTTCGGGCAAAAGCAGTATTGGCGATAACAAAATGCAGTTTTGAAGATAAACGTCCGTTAGAGATATTCTTGACTTCCAAACCGGAGTGTACTCCCGAAGAGTTTGAAGAAGCATATCATCTGTTGTTAATTCACAGTAATCATAAAATCTGGAAGATCCTTACAAAAATATTGCCGGAATATGTGCATGAACCGCAGAAGCTGAAAGATATGCAGATGCTGGCGGAAAATCGTTTGAATGAAATTCTCAGGGAAATCGATTTTTTTGCCCTTGTTCCGAGGGATATTTTCATTTGCCACAGCAGTGTTGATAATGAATTGGTCATGCGTGTCCTTTCTGAACTTGAAGCTGATGGAAATAAATGCTGGATCAGTGAGCGCAATATGCCGCCGGATACTCTTTATTATTGGGAAAAGATCGATGAAGCGATCCGTTTATGTAAAATATTTCTTGTATGCTGCTCTGAAAATGCAATGCTAAGCGATCCGGTTCAAAAAGAGCTCACACTGGCTGCAAAAACACCGGCAAAGCGATTGGAATTAAAACTGGATGATCGGAGACATACGACCCAATTTGCGCATTTCTTTGATGGTATTACCTGGATAAAGCTGACAGACGATTTTGATGCCTCCATGAATAAATTAAAAGAATGTGTATACCTGCTGAAATATGCGGAAACTGCTCAGGAGGAAGACAAGCGGCTGACGGAACAGGAATTTAATCTTCGCCTTGAAGAAGAAAAACAACGTTGGTTATCAGTGGAAAAACCTCTCTGGCTTGAAAGGGAAAAACTGCTTTGGCTTGAAAAAGAAAAACCTGTTTGGCTTGAAAGAGAAAAACGGCTTTGGCTCGAAAAGGAAAAACCTCTCTGGCTTGAAAGGGAAAAACGAGTTTGGCTGAATGAAATGGGAAAAAAAGATAGGAATAAAACTCAAGATACGATAAAGAATAATAATTCGAAAACGATCCCGGAATTAAAGGCGGGACAATTTTATACAATAGGCAGATACAGACAAAATATCAGTTCACAGGCAGGTGTTGATCCTATCGAATGGCAGGTTCTTGCTGTTGAGAAAGACCGGGCTTTGCTGATCAGCAGATTTTTGCTGGATGCAAAACCTTACCATGAAAAAAATGAAAATGTAGTTTGGAAAGACTGTACACTAAGAAATTGGCTGAATAATGATTTTTTCCGCTATGCGTTCAGCGCGGAGGAAAAAGAGAAAATTACTTCTGAAATATTTATATTAAGTATAGACGAACTGGATAGATATACATCTTCGGATCCTTCAAAAAGACAGTGTAAAGTTACGGAATATGCAAAATCAAAAGGCGCTTTTTATAGCAACAGAAATCTTTCATGGTGGTGGCTGCGTGAGGATAATTTTCCCGGCAGATTGGCCGGGGCTATCGATGTTTACGGAAACTATAAACAAAACTTTTGCAGAGTCGATAATATTGCCGGAACAGTGCGCCCCGCCTTTTGGATCAGTCTGCCAAATCTGCCGGGCTGGGATTAAAGACTGATATACAACATTCAAACGCATAATGATCTTGTTCTTTTTTGACGTACAAAGTGAAGGACATTTATAATTTTTTTACAGTAACAATTTATGTAACTGATACTTCCCCGGAGGAATGAACGGTATGTTTGATACACATTGCCACCTGGATTTGGCGGAATTTGATATGGATCGGGAGGATGTGATAAAGCGGGCAAATGAGGCCGGGTTTACGCATTTTTTGGTCCCGGGCATTGAACTTGCTACGATTGAAAAGATAAAGACGATCGCCGGGACGCATGACGGGATCTACTTCGCGTCCGGGATCCATCCCAACAATGCCGCGGACCTTGCGGCGGATTGGGATGAGCAGGTCATACGGGACGCAGCCCATCCGAAATGCCGGGCGATCGGTGAGATCGGGATGGATTTTTACCGGGAATACTGCCCTCATGATATTCAGGAGACGGTATTCCGCCGGCAGCTGGAGATCGCTGCGGAACTGGACTTACCGGTGATAATTCACTGCCGGACCGCTTATGAAACATTGTGGCCGATCCTTTCGGAATGGCTGAAGGAAGGCCGGGGCAGACGGAGAGGCGTGCTGCACGCTTTTGATGAGGACGCAGAGAAGGCGGCGGCAGCGGTCGACCTGGGCATGATGATCGGCATGGGCGGTCCGTATACGTATAAGAAAAAGAATGAGCGGCGTGTTGAGATCATGCAGGCGGTTCCCCTTGACGCGATCCTGCTGGAAACGGACTGCCCTTACCTCAGTCCCATTCCGCACAGGGGAGAGCGCAACGAGCCGGCTTTCGCGAAGCTTACGCTGGAAAAGATCGCTGAGGTCAAAGGGATCTCTCCGGATGAGGCGGACAGGATCACGACGGAAAACGGGCTGAAGTTCTTCCGGATCGGGGAATGAGATGTCCGGCGGTATTTGTTATGGAACCTGAGAGAATGCTCCGGCGTCATTATAATGGGTATGTAACCGAAAGATGAAGGGTGAGAAAATGAAAAAATGGATATTGTTCAGTTTTCTGGTACTGATCTCCGGCATTTTTCTGCCGGTCAGCGCCCAGCGGGTGGATGAAAAGACGGCTGACGCGATGGATCAGTTCGATAAAGTGATGGCGAAGATCAAGGGGCTGCCGGAAGCCATTGATGATGATATCTGCGCCCTGGACTGGGGTTCATACAAAGTCCATATGACGGAACTCGCGCAGAATATCATGGACGCGAATAAGTATATCAAGGATGTTCAGCTTTATTATCCCATCGATCTGTGGTCCGTGTATAACCAGATCAGCAATAACCCTGTATGCGGCTCGGGAAGACAGGCAGCATCGATCTTCAATGTGGCGGATATCAGCCGAATTTCCAACGAAGAGAAGATGGACCTGCGGCAGAATTCGAGCCTGTGTATGTGCTGGAATATTGCTACCGGACGGGAAGAACCCACCGGATACTGGAAAGACGGCGCCTGCCGATGCACCTACGGTATCAATGCTTACAGTCCGAATATTGGGAGAAATGAATAGGAATTAGGATGCAGGATGTAGGATCAAGGAACGAGGTGCAGGGAGCAAGTAATCAGGAATCGGGAATCAGGATTCAGGATTCGGAATATAGGATCAGGAAACGAGGAGCAGGGAGCAAGAAAAAAGGAATCAGGATTCAGAATCAGGGAATCAGCAGCCAACGGATGGTGGTGGGATGGCCGGGTTCCGAAACAGAGATAAGAAAACAGGGATCTGCGGATCCCTGTTTTCTTATCTCTGTTGAATGGGGTACACTTTACGCGGTCTTCTTTGTCACGCCTTCGCCGTAGATCGTTTTCCAGTCGTTCTTCATGGAAACCGGGACCCATCCGCTCTTGCGGCACATTTCTTCCATTTCCGCGGCTTTTTTGAGATTCCCGTTTTCGCGTTCAAGGTCATCGCAGCAGAGCATGAATACCCTGGTGCTGTACTTGTTATCATCGGTCACATAATTGGCCATGCTGTAATCTCCGGAGCTGTTGCCCAGGCAGAGGACAGGCTGCTGACCGATCTCCTGCGCGATCATGCTGACTTTGTTCATTTTCAGGTTTTTGCCCCGGATCTTTCCGCTGAGGACAAGCTCATCTTCCCCGGAGTAATGATAATTCGTTCCGTCAGTGTCTCCCTGGTCACGGGCAACGATCACCTCTTCGGTCGCCAGCACCTGCCGCGGAGGGAGGTCTATCCCGGCGCCTACCAGTCCGCGGACCACCTGGCGGTCCGTTCCGCTGCAGATAAAGATGATGAAATCGTTTTTCTGCAGATAGTCCAGGACCTGAAGCATCGGTTTATAGAAAGCCTCTCCCTGTGTCATGCCATCGTAGCCCCTGGCGGGCAGGTTTCCGAAATCGAGGATATACTTCTCAAATTCCGCTACGGTCATGCCGGAAAACGCCTGCGCGATCGCGTCCCCGATCTCCACTTCAAAGTTCGGAGGCGTGACCCCGGTTTTTATCAATGTCTCGACGCCCCGGGCAAGACTGATCTCCTTTTCCGTGGCTTTGTCTTTATAGTCGGGATCCTCCAGAATGCGGTGGTAAAAGAGGCGAAAATCAAAATATGTAGGGTCGGTCTCGCAGTAAAGCGTCCCATCCAGATCCGATACGGCGATGCGGTCTTTCGGAGGGATATAGTCTTTACTTTTTTTATCGGTAACACGCTTGACGTAGTCGATCAGTTCCTTCACTGAGTCAGCGTCTTCCTCCCAAAGGGACAGCGGTTTCATAAAGCACAGCTTTTTCTGATCCCACTTGTCGGACAGATAGCGGCTCATATTGACAATACTCAGTTCGGACATTAGGCTTTCCGCGTTGGCGGGCAATTGATGACTTTTTCGCATTTTCAAGCTCCTGGCGCAAAAATAGTTTGACAAACAATTATTAGAATTTTAGCATAAAAATTACCGTAAACATAAAATTTCCTGCAGTCGGAATAATACCGGGCCGGTCCCCCGGGAAGATCTGATCCGCAGGATCCCGGGGCCTGTATCCTGTTCCCGGCTTTATTCATCATGTCTCCCGGTTGTTGCCCATCTATAAGGAATAGGGCCGTACTGCCTAATAATAAACCTGAGCCGTACCCTTTCCGCGGGAGAGGAGATTTTTCTGCAGATCCATGGCTTCCCGCGCGATCTCCGGGAAATTCATTTTCAGGACCCCGTCGTATTTCAGGAATTCCCCTTCAACCATGGTATACCGCACATTCGCGCTGCCCGCGGCGTAGAGGATCGCGGAAACGGGATGATAATACGCCATGGTATCGGGCGTACGCAGATCCCAGATGACCAGGTCGGCAGCAGCATTTTCCGCCATTTTCCCGGACCCCGCGCCGAATACGGCATGCCCCGCCATCAGTTTCTGCCACACATCAATGTAAGGATGAATGGCCGCGTCATTCTGTTGGAATTTTTCGAGCATGGCAAACAGCCGGGCCTGCTCCAGCGGGTTTACGGTTCCCGAGCTGGCCGCTCCATCTGAACCGAAGCTGTACTGCAGCCTGTCGGAATGATCAAAGAATCCGCCCCTGCCGGAGGCAAGCCTCATATACGTCTTGGGACAAAAGGCAAACCAGGTGTTTTCATTGATACAGGCAAGGTCATCCTCCGTCACCCACAGGCCATGAGCGACAAGCACCGGCAGGTCAAATCCCCCCGCGTCATACAGGCAGCGGAAGGGTGTTTTTCCGGTACGCTGTAAAGACTGTTCCACCTGCAGCTGTGTTTCGGAAAGATGCAGATGGATCGGCAGCCCCATCTTCTTTGCCTCATTTACGATCTCCGACAGCGTGTCCCCCGGGCAGGTGTAATCCGAATGCGGGCCGAAGCGCAGGCTGATCCGGGCAGAATCCTCCTGATGATCCCGCAGAAATTCACTTACCTGAGCCAGCCGGTCCCGGAAGTCGGGCGCCATTCCGAATATGGTCGGGGCGATATCCATGCGGATCCCGGTATCTTTCGCTGCCCGGAGCACCTGCTCCTCCCCGAAATAGTGCTCGGCCACCGCGGTCACGCCGTTATTGAGCATTTCCGCGATCCCCAGCAAAGTGCCCGTGTAAATATCCTGCCCGGTCATTTTGCTCTCATACGGCCAGATCATTTCATTGAACCAGACCTCCGGCGGGACATCCTCGGCGATCCCTTTGAAAATGTTCATGGCGGTATGGGCATGCAGGTTCACAAAGCCGGGGCTCACAAAATAGGAGGAACAGTCGACCGTCTCCGGAACCTCCGTGCCCGGCTGCGGTGTTCCCGAATCACAGATTTTGATGATGCGGCCGTCTTTGATGTAGATGTCCTTATGGAACAGGCATTCCCCTGTCTCCGTAATGATCGACGCGTTATATAGTTTTTTCATGGATATTCTCCCAATCTTATGTTCCGGATCCTGTTTTGACCATTGGATCAAAAATGATCTCAGCTAAACACCTGACGCCTGATACCTGAGAAAGCCCTGAGTAATTCTGTTTCCGCCGTGAGGACGGTTCCATTCGGCGGCGCAGCGCCTCCTGAGAATCGTTCCCGATCGATCACCTGGTATCTGATTTCTAAATCCCGCATCTTTGATTGCCTGATCCCCGATACTTGATCCTGAATCCTGCATCCTATTTTTAAATGTCATCGGGGACGGTTCTGCTGACTCAATTCCGAATCAGTGAAAACCGTCCCCGATGACTCATTCACTCACCGCGGGTCACACGAATATTTGTGACCGCGCACTGGTCGCCGGTGATCGCGAGGAACACATCCTTCCCATGGTCATTGATGGTTGTAACGCTGTTGATGGCGATCCCCACGTTTTCAGTCTGTATCGTGAACACGTTCTTTTCCCTTTGAATTGTCACGGTGCAGTCCAGGCCCTGTTTATTCTTTTCTTTCCAGATATTCCAGCCTTCAAAGTCCGGCTGCTGTTCGACCGTGACCCGGTCTGAGGCATACTCGTTGTCTTCCAGGTCCTCACCATCCAGACGCAGTACCTGATACTCTCGGAAATTCGGGCCGTTCACCCGGCCGTCTGAAGAGGAAAACAGGCTGAAGAACGGGCAATGCCAGACCAGCCACGCTGTCGGCAGGCTCATGGTGTGGAAGGTGAGGGTCGTCAAACCTTCCCGGAGGGGGATGCCTACGGACGCTGCCGTCCGGGGACCGTCAACCTCTACGTTGGGAATATCGCCCACCGGGCAGTCCCTGATGAAGCTGATCTCTTCAGCGATTCGGGGAATAAAATCAGGGGCGGTTTCCATCATGTCGATCTCCGTACGGATATTATGGATCTCGCAATTCTCACCGCTGATGGCAGCGTAGGCATAGCGTGAATTATCGGGCAGTGCCAGGATGACTTCAAAAACCCGTTTATCATCTGAGATACGAACCAGCACATGATCCCGGTTCCGGACTGTTTCGATCTCGTACCGCTGTCCGGGTTCCGGTTCATCAAAGAAGCCGGAGTGTTCCAGGTCGGTTTCCTGATCGGGGAATCTCACCTCAACCTTTCTGGCATTGCCTTTCAGTACCTGCCCGTCGAGGCGGATCTGCGCGTATTCAAAATATTTTATATCCCTGTTATTTTCCTCAGCCGGATGGACATTGCCATCCAGCGCGTCGAATATGATCAGCACAGGCAGGCTTTGTTTCTCAGGAACACCGTCATCCGGCTGGCTGAACAGGCTGATCCGGGTCTTCCTTTTTGTGATATGGTAGCCCGCAGTGCAGCCGTGATAGACCGAATCACAGCGCAGGCTGACCGCCGGCGGCAGATCCTGGCCGCCCCCGCCTTCCTGCATCCGGAATTCAGGATCCATATCGATCATGCGGATCATGATCTTGGCAAATTCAGGGTCGAACTGCGTCCCGATACCCTTCACCAGTTCCTCCCGAACGATATGCTGGGGAATAGCCCGGCGGTAGCTTCGGTTGGAAGTCATGGCGTCATAGGCATCCGCTACGGCGATGATCCGGGCGATATCGGGAATATCCGTTCCTTTCAAGCCATCGGGATATCCTCTGCCGT
Source organism: Flexilinea sp. (assembly GCA_036723985.1). GTDB lineage: Bacteria > Chloroflexota > Anaerolineae > Anaerolineales > Anaerolineaceae > Flexilinea. The sequence goes on from DAIMGK010000011.1 coordinate 12,241, forward strand.
TATAACGTTCATGATGATAATGCGCGCCGATGCTGAGCCAGGGGGATTTCCGGATGCTGGAAAGGATCTGGCTGCCGATGACCGGATGCTGCTTGATCTGCGCGAATTCCTCATCCGTGAGCCTGCCCTTCTTTGAAATGATCTCAATGGGAATACCGATCTTGCCCACATCATGGAGCAGCCCGGTAAAGTAGACCTTTTCACATTCCTCTTCGGACAATCCCGCTTCTTTGGCGATCTCCAGGGAATACTCTGCAACGCGCCGGGAATGGCCGTTCGTATACCTGTCTTTCGCGTCGATAGCCCCTGCCAGCGCGTCGGCGGTCTGCTCAAACTGCTCACGGGCTTCCCGCTGTTTGTTTTCAAGGGCCTTCATTTTCCTGCGGACATAGAAATACCCGATTCCGTTCAGCAAAACCAAAGCGAGCAGCACTGCGAGGATGATGAACCAGGCTTCTTCGTAGAATGCCTTCTCTTTGATGATCGGGACCGAAACCACTTTGTTCCCTCTGCCCATGGCATCTTTCAGCTGCATTACATAATGATAGGTGCCGCCTTTCAGATTGGTGTAATCCAGGGGCAGCATATCGCTGCGGTTGATCGTGGTGCTCTGACGGTCGAATCCTTCCATCTGATAGGTCACCTGCGGGTCGGACAGGGAATAGTTGTATACAAAACCAAAGACTGTCAGCTTCTGCGTATCCGAAGGGATCGTAAACCCGCCGGATGCGTCCGGATAGATCATCCGGCCGTCCGTTTCCACAAAGGGGACCACCGCTTTCAGTTCATTGACGTCTTCAAACGGCCGTTCAATGTTGACCTTGCATATCCCCGTGCTGCCGGCGATGTACAGGTCCCCCTCATCAGTCAGTTCGCTGTAAGAATTGGCGGTGGCAATGGCTGACAGTCCGCTGGCAGTACCGTAAAAAACGGGCCGGATCTCCCCGTTGGCCAGCATTTCCTCTGCCGGGACCACATAGACGCCGTTGCTGCTGAGGACCCAAATGTCGCCGGTGCTTGTCTCATAAAGATCGAAGTTGTTCGGATAAGGGAACTTCTGTACAGTCGTCACATGATAATCCGGGGTCATGTAGGCAATGGCGCTGCTGGTGACGATCCAGATCAGGTCCCGTTGTGTATCATGCCTGAGACGCATCACAATGTCAGAGGGCAGTCCGTCCTCTACATTGATCGTTTTCAGCCCGGACTCGCTGATAATGTAAATGCCGCCGCCGTTGCTGCCCAGAACGATTTCGCCGTTAAACCCTTCCGTGACGGACAGACTCTCAGTGATGATGATCCCATCCTGCCTGCCATAAGAAGCGATGACTTCGTCATCACGAATGACGTTCACGCCGCCTGTGAGCGCGACAAGGATAGAACCGTCTTCGCGTTCATGGACAGCGCGGATGTTCCCGGACAGCAGCCCTTCCTCCTCGGTGAACGCGGTTACTTCGCCATGGTCATAGCGCAGCAGGCCCACCGCACGCCAGGTGGAGATCCACAGCCTGTCCCGGCTGTCCCGGATGACAGAACGAATACGTGCGCCCTTAAGAAGGCTTATCAGATCATCAGAACCCAGATCTTTCCCGGATGCGGTGACGGCTTTTGTCAGCGGAAGGGATGAAACCGTTTCGTTTTCACCCAGAACGATCAGTCCGTTATCCGTCGCGGCAAACAGCATTCCGTCATTCATACAGGTGGAATTCACCACTATTTCCGGCAGGCCAAAGCGTCTGGAAAAATCAGAAAACTGGTTGGGGACGACTTTCATCACGCCCTGACGCGAGGAAGCAAACCACAGATTCCCGAGGTAATCCGTCATCACACGGCAAACATTATTGTTCATGGGCAGATCTTCCAGCAGGTAAAAACTGCCGTTATCCAACACACCGATGCCGTTGTTGGCACAGATCCAGATCTTGCCGTCAATAAATTCCATTTGCCGCAAATATGTCAGCGGAGAGATGTCGATCTTTTCCTGTATTGTGAACCCATCGTTCAGATCGATATGATAAAACCCGAAATCAGCTGCTTCCAGATATATCTTTCCGGCTTCTTTCGGATCCGGAAGAATAGCGCCCACGCCGTTGAGCGGGGTATCATCGGAACTGATAAAGCGCAGCAGGCTGCCATCCCGGATCATGACCAGATCACCGGGATCTGTCGTTCCATAAATGACCCCGTCGTTTCCCATCCGAAGGTCCCGCATATCGGCCTCAGCGACGGCAGGATCATCCAGAGATGAAAGCGTACCGTCCGGAGCGATCATCGTGATCCCAAAAGCTGTAGCCACATAGATCGTACCGTTCTGATCTTCCGTGATCGCGCGGGTGTGGGCAGATCTCATACCGTCCAGTTTATCCCATGTCCGGATTTTCCCACGTTCCATGACCGCGACGCCGTTATCATTTGTGCCGATCCACAGGCGGTCCCGGCTGTCCACATACAGGCACTTGATGCTGGTAAGGCCGCCGGTGGAGTCCATACGCTCAAAGGTATTGCCGTCATAGCGGATCAGCCCGGCGTAACTTCCTATCCAGAGAAATCCTTCGGCGGTCTCAGCGAGCGCGTTGGCTTCCGATGTGGGCAGTCCGTTGCTGTTGTCGTATAATACTGCGGAAAATCCTTCGATCTGTCCGGTCGGGTCCACCGAAAGCGCCCGGTTGATAATCCCGCTCGCGTTATAGGTGACAATGTCAGATCCGGCGAGACATGGGGATATTTCCGGAATCGTAATCAGAAATATCAGGATCAGAAAAACAAACGATCTGGCGATACTGTTATATTTGCGCATTCACATCTCTCCTTAATATCGGTGCCGGGGGGTACAGTTTCTGAAAGCCGGCAGGGAACTGTCACCGGATTTGTTCAAAAAATCTTTCAGCCCTTATAGAACCGTGAAAATCGTATTTTATCTATTATAAAAGATTTGTTGCTAAACTGTAAATATAAATAACTGTTAAATGGAAATACCGGAGAAGGTTTTCTTCAGCTCAGGACTGAGCCTTCAGAAACAGTTACCGACCGGTTTGCGGTGACGGTACCGAAATACTGCCGATGATTTCTGTCAGCACAGTTTTTCCCTTTTCATGATCTTCGTAAAGCGGGCTGTGGGCGGAATTCGTAAAGATATAAATCGATTTCAGCGGAGCTTCCACGTTTTCATAGTATTGCTGCTGTAAGGAAGCACAGCAGGTATAGTCATAGGCGCCGACCAGAAAATAAACAGGGATATCCAGTTTCGGGACATCCTCAAACGCATTGAAATCCGAAATCGCGTCTTCGGTAACAGGAAACTTTGCCGACATCGATTTTCCTTTCCACAGGTTGATCCGCTCAGCCTGGGTATATGCCGTACAGCGAAGGCTCGGGAAGAAAATGCCCGTTATCACCGAACGCATATTCCTGGCTGTACCCACGCCCAGGTCATGCATCGCCTTATCTCTCAGCCCCGAGAAGAAATACGAGCGGTAATCCTGTGCCGAGGTCCTGATGTTATATTTTTCAAATTCCTTCACCATGCGGTCATTCCCCGATTTTCTGTATTCATTCTCCATATAGTCAAACGCGATATATTCCGATTCCGTTTGATCACATATCTGGGACATAGCGATATAACAGACATATTTCTCCGGATGTGCCTGAACTGTTTTCAGAGCGATATACGTACCGAAGGAGTGTCCCATGATATAGATCCTGTCCTGCCGGAACCGCTTTGACAGATAATCGGTGACTGCCAGGGTATCCTTTATATATCTTTCTGTGGTCATTTCTTCCGGAATGATATTCGGGTCGTAAGAGGCGCCTGTTCCTCTGTAATCCCAGTAACATACGGTAAATACCTCCGGCAAAGGGGAAGAATACATATATTCAAGGAGATACTGCGGTATTCCTGGACCGCCGCCGCATACGATCAAGACCGGATTGCCGGTATCTTTTGATATCAGCATCAGGCTCAGCCTGCCGCCGTCCACGTCCAGATCGATCCTTTCCGCGATCCCTTTCGGATCCGCGGGATCCGGCAGTTTTCCGCGGCTTGGCGGGAATATGATGATCAGGAGCAGCAGAATAATGCCCACGGAAATAAGAATACCTGTCATATTTTTTTTCCCTTTCTTCATATCCATTTTCATCCGTTATTTATATCCCATGCTCTGCGGGTAAAGTTCAAATAAATTTCTTTATGCAGTCAGCTTTCAGGCTGAATTTTCCCATGGTCTCACAGGCTGGGGGGACGGTTCCCTGCGGCTCAATTCTGAGCCTGCGGAAACCGTCCCCGACTGAGCCTGCGGAAACCGTCACCGACTGAGCCTGCGGAAACCGTTCCCGATGGCCGGCGGAAACCGGCACGTTGAAATTTCTCTGTTTTATTATAATCTGTAAACGTTACATAAGAAACCGCACAATTTCAAAAAAAACAGTTAAATGGTAATGAATTTCGGATCATTTTATCAGATAAACAACCTGTGAGACGAAGCGGTATTTTTACCGGTCGGAGCAGGATGGAGACCAGCAGTGTTTCAGAGAGTCAACACACAAAAAAAAGAACAGAACCCCCAGCCCGGGAATAAGGAAGTCAGGGGAGAAGGGCGGCTCCAGAATGAGGATCAGAACTCGATCCTCTCGATAGGGAATGAGGCGATGAACGCTCATCCTCTGGCACATCTTTTAACCGGGGCAAACGAGAATGATGAGCTCAACCTCAGCGGGGATCCCGACAACTTGATCCGGAACGATGATGACCCGTTCAACATCATCAATGAAAACCGTCCGCCGAAGAAAAAGAACGGCGGAAATAAAGAACAGTCGGAAAAACTGATCGAGAATGCCCCGAAGCAGGATATGGAGGACGCGCTGGATATCATTTCCGGTGAAAACGAGTGGGTCGATGACGATCTGCTGGCTGCGGGCCCGAAAAAAAGGAACGGAAAGAAGAATTCCAAAGACGGTAAACCGGAAACAGAAGACCTGCCGAAAAGTAATGTCGAAGGGATGAAGAAGCTCAACGAAGACATGGGTGAGATCGAGGGCTGGAATTTCACCCCGCTCGCCCTTCCCGGACGGAAAAAGGTGAGCGGCGGGCGGAAATTCCTGACCGGCCTGGCATGGTATACCGGGAAAACGCTGGGGAAGCTTCTCACACTGGTGGGCAGCATCATCACATTCCCCTATGCCTTATACAAGTGGGGCAGCAAGCACGCGAAGGCAGATGTGGCGGAGGTCTTCAGCAAAAAGAAACGGCACGACCTGATCCCGGGCTGGAACGGGGCAAGATATATACGGGAACAAGGCGATAAAGACGACATCACGGCCGATTTTCGCCGGGTCCCGACCGTCTGGTCCCGTCCCATCGCGGAAAAGGCGGTGGATGAGAACGGCAAAGAGATTCCTCCGACCATCAGCGTCAATGTGAATCCGCCGGATCTGAACAAGGATCAGACGATGATCGGAAAGGCTGCCGGGCACAGCGGTATCGGCATCGAATACAGCCGGAAGAGCAAGGTCACCGGACGCTGGGAACGCTACGCGCTGAAATACGGTTTTTACACGGCCGGGGACTCCAAGGCCGGCGGTATGATGTCGTCCTATAAAGACGCGGTCGTTCCCGGACAGCTGATGGATGAGGCAAACGGCCTCTATAAGATCACCCGCACCTTCAAGACAACCAAAAAACAGGTGAACGATGTGATGAAGGCCTCGGAGACCTGGGCGGACAAGGGCTATAATCCCTACACCCGCAACTGTACCACCTTTGTGAAGGAAATGGTGCAGGATGTGGCGCATCTTCCGGTGGGCAGGGACATCTTTACCGCGGAAGATCTCCGTTTTTCATCCCTCGCGAATGCCGGGATCATGGCCTCCGTGAGTGTCAGTGCCTATGCCAACGCGAAGGAGCGGGAAAACCTGGCGGACCTTTCGGAAAAAGAGGACCTGAGCTATGCCGGGCTTGGGAACAAGCGCGTCACGAGGGATGATTTCAATAACTATAACGAATCCCTGAAAAAAGGCTACAGCCGCAGGAAAGTCGGCGTCACGCCCAACGCAGCCGCGCAGAATATGCGCCGCCTCTCCGGTCCGGACGCCGGCGAGCTCAGCGCGAACAACTTCACCGGGGATCTGCCGGTGGACGCCAGCGGGAATATCACCCTGTTCGACCTGAACCAGTTACGCGCGGAGACGATCTCACGGGCGGGAGTTCTCGAATCAAAGATCGACGAGATCACGCCTGCCGAATTGAAGGACCCGGCAGCCCAGCCGGCGGGACTCCGCAAGCTTCGGGCTGAGATCAAGGATTTCGGCAAACCCTTCAAAGATCTGGCAACCCGGGAGAAGCAGCTTGCCAAAGGGAAAGGTAAAAAGGGCAAACCGGCAGTAATCGGGAAGGACTACAATTTCTCGGCAGATGAAATCCGGACAGCCCGCAGCAAGCTTTCCGAAAACGTCGGGAAGCTGAACGAGCTGCTCAGCAAATACTATAAAAACGACAGCCGCCTCATCGAGCCGGTGATGCAGTACATTTCGATCCTGAAGCGCGGCCAGGTATTCCTTGACACGCTCTACCGCAATGTGAAGGGGGATGGGGATGAGATCCGGCAGTCCATGACCGCTGAGGAGTACGAAGTCAAAGCCGGGGGTAAAGGTACCTGGTTCTCCCCCACACACTACGAATCCTATCTGCAGATCTACAAGACGCCGAAAGACGCGGTGGAAAAATACAAACGCCTGAAGGATCTGTGGGATAAGAAAAAAGCGAAACAGGAACTGACGGATGAAGAGGAAAGCGAATTATCCAAACTCGAAAGAATGGAAAAACTCGCCAACCAGTTCGATACCGCCCATAATTACCTGCTGGAAAAGAACAGCTTCAAACAGCAGGACATCGATTACGCCTTTTCCCTGAAGCAGAAAGAAAAAGAAGGCGCAAGCGGTGAGATGATGCGGAAGGGATTGACCTCTGCCCGTATCTATCAGAACCTCATGCTGGAAAAGATCTTCGGGAATATGTATCAGCGCTTCACCACCGCGCTTGAGAACGGAGATATCTCGAACGTCCGGGACTACAAAAGCATCAGCGCGTGGCTGGACAAAGATATGAGCGAATGCATGACACGGAAGAAGGACGGGATGAAGATGATCCTTCGCGGGCTGCGCCGCTCGCTGAAGGATCCCAATGAAGAGAAAATGCTTAACGAGTTCAAAAGCACCGTCGAGTTCGCCTGGTTCCGGAAGATCTTTTCCAACAATGCGAAGGGCGATATGACGATCGCCAGTGAAAGCGTCCCGATCAGCTTTACATTGCTTATGGAAGCGTCCGCTTCCCCTACACGCGGGCTGCACGAACAATTGGTACAGGATTCACTGGAAGAACAGAAATAGTTTGGAGTATAATTTTTATATTGAGATCACCCGGATATCGGCGTTTCATTATTGCCGATAAAAACAATGTATTTATCTCTGTTTGGAAGTATGATCCGGACCGTTTTATATATATTGTTGATCGGATAAGTGGTATATGTTCAAAAGACCGGAAAACATTAGATCAGAAGCCCCGGAAATACGCAGCGAAATAGCCGTGGAGAATCAGCTTGGCAATATCGGCAATCAGGCGAATATTGATAACAATATTCTGAATATTTCCAATGAAGCGAATAATGACCTCCTTAACGAAGGAATGCGGGAAAACGGGCCGTTAGAGAACGGTGGCAGGATCTCGAAGGAAGACAACTTGCAGCTCCTGAAAAACATGGACCGGATCCAGGATGAAGATAAGAATGGGCTCATCGAAGACCTTGATCAGATCCGGAATGAAGACGGGATTTATTCTCTCGATAAACTCGACGGGCTCCATGAGGATGATTACGATGCCGCTTCCGAGCTGAACGAAAGCATGATCGCCAAAAGGCCGAAAAAGAAAAAGGAAAAGGAAGCGGCGGAGGAAAAGGAAAAGGCGAAAAAGGCTCAGGAAAAAAAGCGTAACAAGGATCTTGAACCCGGTGTTGAAGACCTGAATGTCATGAGCGAAGATAATAAGCCCATCGCAGGCTGGAATTTTGACGCGCATGCCCTCCCCGAACGGCACAGGCCCAGCGGTGGGAATAAGTTCATCAGCAAATTAGCCTGGTATTCCGGGAAGACCGTCGGCAAAGTCCTCGGATGGCTCGTCAATATCTTATGGCTCCCGGGTTTCATCAAAAATATGGGTACAAGAACAATTAACTGGTTTAAAAACCGTTCCGGCCTTCAGGAGAGAAGGGACCATGGCGTCATTCCCGGATGGAACGGCGCGAGATTTGAAGAGAGATCGGGAAATCGGGACGAGTTGAATATCGACTTCCGCAAGGTTCCGGAAGTCTGGGCTTATCCGATCCCGGGCAAGGCCGAAGAATCCAAAGGAGTCCCGCGCGACCCGATATTTTCCGTTTATGTCTCTCAGCCGGAAGAGGATCAGGACAAACAAATGGACGCGGCGAATAATACCGGGTACTCCGGGGTCGGGATCGAATTTTCCCGTTACAGCCAGACCACCCAGCGCTGGGAACGCTTTAACCTGCGCTATGGCTTTTACACCCAGGGCGGTCTTCCCGAAACTGTGGACGCCATCACTGCTTTTCATAAAGCGACCATTCCTGCACAGCTGATGAATGAAAGAAGGAATCCATATGATGTCAGCCGGAGCTATCCGGTGAAGAACCGGCAGGTCAATGCTGTGCTGAAAGCCTCCCGGACCTATGCGGACAAGGGGTACAACAACTACACGCGAAACTGCACGACCTTCGCGAAAGATATGGCAAAAGCCGCAGATGTCCCCGGCGTCGATGCCCTTTTCAAACGGGATGATGTTGAATTTTCGTCAAAGGCCAGAAAGCAGCTGTTCGGTGCTTCCATAATCACCACATATTCCAAAGCCGATTTCAGTGACTACATGACCAAGGTGACGCACGGGGATAATTATAACTATCAGGGATTCGGCAACAAACGGGCCACCGCGAAGGATTATGAGCATTACAAGGATTCCCTGTCATATTTCAAGGCCGTCCCGACTGAAGCGGATATGCCGAACGCGGCAGCGGAAAACCTCCGCCGGGACAGGCGGTGGAAAACCGGCGGAACACTCGGCAAATGGAAAAATAAAGGAAAGCAGCTCGATGAGGTAAAAGAAATGATCCAGGATAACGGCAATCAGATCCTGAATATACTTCAAAATATCACGCCTGACGGCCGGCTGGACGGCGATCTCCCCGATGAACTGAGCGGGATCATCGATATGCTGCATCATATGGACCGGCCGCTTCAAATTGTCGGGTTTAAATTATATACCCGAAGTGAAATGGAGCAGATGCGCACCGGATTGACGGATATGATCCAAAAGCTGAATCTGCTGCTTCTGAAATATTATAAAAATGACAAACGGCTGCATTTCGCGGTCCTGAACACGATCAACCTCCTGAATGATGCGATCGATGATGTCGACGGAAGATACCAGCAGACATTCGGTCAGCCTGAGTATGAGATAGGCGGCGGGGATCTGGGGACACTCCGCAAAGACATGCAGCATAGTACTCAGACGTTCAAACTGCATGAAGGAGAGCATGACCTTGACATTACCCCGTCGGAGTTCGAGGGATGGCTGTAGATCTACAGGACGCCGCAGGAAGCAATGGAGAAACTCTCAAGATGGAACGAGCTCAGTCATAGGGCCCATACCGAAGAAGAGGAAAGTGAATTTCAGAAACTCAGCCGTATCGATGCGCTCGCAAAGGATTTCGCCAAATCCCACAGATATATGCTGGATAAGGATGAATATTCCCAGCAGGATATGGACTATGCCTTCGCGCTGGAGAAGAAAGAAAAAGACACCCATTTGAACCTGAACGAGAAGTTTTCAGCTACCGGGACTTCCTCCTCGGTCTATCAGTCGCTCTTTCTGGAAACCGTCTTCAAAGGGATGAAAGAGCGGGCTTCAGCCTTTATCGCAAAAAACAATATCAATAGAAGTACGGATGCGGATATCCTGAAAAGCTGGTTGGATGACGATATGTCCAAATGTATCCTTAATAAACGAAAAGAAATGACCGGGATCATCACGGCGATGTCAAAAACGGAAGAAGAATACGACAGGCAGGAACTGGTCGAAAAAATGCTCGACCTCATCAGGGACAGGTGGATCAGGGTTATTTTCAAGGAAAAAATCCGGGATAAGAACATAGACATCGTCGAAACCTACGACAGGCAGAATGACGGAAATGATAAGACCAGGGGAGATCTGCTTCGGTATGCCTACGAACAGATCTCCGCAGGCGGAAAAATGCGTGATCAGGTAGATGCCTGCGTGATCCGGTCACTCACCAATCAGCAGAGGTTATTCGGATAAATGGGAAAAGAATTTGAGAAACGAAAAGCGGAACAGGCTTCGCCTGAGGGTCCGCAATTTCACGAAGAAGAAAAGAGACCATCGCTGCCCAACAGCCTGGTGATGCGTGTCATGCAGCAGCCGGACGCGGAAGCGGAAGCCGACAGGCTTTCCGGAGGCGTCACTTCTTCATCTCCCGCGATGCTCAGGCGCGAGATGGGCGAACGTCTCGGGGCGGATTTTTCACAGGTACATTTCCACAGTGACCCGGGCAGCATTCAGCGCAGCATGGCGCTGGGCGCCCGCGCCTGGACACAGGGCCGGGATGTCTACTTTGGCAAAGGCGGATTTGAGCCTTCCGTCGCCGCCCATGAGCTGGTCCATACCGTTCAGCAGGGCGCGGTGCGCGGAAATGCCGGGACTTCCATGCCTTTCGGAGCGGTTCAGCTGCTGCCGGATGAGGATGAAGACGATAAGAAGATCAAAAAAGGGGATGCTCAGGAATCGGCTCAGCAGGATCAGGGAAACGATCAGGGGGAAGCGGAACCGCACGCCATGACTGCCATCGAGAATTCATTGGTCAACACCTTTGCGTCGGATAACGGCTCCAGAGTTTACTGAGGTTTCAGCAGCAAACTCAAGAGTCTGATAAACAAAAAGGCAGGGAAGCGGAATATCAGTTTCACGCCTGCGAACGGGATCCGTTTTATGGCAAGGGCGGTTTACCGCGATTACGCCTTGCGGGAGCTTCTGATCGAGACCGCCGCGAAACCTGTTGATACGAAGGCCGATGTGAGACAGCGCATCCATGATTATAAAGCGCTCATCGATATCCTCAGTTCCCGGATGGGTGAAGACCAGGCGGAAGCTCTTGCCATCAGTACAGGCATGTTCACGGGAATACCGAAATATGAGCATCCGGGCAATAAAAAACAGAGCAGCCGCAGGGCTTATGAAGCTGAGGGCGGCGAGAACGGCCTGGTCGATTTCAACCCGAACAATGTGCCCGAACTCGGCAAGGTCCAGGCTGCCATCGACGACGCAAAGACCCCGGAACAGGCATACCGGATCTTCGCGGCCTTTACCGGCAACAGTGGCGGGAGATTTACCGACAAGTTCCGTAATTACAAGCTCGATATGAACATCTTCCGCAGCAAGCTGAAGCATATGGCACGGGTGATCACGGATTATCCGGAATTTCGTAACCAGATCGGAGATATGGTTACGGAAGATCCGAAAACTACAGCGCTGATGTCGACTGAGCCCACCCTCGGAGGCACCCGGATGGCCAACTTTTCAATTAATGCCAAATTCGACCGGGAGGGGGCTGAGGGGGATGCCGAACGGGCTCAGTTGGATGCGGAGAATGAAATTTCCAAAAACCACATTTCCCCGCGGGAATACCACGGCACCCATGAGATGGGCCATGTGATGGGGTCCCTTCTTATCAGTGGAGACGGAATACGCAAGGGTAATATCGACAGCACCAGATTTGTTGATCAATTTAAAAATAAGAAGGCAGGGCTGGCACTGGATCCAAAAAAGGCAGACCAGGGCTTCAGTTCAATGCGCAACAAATTCGTGGAAGCTGTTTACAATCTGCCTGAAAATGACATGATCATGGATACGATCGCCAAACATGGTAAAATACTCAATGAAGAATATGGCAAAATCGGATTGGCAGAACATTCATCTACCGGTGTTAATAAATTCGGGCATGATCATCTCAAAAACCAGCTGGATACAAACAGCAGCCAATTCTTCACAAAAGGATTGACTTCCGGATACGGCAGTGAATCTGCCGGGGAGTTCTTCGCGGAAGCTGTCGCGGATGTGTACTCTCATGGGAAAAATGCGAAGACCATGAGCAAGTTGCTTGTGCAGGAATATGAAGGCCGCCAGAAAAATATGGTCCGCGAACAATTCAATAAGAAAAAGAAGAGAAACTGGTGGCATAAGTTATGGGGAATATAAAACGGAAAGGATCGATGACGGAAGCAGCCGCCGATCGGTAAAGAATTTGATAAGCGGAGCGTAAACTGAAATGCTCAGAACCGGGAATTCCGCCCGGACGGATCCCGTGAAACATCTCTGTCCAACAGCCCGGTGATGCGTGTCATGCCGCAGCCGGACGCGGAAGCCTGCGGGTTCTCCGGCGGGGTCATGTCCGCTTTTTCCGGTTTCATGTCCCACAAATGTCCGCGGTCCACATCCGCCCCGCAGCCGGTGTGACACAGTAATTTCAGGCATGCTCACGCATGGAACCGTCCCCGTCATCAGTTGTGTCTGCGGTGACGATTTCTGTAACCGTCACCCGGCTGTTTCGGAAAGCTGTCATGAATCTGATATTCATCAATGCCGTTTGGCTGTTAACCATGCTGACCCTTATCATTCTGGTCAACCGGTGTCTGAACGCGGACAAAGAAATAAAGGCCCTGCTGTCGCTCATACTGCTTATCATAGCGGTATATGTATCATATTCCAATTACATCTCAGCCCGGGAAAATAAAAAAAATCAGTTTTCCGGTCTGAATAATACTCCGACGCCTGAATTACTGATCTTCGAAAAGTCCCCGACACCTATCGGGGGAGATATCTATATCACCATGACTGCCGCTGCCGCTGCGTTTACTATCCCGACATTTCCTTCAACACCCGATCAAGCCGGCGTTGAAAACAGGTTCACCTACAGGCTGCCGTTTGAAGGCACTTTTCCCATATCCCAGAATTACAGCGAGCTCAGCTGGGAAATGACCCCTGCACATACCGGGATCGATTACGCCTGCCCGCCGGGTACGGAAATTCTGGCAAGCGCGTCCGGTGTGGTGATGGCTGCCGCGTTTGATCCTGATGGATATGGCTTCCACGTGATCATTCAGCATGCCGACGGCCTGGCGACCCTTTATGCCCATCTGGATTCATTCAATGTGAAGATCAACCAGACCGTGTACAAAGGGGATGTGATCGGTATTTCCGGTGATACCGGAAATACGACAGGCCCGCATCTCCATTTTGAGACCCGGAGAAAATGGAATGATGAGTCATCCTGTTTTAACCCGGCGCTTCTGCCTTTTGACTGATCGAACTCAGGAATTGCCTCATTCCGTATGTATTTTCATAAAATTTTCTTGCGGAACAGCCTCATGAAGAAGTTGGACTGGTTGTATTTAAACTTCATCCTCTGCAGTTCCTTCTGCCGTTTTTCATATTCCCTTACCGTGGCGATGGAGACCGCTTTCGCGCTGCTCCCGTGGGTATAAACATCCCCAAAGGTTTCCGCGAACATTTCCGTAGCTGAGGAGCTGCCGTAAAGGGAAGTGATATTCCTGTCCTGAAGCGCAGTGCTGCCGTTGGTATTGAGCTGACCTTTATAATATCTCTTCATCTTGTCGATCTCCTCATATTTGTCATTCGGCTTCTTCCTGCCCGCCTTTACATCCTTCTGCCTTTGCTCATACAATTCCAACATTCTCTCTTCAGGAATGATATTGCCGCTTCTGTCTATATGATTAATGCCATTATTATTATATATACTGATGCCCTGCTTTTGCCTCCGGGTAAGGATATTCTGATTGAGCAGCACTTCTTTCAGGATATCGTTTTCGGTTTTGTGCCTGGCGTTTTCCTGTTTAGCCGTATTTAAATCCGCACCGGGAGAAACCATCGTGCTGCCGAGGACATGGCCGAGTTCGTGATTTCCGGCGTGATCCATATCCCCGTTCATTTGCTGTTTTCTCAGCCTGTCCTGCCAATCGTCTGCCCGGAATTTATCCCCTCCTTCACGGTCATAATAGGCGTTGTAAAATATCGGTGTCGGTTCATTGCCGCCTTTTGTCAGATGGACAGCCATCTTGGCCGCTTCCTGTGTGTCATAAAGCATCAGATCCCCGATCTGATGCCGCAGTTCCGGATAATCCCAGATCTGCCGGGTCATATGCTTCAGCTTATTCTTGGCAAGGACCAGATCAACCTGATAGTTAACTTTTTCCTGCTGTGCTTTTGGTGTTTTCCCGACTTTTCCCTGTTTATTTCCGGTGAATTTTGCGAAAATGCCGTAAGCCTCATCGAGGCTGTTCGCGTCATCGATCTCTTTCTGGATCTTTGCGATCTCGGGAATATTGCCGGGATTGAACGTGTCCGTATTCTCATCCTCCGGTGAAAGTTCGTAAGAGCGCTTATTGACCTTACGGGTCTTTCCCTCAGCATGATCGTATTTCGCCCCGCCGACCAGCAGCCCGGTCTGAATTGCAAGTTCCTCTGCCTGATATTCTCCCAGGCGGTCGCCGATGCTTTTGATCAGCGATCTGTATTGTCTGGTACGCGTACCGGTCTTGAACAAACCGATGGGTTTATTGACCAGTTCAATAAGGATATCCCGCAGGGCATAGTCCTGATATGCCGCACGTACCATGAAGGAGACCGCGGGTTTAGGCCTGAATTTGATCGTGACCTTTTCTCCCCCTTTACTGACTGCTGTCCTGATCAGATTCTGAAGATCGGGAAGGATGGCATTGTACACATCATTCCCCCGGCTGCTGTTGAAAGTCCGCATCGCCTGTGCTTCGACCTGCGTGAGATCCGCTGCATCGCCGGCAAGAGGTTCGTCGTTTTCATCCGGCGCAAAGGTTCCTTTTGTTGCCCTGTATTTTGAATTCTTCTGGTTCGACGGTTTCATCTGGACCGCACCCATAGGCATGGACTGTGAGGCATTCCCGCGAACAGCCCGCTGCTAGACAGTGTGAACCAGTTCATGAGCTGCTACCGACGGCTTGAATCCGCCTTTACCGAAGTAGACATCCCTGCCCTGCGTCCAGGCTTGTGTGCCTATCGCCGCACTGCGCTGAACGCTGTTGGCATCACTGTGAAAATGTACCTGTGAAAAATCCGCGCCGAGACGTTCACCCATCTCGCGTCTGAGCATCGCGGGAGAAGTCGATGTGACGCCTTCAGAGAGGCGGTCCGCTTCCTCTTCAGCGCCGGGATCCTGCATGATGCGCATCACAAGGCTGTTGGGCACCGACGCCTTTTTTTCTTCTTCCTGGAATGGCGCCTCTTCCGGTGAAGCCTTCACCGCGTTCTGATTTTCAAATGCTTTTCCCATATAATACCTACTATAAGAGCTCAGTTTATATTTACCCTCCGCATGCGGGATAGTATGCTTCGCAAGGTACGGGAACGTGTATTCGTGTGTTTGCAAATGCGAGAGCCGTAAGGAACCGCTGCGCTGAATTATGATTCGGCTCCCGAGCTTCGCCCCGCACCGGATTTCCGACCCCCGTTTAAGCAGGTATCAGGCTCTTCATAAGACTCACACGCTTTCGCGGTGGTCACCTTTTTTCCGCTGCTTCTGTCCTCTCGGAGACGGTTTGCAAAAACCGTTTCGGGAAACTGTGATCTGATAAGGATAACCCCCGCCGATTTGACCGGTGGACTTCCTCATTTCCATTGATCAATTCGGATCGTCATTCTTCATTCTTCATTTCCGATATTATCCGGAGAAAATCGAGATTTCTCCGCACTGTCTCACTGATCCCGATGGGAATGTCCAGTTCCCGGCAGCGGTTTGTAATGGTTTCATAATTAGATTTATCCGAAGATATTCCGGTTTCCTTGCGGATCCATGCGATTTCCGCCTCCGCATGCCGGGAAGACTGATAACGCAGGCTCAGCATATAAAGCATGACTGCGTCCTCAAAAGCGTTGGATTCGCACAGGCAGTATGCAAGGTCCCGGTATGCCCGGGCAAGTTCCGCCTGGTTTGAAACACACTGAAGTGCCCATCGTGCGTTGTTATAAGCGTCCTGAAATTGCCCGGTCCGTTTATAAGCTTCTCCCAGTTCGAAGATGTATTCCGGACATACCGGGTCGAGGTTGAGCAGCATTTCCAGATGTTCCTGTGCTTCTTCGGCACGGTCCATCTCGATGAGCAGCGTTCCCAGGGTGAAAAGCATCTGCGCCGGATGCATGGGATGCCGGTTGATCTCCCTTTCACCGATCTCCTCCGCGAAATAGTCCTGGTATACCAGGCTGTCCAGATAACTGTGAAAATCGGTCCAGACAGAATCTCCGGGGAGCGGATAAGCGCGGACGACCGCAGCCAGCAGCAGCAGTTTGCTGAGCGCTTCCTCATATTTTTTTTCGTCGATCAGCCGGCAAGCTTCCGCGTAATCATCATCCGCTGTTTCAACCATGTCGTTGAAAATCTCATCCGGAAGGTCGGGATCATCTTCCAGGATAATATTGAATATCCGGCGCCCGATCTCATGGAGCAGAGGCTCGGTATCCGGCTGCCCCCGGTAGCGTTCTCCCCATCCATTGTAAATATCAATGTCACGTTCCGGATCTCCGGTCAGTTCACTCTCGATTTTTTTCATTATTTCATTCAGATCATCATTATTCATCCGGATATCCTCCATAAACAGAACGGGACATCTCCCGTATTGATTATTCTCCCTCTGTACGGATCTTTTTCCGATCCGGTTCGGGTGTGTAAACAGCTTTTGAGCAGAAATACTAACTAATTAATTATAAGTTATTTTTTCAAATCAAACTGAGTTTTTTGTTATTTGGAAAGAAACTGTCCGGAATGTCCGGAATGAATCGGAATGTGAATATCCGCGGGATCCCGTGAATCGTACCGTCTCTGCGATAAGAGCTCTGTTTGTATTTGCCTTCTGTATGCGGGACGGAGTGCTTCGCAGGGTTCGGGAGCAGATATTTGTGTGTTTCCAAAAGAGGGAGCCGTAAGGAACCGCTGCGCTGAATTATGATCCGGCTCCAGGGCTTCGCTCCGCGCCTGATTTCCGGGGACCGTAAATCTGTCCCATAAGGAGCGGACTTCGTCCGGTCAGATCCGGAACATGAGCTTCGTCCCCCATACCCCCGCTTAAAAATGTATCAGGCTTTTTATAAGATTTACACGCTTTCGCGGCGGTCACCTTTTTCAGAAAAGGAAGTGAGCTCTTGCCGGGGAGTATACGGGTTTTTGAAAGGCTGCCCAAACCGTGTCTGCCGCCGGTCAGGTAAAACTCCTGTGGCGGAGTGAAAAAAGTGAAATTGTCACGTGATTTTTATGATATTGTTCAGATAAAAAACTATTGTCAGACAACAAAGGAATTGATAAAATAAAAATACGGAGGTCGGCATCTCGTTCAGCCGGCGTTGGCAAGATCCATCGAAAAGTGCCGCCGTCAGGGGTAATTATCGAATGGGAAAGTATTATTATGGTATCAGACTCACAATAGCCTTATCGGAATGCTGTGAGTTTTTTTGTTAATTCGTCGTTAGCTCTCATCTGTCAGGGTCAGATCCGCGGGTATTTCCTGAAGAAATGATCCGGAAAAGGATGTTTGAAACGGACAAATGAAGCCTAATGACTGATTCAGGAATCAGGAGGAAACATGCTTATCTATAACGCAAGAGTCATCACAT
Source organism: Flexilinea sp. (assembly GCA_036723985.1). Classification (GTDB taxonomy): domain Bacteria; phylum Chloroflexota; class Anaerolineae; order Anaerolineales; family Anaerolineaceae; genus Flexilinea. The sequence goes on from DAIMGK010000011.1 coordinate 30,026, forward strand.
GGGAAGATGAGAACCGTATTCTCGAAAACCATGCCGTGCTGATCCGGGGAAACCTTATCAAAGACCTCGGTCCGTCGGCGGAACTGCTGCAGAAATATCCGGAAGATGAAAAAGTCGATGCCGGCGGGAAGATCCTGATGCCGGGCCAGATCTGCGCTCATACGCATTTCTACGGCGCCTATTCCCGTGGCCTGGGCAACAACCTTCCGCCTGCCAAGGACTTTCCGGAGATCCTGAACAACCTGTGGTATAAACTGGACCGGGCGCTGGATGAGGAAAGCGTGCGGCTGTCCGGAGAACTGTTCATGATCAACGCGATCAAGAACGGCTGCACGAGTTTCTTTGACCATCACGCTTCCCCGAATTATATCGACGGGTCGCTGGATGTGCTGGAAGATGTGGTGGATAAAAGCGGCCTGCGTGCTTCCCTGTGCTACGAGGTCACAGACCGGAACGGTAAAGACGGCACGAAAGCCGGGATCGCGGAAAATGAACGATTCCTCAAGAAGATCGCCAAAGACAACAAAGGCGGGAGGATCGGCGGCGCCTTCGGTATCCATGCCTGCCTGACGGTAGATGAAGAAACACTGGACTGGTGCGCTGCCGCGAAACCGGACGGTTTCGGCTTCCATATCCATCTGGCGGAATCCCAGGAAGACGAATGGGACAGCCTTTATAAATACGGCATGCGCTGCGGCGAACGGCTGTACAAACACGGCATTTTAGGCGACCGCACGATCGTTGCCCACTGTGTACATATCAACAAACGTGAAATGGATATGCTGAAGGAGACCGGCTCCTGGATCTCCCATCAGCCGCGTTCCAACATGAATAACGCGGTAGGCGCTGCCCAGGTGGAATCTATGCTGGACGACGGACTGAAGGTCTGCCTCGGTAATGACGGTTTTACCTTTGATATGTGGAGCGAATGGAAATTCGCTTACTGGCTGCACAAGGTCGTCAACCGCGATCCGCGCCGTATGAACGGCTTTGATGTGGTAAAGATGGGCGTTTACAACAACGCCGCGCTGGCCGGACAGGCATTCGGATACGGCGATAAATTCGGAAAGATCGTCGTGGATGCCCCGGCGGACCTGATCATGGTCGACTTCCAGCCCTTCACACAGTTCACTCCGGGGAACCTGCCCTGGCAGATCATCTTCGGCTGGAGTGAGAGCATGATCACTGATACCATCGTCGACGGGAAATTCCTGATGCGGAACCGCGTCCTGACGACCATCGATGAAGAAGCTGTCAATGCCCATTCTATGGAAGTGTATCCGAAGGTCTGGGCGAAATACCATGAATACTGTGAGAAAGAAGCCTGAGGAGGTACTGTATGGGCGATCGAATGCATCCAATGTCATTTGGTGAATTAGTAAAGCGGATCTACAAAGGATACCGCAAAACCGGTCAGATCCTGGGTGTTGATCCCGTGAGCCTTGCCGGACGGAAGGGGATCCCGATTTTCGGCGGAAAGATCGAAACGCCGTTCGGTCCCGCTGCCGGCCCGAATACGCAGCTGGCAGGGAACCTGGTGGCTGCCTATGCCGCCGGCGCCCGTTTCTTTGAATTGAAAACTGTCCAGAAGATGGACGGGGAAGAACTGGCTGTCTGTGTGCCCCGGCCCTGTATCCTGGCTTATGATGAAGGGTATAACGTTGAATGGTCCACAGAACTGAAGATCACGGATGCCGCTTCGGAATATATCCGCGGCTGGTGGGCGATCAAACTGGTAACAAAAGAGCTTGATCTCGGCGATCCGGACGGCTTTATATTCAACATGAGCGTCGGTTATGACCTCGCAGGCATCAAGCTGCCGAAGGTCGATAACTTTATCAACTCACTGACCGATGCTTCCGATACCGATACCTGGAAAGAATGCTATGAATGGACGATGGCGAATATCGGGTTGTTTGATAAGGTCGATGAAGCCTATGTCAAGTCGATCTCTCCGCATATTTCCAACAATGTGACCATCTCCACCCTGCACGGCTGCCCGCCGGATGAGATCGAACGCATCGCTGTGCATTTGATCACAGAAAAGAAGCTGAATACCTACGTAAAGTGCAATCCTACGCTTCTGGGTTACAAGTTCGTCCGCGAGACTTTGGACGGGCTGGGCTTTACCGGCATTCAGTTCCCGGATCTGCATTACCGGGAAGACCTGCAGTGGGAAGACGCGGTGCCCATGTTCCGGCGGCTTAAGAAACTGGCCGCGGAAACCGGTGTGGCCTTCGGCCTGAAGCTGACGAACACAAAACCGGTCGATATCACCGGCGGTTTCCTGCCCGGCCAGGAAGCGTATATGTCCGGCCGTTCCCTGTTCCCGCTGTCCATCAACCTGGCGGCAAAGATCTCCCGCGAATTCAACGGCGAATTGCCGATCTCCTTTGCGGGCGGCGCTGATGCTTATAACATTGGCGAGATCTATGGCTCCGGAATTTATCCGATCACCATGGCGACCAACATCCTGAAGCCGGGCGGCTATCAACGCATGACCCAGCTCATCGATATCGTCGGTGAGGATATGCCTGCCGGTAAGATCGATGTGGAACGCCTGAACGCGCTGGCGGAAGACGCGAAGTCCAATAAGCATTATCAGGGCCAGCTGAAGAAGACCCCGCGCAAAAAGATAACCGGCGTACCGCCGCTTTTCGACTGCTTTGCGGCTCCCTGCAACAATACCTGCCCGATCCATCAGGATATCCCCGCTTATCTGCGGGCGCTGGCTCAGGGCGATGCGAAAAAGGCTGCGCAGATCATCATCGAAAAGAATCCTCTGCCCAACATCACCGGCACGATCTGCCCGCATACCTGTATGGACTCCTGCAACCGCAAACAGTATGAAGGCGCGGTAGGGATCCGTGCCTGCAAACTGGCATCCGCCGAACAGGGTCTGGATGCCGCTCTCGCGGAACTGAAAGCTGCCCCGAAGACGGGGAAATCCGCTGCTGTTGTCGGCGGCGGCCCTGCCGGCATGGCCGCGGCTTACTTCCTGGCGAAAAACGGCTGGGATGTGGACCTCTATGAGAAGGAAAACGCGCTTGGCGGTATCGTCCGCAATGTGATCCCGGGATTCCGTATCTCAGATGCCGCCATCGAAAAAGACGCGGACCTGATCCGCAAGATGGGCGTGAATATTCATCTGGGAGCTGAAGTGGATGACATCAAAGCGCTGTGTGACGCGAATGACGCGGTCGTGCTGGCGGTCGGCGCGAATAAGGACACAAAACTCGAACTGGAATCCGGTGACAGCCTGAATGCCGTCGATTTCTTGTATGAGCTGAAAGCCGGGAAGAAGTTTGACCTTGGCAAACATGTTGTCGTGATCGGCGCCGGGAACACCGCGATGGACGTTGCCCGTGCGGCGAAACGGATCGAAGGTGTGGAAGATGTTTCCATCGTTTACCGCCGTGATATCGCCAATATGCCCGCCGATCTGAGTGAATTGCAGGAAGCAATGGAAGAAGGTGTCATTTTCCGTCCTCTGCTTGCTCCGGTCACACTGGAAGACGGAAAACTGGTCTGCGAAGTCATGAAACTCGGTGAACCGGATGCCTCCGGACGCCGGAGACCTGTACCTACCGGTGAAAAATGCGGAGTCCTCTGTGATTCTATCATCGCCTCCCTCAGTGAGAAGGTGGACGGAGACTTCTACAAGGGTCTTGGTCTGGAGCTCAATGACAAGGGCCTGCCGGTTGCCACGGATACGATCAAGATCATCGGTGACGGCGCCACGGGACCGAAAACTGTCGTGGAAGCCATTGCGTCCGCACAGAAAGCCGTGATTGAACTTTGCAGAGCGAATTTCTCGAAATACAGCGTACTGAATAAGGAATATGCCGGACTGAGCAAACGCGCGGTCCTGAATCCTGATTTCAAATGCGGCGACCCCTCCCGCTGTCTGGAATGCGGCGGACTCTGCGGCATGTGCGTGGAATGCTGCCCGAACCGCTGCAATGAATATCTCGAGGTCAACGGCAAGAAGCAGGTCATCCATATCGACTGCATCTGCAACGAATGCGGCAACTGCGCGGTCTTCTGTCCGTACGAGGGACATCCGTTCCGCGACAAGATCACAGTCTTTTCCGACCGGGCTTCCCTGGACGACAGCACAAACCAGGGCTTTGCTGCTCTGGGTGACGGCAAATACGCCATCCGCTGGAATGGCGCGGTCTGTGAATGCGCGCTTGAGGAAGTTCCCGCCGACCTGCAGGAAGTTATCAAAGCTTACGAAGCATAGTTTCATAACGGGTTTATAATAAACAGCGGCACCAAAAGTGCCGCTGTTTTGCATAATATGGGACATCGTGGCCTCCCCTGTTGTTCCCCGGATGATTCCGGGCAGTTGAGGACCGTGTGCCCAGTGAGGATGTATGTTGAAAAGTGCCGCAGTGATCCAGGCTGCCGGGAAAGGCAGCCGCTTCCATTCCGATCAATATAAACTGCTGACGCCGGTGGACGGTGTTCCGGTGATCCTGCGCACGCTGGATCCGGTGCTTCGGGCAGGTTTTGATGATGTGGTCGTCGTGATCGGTTCACATGCGGATCAGATGCGGAACACATTGATGGATCTGCCGGTGCGGATCATCGAAAATCCTTCGTGGGAACACGGACAGTCAACTTCCCTGGCCTGCGGTGTCCGGGCTGTGGAAAAGACCTCGGACAGGGCATGTCTGCTGCTCGGCGATCAGCCGTATTTAAAACCCGCGACGCTTCCCGCCCTGTTGGCCGAATCAGACAGGTTTCCGGATGAGATCATCGTTCCCTTTTATCAGGGAAAACGGGGAAATCCGATCATCGTCCCGTCACGGTTTTATGAGCGTCTTTTGGCGCTGGCAAAGGGTGATGAAGGCGGAAAAAAACTGTTGAAAGAAGCCGGATACCATGAATTTTCCGCAGATGATTCCGGTATATTACACGATATTGATACAATTGAGGATCTGAAAAAATATGAGTGAGATTTTCTGGCAGTCGGATACGAATTTTTGGACGGTCGTAAACGGAAAAATCGATACGATCGAGCTTGGTACAAAAACCATCGCGGAAACGGAAAAATGCACCCCCGGCGGCGCTTATACGACTTTCCGCACATATAACAGTTTCGGTGTTCTGCGCCTGACAAAGCACCTGGACCGTCTGGAGGAAACCGCACGCTTAGCCGGGCATGAGATCCATATTGACCGGGATGATCTGAAAACGACGCTGACCGCTTTGGTTGCCGGTACGCCCAACAGTTCAGATCCGACTCCCGAAAGGCGGATCCGGGTGACGGTCGACCTGGAAAGGAATATCGGACGGTTCTATTTTGCCATGGAACCGCTGGCTGTTCCGGCTCCGGAGAAATATGAACAGGGGATCATCTGCCGGACCGCGAAGACCCATCGTGAAAATCCCAAAGCAAAACTCAGCAGCTTCCTTTCCCGTGCCGCGGATATCCGTAAACAGGAAAAGGACGCTTTCGATGAGATCCTGATGGTTTCACCGGAAGGAAATATACTCGAAGGGCTGAGCAGCAACTTCTTCGGCATCATCGGTGATACCGTTTTTACTTCCGAATATGGTGTGCTTTCCGGTACGACAAGAGATTTCATCCTGGAGATTGCCGATAATCTGAATATCCCGGTGATCTTTCTGCCCGTGAAGCTATCAGAGATCGGCCGGCTTGATGAGGCCTTTATTTCCAGTACCAGCCGTTCGATCCTTCCGGTCCGTTCGATCGATGGTATCATTATGAAAAAGGATGTGCCGGGTCCCGTCACGAAAAAACTGATGGACAAATTCAGTTCGAAACTGAAGGACGGGCTCGAATATCTGTATGACACGGATACGGAAACGGATCGGGATTGGGATACGGATTGGGAAACAGATACGGATGACTGACCGGGTTTCCCGGGTGTCCGGAAACAGGAACAGAGAGATCGCTCATGGATAAAAATGGTTTTACGTTAATGATCGATTCCGGAGTCGGAGGCATATCTGTCCTTGCGGAAGCGAAAAAGAAAATGCCGATGGAGAATTTCCGCTTTTTCGCGGATGCCGCAAACGCCCCCTATGGGGACCGGCAGCCGGATGAGATCCGCAAACTGCTGATCGGGATCATAGACCGGTACGCGGGCCGGAATTTAAAAGTCATCCTTCTCGCCTGCAATACCGCCACTTCCGCCGCGGCGGCGTATCTGCGCGGCGTGATGGATATCCCGATCATCGGGATGGAGCCCGCGCTGAAACCGGCGGTCCTGAATTCTCAGGGGCAGATCATCGTACTGGCGACCAGCCTGACGATCCGTGAGGAAAAATTCCGGAATCTGCTGATACAATATGAACAGGGCAGGGATATCGTTCCCATGGCTTGCCCCGGTCTGATGGAGCTTGTCGAAATAGATCCGGCGGGAAAAGAAACGGAAGATTATCTGGTAAAGATACTGGAACCTTACCGGACAACTGCAGAATCGATCGTGCTTGGCTGCACTCATTATGTATTTCTGCGTCCGATGATCCGGCGCTTATTCCCGGATTTCAGGATATTTGACGGAAACGAAGGTGTGATCCGCCATCTCGGAAACGTTCTTCTGGAAAGGGGCGGTCTGGGCGGCAGCGGTTCCGTCGGGATCGATTGTTCCCTCAGTGATCCCGCTGAAAAAAAGGCATATATGGAAAAATGTGACCGTATGCTGAAATTTTTCGATTAATGCGTTATCGGTCCTTAGGTTGACGAAAACAGACATTCGGAGTATAATTCAGTTGTTGAATTTTAAAATGGGTCTTTAGGACCATTTGGAAATGAAATGACCGGAAAAACGAATGCTGAAAAAATATGCGATCTTGATATATTAGAAGAGATCGAGAACAACCCTGACGCAACACAGGCGACATTAGCGAATCAGATGAACGTGGCGATCGGCACGGTCAATTGGCATTTAAAACGCCTGATCGAAAAGGGTTTTGTAAAAATTCAGCGCTGTGAAAAACGAAAACTGAAATATATTATTACACCGGAAGGGATCGCTCTCCGGGCAAAACTGACTGTCGATTATATCCACAATTCCTTTGAATTATATCGTCTGATACGCGGCAGAATGAATGATGTGCTGGATCAATGCACTGAAGATGCCTTTAAATCAGTTTATCTGGACGGAGAAGGGGATGTCCATGAGATCTGCCGCCTGACCTGTATGGAAAGAAATATCGGCGTGCTTGATGCCCCCGCCCCGGAGTATCCTGTTGTCAGGATCGTCGGCCTGAAAATGTTCTATGAGGACCCGGAGAGAGGCTGATGGACCGGACGGATCATTTATACGAAAATAAGGTTTTTGTGACCGGCTGTACGGTTTTTTCCGGATCATCTGTTATTGAAAACCGAGACGCAGTCCCTGCGAGAGAATAAAGAAAGCTGGCATGAATTGAATACTGAAAACGCGGAAAAATTCCAGACTGTCATCCAACCCACAAAAGGCTGGAAAATGGTCGATTTAAGGGAATTGTTCCTTTATCGGGAATTGATCTTCTTTCTGACATGGCGTGATTTGAAGGTGCGCTACAAACAGACGATCCTTGGGGTAGCCTGGGCTGTCATTCAGCCGGTCATGACCATGGTGGTTTTTTCCGTGTTTTTCGGAGGACTCGCAAAAGTCCCTTCCGATGGGATCCCATACCCGCTGTTTTCCATCGCGGGCCTTCTTCCCTGGCAGCTTTTCGAAAACTCCATGCGGAATGCCAGTAAATCCCTGGTAGCAAACCGGAATATGATCACCAAGATCTATTTCCCGAGGATCATCATGCCGCTGGCAAGTGTATTGGCTTCGCTGGTCGATTTCTTCGTAGCACTGCCGATCCTGATCGTTATGATGATCGTTTATGGTTTTCATGCCAACTTATACATTCTGCTGATCCCGTATTATCTGCTTCTGACCGTGATGACGTCCTTCGGCGTCAGCCTGTGGTTTTCCGCCATGGATGTCATGTACCGGGATGTCGGGATCATCATCCCCTTTATCACCCAGATCTGGATGTATATCACCCCGATCGCTTACGGGTCCACGCTGATCAGTGACCCGAAATGGGCCATGATCTACAACCTCAACCCGATGGTAGGTGTGGTAAACGGTTTCCGTTCCGCCTTTCTGGGCATTTATACAGAGATACCGCTGCAAAGCATGATCTTCAGCGCGATCATTTCGCTGATCATTCTGATGGGCGGATTGTATTATTTCCGGCATATGGAACGTCAGTTCGCGGATTTGATTTAGTGAGGCGGGGGATGACAAAGTATTCTGTTGAAGTAAATCAAATCGGGAAACGCTTCCGTATCGGTATATCACCGAAAAGTTACAATACGCTGCGGGAGTCTCTTGCCGGATTTCTTCAGGCGCCGCAGGCCAGGCTGCATGCCAAAATGACAAATGACAATTCCTTCTGGGCATTGAAAGACGTCAGTTTTAAAGTCGAGGAAGGACAGGCGATCGGCATCATCGGCCGTAACGGAGCCGGAAAAAGCACTCTGCTGAAGATCCTTTCCCGCGTGATGGAACCGACGGAAGGAAATGCCGTGATCCGGGGCAGGATCGGTTCGCTTCTGGAGGTGGGTACAGGTTTTCATCCGGAGCTGACCGGCAGGGAGAATATCTTCCTGAACGGTGCGATCCTGGGGATGAAACATGCCGAGATCGAACAGAAACTCGATGAGATCATTGCGTTTTCCGAGGTCGAAAAATTTGTGGACACGCCGGTGAAGCGCTATTCCAGCGGTATGTATCTTCGCCTTGCCTTTGCTGTCGCCGCTCATCTGGATCCGGAAATTCTGGTCGTGGATGAGGTGCTGGCAGTCGGTGACGCGGAATTCCAGCGGAAGTGTCTGGGAAAAATGAGCGATGTCGCCCATCAGGGCAGGACGGTGTTGTTCGTCAGCCATAATATGTCCGCGATCATGCGTCTGACGGAACAGACGGTCGTTCTGGAACGCGGGAAAGTTGTGATGCAGGCTCCGACAGCCGAAGCTGTCGATTATTATCTCTCCAGCGGGTTTTCACAGGAAGGCCAGCGGGAGTGGCTGCCGGATGAATTGCCGTTGGATCCCGCTCCGTTCCATCCGATACGCATTCGTGTCCTTACGGAAGCCGGACATGTCTCTGATACTGTCCGCTCGACGGAATCTTTGAACGTCGAATTTGAGTATAAACTGGATGAAGACATCAACGGATTGCGTGTAGGAATATATATTATCAGTACCCGGGGAGAATTTGTCCTGACATCATTTGATGTCGACGACCCGGAAAAATACGAACGATTCAGTACCAGAAAAGCGGGAACTTATGTCAGCCGCTGCACGATCCCGGCCGATTTCCTCAATGAAGGCCGTTTTGTGATCGGTGTGAACGCAAGTATGTTTAAAATCAAAACATTTTTCCATGACGAGCAGGCTTTGGTTTTCAATGTAAATGGAACAGGGGCTCCCGGAACGCAATGGCCGGAACCCCGTGCCGGATTGATTCGTCCCAGACTGAACTGGGAAATAGAATCGAAGGGAGTGTAGTTTATGCCCAATTATAAAGAAATGATTCGTAATATTTTGGGGGAGATCCCGCTGACGGCAGAATTCTATTATGAGCTGAAAAAGAAAAATCAGCCGTTTACGAGATATTCACTGAAGAATATTCAGGCAAATTTACCGCAAATGCTCAAAGATATCGAATCCGGAAAAAAGGCCTGTGAGGAGCCGAAAAAGATTTTTGTCTTTGCTTCACTGCATTACTGGATCGAACATGCGGCGACAGTTGCGTTGTATTTTGGCGCGATCGGTCATCATGTGACCTTCGGCTACCTGCCATATTCGGACTGGCAGAAACCGGTCAATAAATTTGACCTGCGCCGTCAGGATATTTACACAAAAAAGATCCTTGAAGGCGCTGAGAAATATATTGATATCGTTTCTTTTCTGCCACTTCACCCTTCCTACAAAAAACTCCCCGAGGAGATCAATCAAATCATAGAAGAAGTCAGTGCCTATGACACGCAGTATACGCTGCAGGTCGAGGATTTTTCGAAAGACGATCCCCTTTATCAAATGCGCATCACCCAGAATGAGAATTTCGCGCGGATGGTATATGCCTGGCTGCTGGAAAACAGACCCGATTTTGTGATCGTCCCGAACGGAACGATCCAGGAAATGGGCGTCCTTTACCGCATCGCGAAATGGATGGAGATCCCTGTGACGACCTATGAATTCGGTGAACAGCGCAAACGCATCTGGATAGCGCAGAACCGTGAGGTGATGCGGCAGGAGACTGATGACCTTTGGAAGGCACGCAAGGATATTCCCATCAATGATGAGGAATTTGAAAAAATGCGGAACATGCTCGCGGCACGGCAGCGGGCGGACCTTTGGGGCAACTTTACCCGCAGATGGCAGGGAAGCGAAAAGGTCGGTTCGGAAAAGATCCGTGCGGATCTGCGGCTTGATAACCGTCCGATCGTGTTCCTGGCTACCAATGTGCTGGGTGACAGCCTGACACTGGGACGCCAGACTTTTTCAAAAAATATGGCGGAATGGATCGAAAGAACGGTCCAGTATTTCGCTGAACGGAAAGACGCTCAGCTGATCATCCGCGTTCATCCCGGTGAGGCGCTGACCCATGGACAATCCATGGTGGATGTCGTGAACCGTTTGATGCCCATGCTCCCGTCGCATATTCATCTGATCCGGCCCGGAGACAAGATCAATTCATATGATCTGGTCGATATTGCCACCGTGGGCCTGGTATATACGACAACGATGGGATTGGAGATGCCCATGAGCGGTGTACCGGTGATCGTCAGCGGTCAGACACATTACCGCGGGCGCGGTTTCACGATGGATCCGGACAGCTGGGTCAGTTATTATAAGATGATCGGCAATGTGCTGGACAATCCGGCATCCGCGAAACTTTCCGAAGACCAGGTAAAGCTTGCCTGGCAGTACGCGTATGCATTCTTCTTCGATTACGCGCGCCCCTTCCCCTGGCATCTGGTGAAAATGTGGGACGATTACGAAAAACGTCCGATGTCTTATGTCTTCAGCGAGCAGGGGCAGGAGGAATTCAGCCGGACCTTCTCCTATATGGTCGGAAAACCTTTGGATTGGGGTGAGATCTACAGCCAAAAAGGGCAGAAATGAACGAGCAGGATAAGAAACAGGAAGTCCGCAGGTTTTACGACGCGATCGGATGGAGCAAAGAAAGCTCCGGATACTACCAGAATGCCCGTTACGAGGACCTTCGTCCGGTATCCGCCGAGTACATCCATCGCTGCCATATGCGCATAACGCCCTATTTTGAAAAGGGCGGAAGGTTCATTATGGATGTCGGCTGCGGGCCGATCCAGTATCCGGAATATCTGACGTATTCGGAGCATTTTCAAAGGCGGGTCTGCGCGGACATCTCATATACCGCGCTGAAAGAAGCCCGGGCGCGCATCGGGGAGAAAGGTTTTTTTGTGGTCTGTGACGCGGCGAATCTGCCGTTTAAACCGGAGTGCATGGATGCCATGGTCTCATTGCATACCTTCCATCACCTGGACCTGGACGACCAGAAAAAAGCCTGGCAGGAGACGTATCGTGTGCTGAAAGACGGTGCCACAGCCGTTGTGGTCAACGGCTGGACGGAATCCAAAATGATGCAGGCATGGCAGAGCCGGGTCGAAGCCACGGAAAAAATCGGCCGTTTTATCGCGCGGCTGCGGGGGAAAGAAAGCGGAAAACCGAAAGAAAAAGCGATGTCCGGGGAATCAAAGGCGACCGGTACATTTGTACGGAAAATGGATGCCGATTGGATTCGCAATGAACTTGCAGCCCTGGGCGGCGGAAACTGCAGCATTGAAATACGCTGCTGGCGAAGTGTCAGCGTCCGCTGGCTGCGGGCTTTGATCCATCCGCCGTACGGAAAGAGCGCCCTGCGGCGTCTGTTTGCCAAAGAAGAACAGGATCCGCATTATTACGGTGAATACGGCCAGTATCCGATGATCATTATGAGAAAAGGTGCGGCAGACCAAACGAAATAAGCAGAAACACCGGAAAGATTTCCGGTTTGTTTTATTCAGAAATTGTTGTGATTATTCGGAATATTTCGTATAGATAAAAATGTGCCGGTCATGTATCTGAATATGTAAATTGAATTATGGGGAAAAATAAAAGATATTCGCAGAGCAGGGAATATGAAAGGATCATTTAGATATGAATTGGAAAGATAAAGTAGTTTTGGTTACCGGGGGAACAGGATCTTTCGGGAAAAAATTTATTGAGATCATGCTGAAGGAATATCACCCGGCAAAGATCATAATTTTCAGCCGTGATGAGTTAAAACAGCACGAGATGCGGATCAACGGTTTTGACGATCCTTCCCTTCGTTATTTTCTGGGAGATATCCGGGACCTGGACCGGCTGAAGCGGGCATTTAAAGATGTGGATATTGTCGTTCACGCGGCGGCGCTGAAACAGGTCCCCGCGTGTGAATATAATCCTTTTGAGGCCATCAAAACGAATATCCTCGGCTCTCAAAATGTTATCGATGCAGCGCTTGACTGCGGTGTGAAGAAGGTCCTCGCGATCAGCACCGATAAGGCTGTCAATCCCGTCAACCTGTACGGTGTGACAAAGCTTGGCGCTGAAAAACTGTTCATACAAAGCAATTCATATGCCGGCGGACGGGAGACACGGTTCAGCTGCACCCGTTACGGGAATGTCGTGGGCAGCCGCGGATCGGTGGTTCCGGTATTCCTGCAGCAGCGGCATACCGGAAAGCTGACAGTCACGGATGAACGGATGACCCGTTTCTGGATCTCTCTGGAACAGGGCGTTCGTTTCGTGATCCGCTGCATCGAACAGATGCATGGCGGGGAAGTGTTTGTTCCGAAGATCCCGAGCATGTCGGTCAAGGACCTCGGCGCGGCCATCGCCCCCGAATGTGAGATCGTATACAGCGGTATCCGCCCGGGTGAAAAGCTGCATGAGGTACTCGTGTCGGAAGACGAAGCCCGTTCGGCTGTGGAACTGGACGATATGTTCGTGGTACAGCCTACCGGGACGCTCTGGTTTGGGAAAGAATGGGAAAAGGTCGGGAAAAAGCTGCCCGACGGCTTCCGCTACGCCAGCAATACAAATACCGAATGGCTGGATCTGGAAGGCGTCAAAGAGATGATCAAACCTTTCCAGGAAGCATTCGAACAGGGACACTGAGTTGAAACGCATCCTCGTAAGCGGAGCTTCCGGCCTGCTGGGCCTGAATTTCTGCAATATTTTTAGTGATAAGTATTCGGTTTACGGACAGATCAACCGGACGCGCCTGATCGATCCTCCTTTTCAGGCCATTCAGGCGGACCTGCTGCAAACGGATCTGAATGATCTGCTTGACAGGGTCAGGCCGGATGCAGTCCTGCACTGCGCTGCGATGGCAAATATCGACCAGTGTGAAAGGGAGCCGGAGACCGCGGAAATGATCAACAGCCGGGTCCCCGGGGACTTTGCTGCCGCGGCGGGAAAACGGAATATCCGCTTTATCCACATCTCGACGGATGCCGTCTTTGATGGGGAAGAACGCAAAGCGGACGGATACCGGGAAGAGGATGAGACCCATCCCATCAGCCGCTACGCGGCGACGAAACTTGCCGGTGAACGGAATGTTTTGGATGCTTATCCGGACGCGTTGGTTGCCAGGGTCAATTTTTACGGCTGGAGCACAAGCGGCACACGCAGCCTGGTGGAGTTTTTCTATAACAATCTTCAGGCGGGAAACCCCGTGAACGGGTTCCGGGATGTCTTTTTCAATACGCTGTACGTCCGTGAACTGGCGGATATCCTCAGCGAACTGATCGATACGGACGCGAAAGGCATCTGTCATGTATTCAGCGCGGACTGTCAGAGCAAGTATGAATTCGGACGGTCCGTCGCGAGAAAATTCGGATTTGATGAGGACCTGGTCCGCCCGATATCCTGGAAGGATGGCGGACTGACCGCGAAGCGTTCCCCGAACCTGATCATGAACACGGATAAGCTGCGGTCTATACTGGGCCATGAACTCCCGTCACAGGATTCATGTATGGAACGATTTTATCAGGATACCAAATCGGGTCTGCGTCAGAAGATCCGGAATTGCGTATATCCGGCATAAGCGGAGGCATAGAAAATGGAGATCAAAATCGGAAATTCAATCATCGGTTATGACCGACCGGTATATTTTGTGGCGGATATCGCCGCAAACCATGACGGGGATCTGGAACGGGCGAAAATGCTGATCCATCTGGCGAAGGAAAGCGGCGCGGACGCGGCGAAATTCCAGAATTTCAAAGCCGCGAAGATCGTGTCGGATTACGGTTTCAGGACCATGGGCGGACAGCAGAGCCATCAGTCCAAATGGAAGAAATCTGTTTTCGAGGTCTATCAGGACGCGTCGGTCCCGGACCGCTGGTCTTCGGAATTGAAAGAATGCTGTGAAAAAGAGGGCATCGAATATTTCTCCGCACCCTATGATTTTGACAGTATCGACTGGCTGGATCCGTATGTGAATGTTTATAAGATCGGTTCCGGTGATATTGACTGGGTGGAAGCCCTCGAAAAGATCGCGGAAAAGCAGAAACCGGTGCTGCTGGCGACGGGAGCATCCAATTTTGCCGACGTTCAGCGTGCTGTTGACGCCATTCTGCCCATCAACCCCGAACTGGTCCTGATGCAGTGCAATACCAACTACACGGCTGATGTGGAAAACTTTAAGCACATCCATCTGCGGGTACTGGAGACCTATCATCAGATCTGGCCGGACCTGATCCTCGGGCTTTCCGACCATACCGCGGGGCATGCGACAGTGCTTGGCGCGGTCGCGCTGGGCGCCCGGGTGATCGAGAAACATTTCACGGACGATAACAACAGGATCGGTCCGGATCATAAATTCGCCATGAACCCGAAGAGCTGGGAAGAGATGGTCGTCAATACCCGTCAGCTGGAGAACGCGCTGGGATCCCGGGAGAAATTTATCGCCGGGAATGAACAGGAGACCTGTGTCATCCAGCGCCGCTGCCTGCGTGCCGCCAGAGACATCAAAGCGGGAGAAACGATCACCCGTGATATGATCGATGTGCTCCGTCCCGCGGTGAAAGGCGCCATCATGCCGCCGGAGATCGGACAGGTCGTCGGGACAAAAGCCGTGAAGGATCTGAAATTCGGCGTTGAACTGCGCTGGACAGACCTGGTTTCATAGCATCTGCCGGTCTGATTTGGGTCCATCTATGAAAGTTCTCTATTTTACCCGGGATTACACACCGCATGATTTCCGTTTTCTGAAGGCAATTTGTGAAAACGGAGATGATGTTTATTACCTGCGGCTTGAGACAAGAAATGTCTATGAAAGACGTCCGCTGCCGGATGCGGTCCATGTTGTCAGTTGGAAATACGGAAAAGCTCCCTTCGATATCACGGCTGATGGAGCGGATGCCGCCGAAGAGCTGAAAAAAGTATATCGGGAGCTTCAGCCGGATGTGGTCCACAGCGGCCCGCTGACGGACTGTTCGTATCTGACAGCAAAAGCGGGGCTTCATCCGCATACGGCGATGTCCTGGGGTTTTGACCTGGGACGTGAGATCGAAACGATACCGGTCGCGCTGGAACGGGCCCGCTTCGCCCTTTCTCAGGCAGACTGGTTCCTGGGCGACTGCTATATGGAATTGGATAAGGCGGCTGAGCTGGGATATGACAGGGAGAGGGCCACGATCTTCCCCTGGGGGATCGATGTGGAACGTTTTTCCCCGAAGGCTTCGGCATTCCGTGAAAAGATCGCGGAGGACGGTGATTTTCTGATCCTTTCCCTGCGGACGATGGAACCGAATTATGACGTGGAGACAGCTGTCCGGGCTTTCCTCACCGCGGTCAGGACGGTCCCGGAAATGCGCCTGGTCCTTTTGGGAGACGGCAGTCAGATGCCGGTCCTGAAGGAGATCGCCGCGAATGATGAAAACGGCGGCAAGATCAGATTTTTCGGCCGTCAGCCGAATGATATGCTGGTCGATTATTACCGCTCCTGCGATCTCTATGTCAGCGCTTCCATTGTGGACGGCTCTTCCGTTTCGCTTCTGGAAGCGATGGGCTGCGGGATCCCGGTGCTGATGTCACGGATCCCCGGCAACCTGGAATGGGTCCGGGATGGAGAAAACGGCCTTATATTCGAAACAAGGGATGTCAGGGAACTGGCTGAGAAAATGATATGGTGCGCCCGGAACCGAAGTGAACTGAAAAAATATGCCGGGGCTGCCAGAGCTTTGATCGAAGAAAAGGCGGACTGGAATAAGAATAAGAAGAAAATTCAAACCGCGTACAGGAAAGCGATCGGATCATGAATACAATATTGATCATTCAGGCAAGGATGCAGTCAAGCCGCCTTCCGGGGAAGGTGCTGCTGCCGTTACGTGATAAACCCATGCTGCAATGGGTGACCGAAAGGGCTTCGAAATCAAAGTCGGTCAGCAAGGTGATGGTCGCTACCACGACTGACAGTTCCGATGATCCTATTGAGGCCTGGTGCAATGAACATGGCGTCATGATCTACCGCGGCTCCCAATTTGATGTGCTGGACCGTTATTATCAGGCAGCTTCAGCCGCGGATGCGGATGTGATCATCCGCGTTACCGCTGACTGTCCTCTGATCGACGCGGAACTGATCGATCAGCTGTTTGATTTTTACCTCAGAGAGGATGCTGATTTCGCGGCGAACAGGCTTCCCCCGCCATGGCACCGGACCTACCCCATCGGTTTGGACGCGGAGATCGTTTCCATGCCGCTGCTGAAGAAGGCGTGGGAAACGGCTGAGGAGAAATACGAACGGGAACATGTGATGCCCTGGTTTTATGATACGCCGGGACGGTGTAAGGTCCGGATCCTGGATGATCCGGAGGATTACGGAGCGCATCGCTGGACGGTGGATACACCGGAAGATTATGCCATGATGCAGGCTTTGTTTGAAAAGATCACGGATCCGGAAACCGCGGGCTGGCATGATGTGCTGGAAATTATCCGTCAAAATCCGGATCTCGAAATGATCAATGCGTCTTCTCACGCGAAAGAAATGAAAGTAGTCGATGAGAGGATCAATTAGTCAATAGTCAAAAGTTGATAGGTATTGGTCGATAGTGAGTTGTGTTTTTCATGAGGGGTTTGGGACGGTAGACAGATGAGTCTGATCACGATTTTTATTACGCCGAAGGGGTTTGACCGGGATCATATTGCCATGATCCAGCGGAACGCGATCCGGTCATGGAAGGCGCTGGGCGAGGATGTCGACATTCTGCTGATCGGGGACGATCCCGGTGTGGAAGAAAATGCCCGGACACTCGGCGTCAGATATATCAAGGATGTAAAGCGCAACGCTTCCGGTACGCCGATGCTTGATGATATTTTCCGTCTTGCCAGAGAAAACTCCGACTCCTCGCTGCTGGCGTATGTCAACGCGGATATTATCCTGAAACCGGATTTTGTTGAGGTTTCCCGGAAAGTTCTTGAACAGGAAAAGTCCTTTCTGCTTGTCGGACAGCGCTGGGACCTGGATGTTCGGCGCGATCTTGATTTTTCGAAAGGCTGGGAAGCTGAATTTGACAAGGATCTGAAGGCAAGAGGGCGGAGGCATCCGGCAGGCGGCAGTGATTATTTTATTTACCCGAGAGAGATATTTCAGGAGATCCCCGCGTTTGCCATCGGCCGCAGCGGATGGGATAACTGGATGTTTTATGAAGCCCGGGTAAAGGGCTGGAAGCTGATCAACTGCAGCAATGCCATCAACATTATCCATCAGGATCATGATTACGCGCATCTGCCCAACGGACTGCCGCATTACCGGCAGCCTGAGTCCGCGGAGAATGTCAAAGCAGCGGGCGGCAAACGGACGATTTTCACGCTTCACGACTGTAATTACGAGCTGGACGCGAAGGGTGAGATCCGCAGGATCCCTGTAAATACGAAAGAAAAACTGTTCCGGGAAATGGAAATATTTCCGTTGGTAAGCCTTAAATCAAAGACGCTCGGGGATGCGTCCTTCGCGCTGTTCCATCCCAAAAAGGCTTATGCCGAATTCAGAAACAGGGGGAAATCATGACGAGAATCGGTCAAAATCCGGCAAAATTTGTGAAGAGTGTCGCGAAACCCGCCCGTGTTACGGTAGCGGTCCTGAATTATATCCCCTTTCTCAGCGGTTTTTACGCTGAAATGGGCGGCGTCCTCAAAGCCTGCCTTGATTCGATCTATCAGACGAAACTGGATGAGGATTTTGATGTGCTTGTCTTTGACAACGGCAGCTGTGATGAGATCAAACAATTCCTGCTGAAGGAACAGGCGGAAAAACGGATACAGTATCTGATCTTCTCCGAAAAAAATCTCGGTAAGGGCGGCGCCTGGAACGTGATCCTGGACGGGGCGCCCGGTGAGATCATAGCATATACGGACAATGACTGCCTTTTCACGCCGGATTGGCTGCAGCGGTCGCTGGCAATTCTTGAGACTTATCCGAATGTGGGAATGGTCACTGCCCGCCCGTTCCGTACGAACGCGGATCTTTACACGGCAACACTGAAATGGGCAGATGAGGATCAGGATGCGGAACATGAACAGGGCGATCTGATCCCCTTTGAGGTGTTCCGTGAGTTCGATCTGAGCCTCGGGCAGTCGGAGGAAGAGATCGCTGCCCATTATGCAGAGACGACGGACCACCGACTGACGTATCATGGGGTAAAGGCAATGGTGGGGGCTTCCCACTGGCAGTTTACGGCGTATAAAAAAGTCCTGCGGGAATTTCTTCCGTTTCAGATGGATCGTCCCATGGGCCAGGTCCGTCAGCTGGATACCCGGATGAATGAGAAGGGCTATCTGAGGCTGATGACGGAACAGCCCTGCGCCATGAATATGAGCAATACGCTGGACAGTCCTCTCCCGGAAACCGGAGAAAAAGAGAAGAAAGAAAACAAAAAAAGTCGTATAGCTGAAATTCCTCTCGTCAAAAAGGTTCTTCTCGGCGCCTACAACCGCATCTTCCACCTCTACTACGACGAGAGATAGAAATTAGAGTTCAGATTTCAGATTTCAGAGTTGAGATATGCGGGACTTTTACCGCATACTCATACTTGAAT
>DAIMGK010000012.1:0-48551 GCA_036723985.1 Flexilinea sp.
CATCCGGCAGAAGTTCATTGACGACCGGCAGCGCGGAAGGTCCGGATGCGCTGACAGACACGGAAGAAAGGTCCGCTCCGGACTTTTCTGCTGACACCGCTTTCCGGTCCTTTTTGCGGACGGTTATTTTTCCTTCACGGATATCATTTATTTTCTGTTCGGTCGCGTCCAGGCGTTCCAGAAGGGTCGCCCAGCGGATCTCCTGCGCCACCAGGGCAAGATACAGTTTCGGATTTTGCAGCTGTATGCCGACGATGGCGGCATGGGTCTTGCTGAAATGATAGTTCGCCGTGAGATAAAGACGGCCGAGCGTAAGATCTTCCGGGACGGGAACCTGGTATCCCTGCTGTTCCAGTACTGCTTTGGTGATCAGCAGACTGCCCATTTTCCGCAGGACGCCTTCCAGCCCGCGGGAGACGGTCCGGTAATCATCGGAAAAGCGGTTGATCTTGATGGCGTACTGCTCCATGTAGACCAGATCTTTGTACAGGGTGCTGATGATCTGCGTGATGTCCTTCGGGGAATAGTAGTCCGGATCCAGCTCCTCAAACGGCAGCCTGTCCGTTTTGCGGTAGTAATGGATCTCCGGTATGTTTTCTGTATCGGTGCTTATTTTTGTATGCTTTTCCATTCCGATCCGGTCCTTTCTTCCCCGCCCTTTTATATTCCGCGGTTCAAATTTGTTTCCGGTAATCTGCTTCCTTCCGGTATTATTGAAACCTTAGTACGGATCCCTGCTGACTGCCGGCCACCTGCTGATGACTATTGACCATTGACTGTTTTTTCTTAGAGTATAGAATGGAAATTTAAAAAAGTAAACCCTCAACATTGAGGGTTGACAAAAGTTCGAAAATGTGGTAATGCCCGAGTTTGCCACTTAAAAAAAGAAAAAAGGGCTGTTTTCACCCTTTTTGTCCTGACTAAATCTCAAAAATTATGAGTAAAAATATTTTGATATTATGTACCTAAGTCACTTCGGATCCAAATCCAAACCAGAGGCAGTTCTTATGGGGATTGCAGCTTAAGGAGACTGTACCCTTTGAGTGTGATCCCAGCTCGAACATGTTATTTCCGAAATGGGAGTGAGTTACCACGGGTACAGTCCCCTTCGGGTACAGCCCTGAAGCCGTCCAATGAGAAGGGACAGTCACCTCCGGCTCAGGGTTGAGCCTTCGGTGACAGTCCCGGTTTTGTCCCGGTCAGAAGAACAGGAATTTCTTCTTTGTATAGGGCTCGGTGCGGATGCTTTTCAGGTCGTATCCGAGGGCGGAGAGTGCTTTTTTCAGTTCCTGTTCGTCCGGGATCTCTTCCGATATGATCTCGGTACGGCCTTTGGAATGGGATGACGAGACCTTCTCCACCCGGAAATGATTCCGGATGGCGTCATTGATGTGGCTTTCGCACATCCCGCACATCATGCCTTCGATCTCCAGCGTGGTTTTCAGCATGAGCCCATCCTCTTCGGCTGTTGGATCTTCTTCCGGTGACAGGCTTTGCTCATCGGGCAGTGAGAACAGGCGTTCCCGCAGGAGCTCCGCCCGGCTTTGTGATCCCTGACCATCCCGCGGATGATCAGGGCAACGAGCACCGCCAGCCCCATGGAGACCACGATCGTTCCGGCATTTTCAGCGAACCAGTTCAGCATTTCAGCCTCCTTTCAGCATCAGGCAGCAACCTTCTCTGTAAGCCTGGTGGCTTCGGTATAGGACTTGAAGAACAGCATGTAAATGATCACACCTAAAGCAGCCGCGGCAGCGATCAGGCCCACCACATTGACATTTCCGGTGAAGAGGCCGCCGAACTGGTTGATCATCAGGGAGATAACATAAGCGAAGCCGCATTGATACGCGATGGCGAACCAGGTCCATTTCGCGTTGTTCATTTCCCGCTTGATGGCACCGATGGCCGCGAAGCAGGGAGCGCAAAGCAGGTTGAAAACCAGGAAGGAGAAGGCTGTCACATTGGTGAACGCCAGGCGAAGCGCCTGCCAGACAGTGGCATCACCGCTGCCATAAAGGATGCCCATGGTCCCGACGATATTTTCCTTCGCGACCAGGCCGGTGAAGGAAGCCACCGCGGCGCGCCAGTCACCCCAGCCGAGGGGTGTGAAGATCCAGGCGATGGCTCCGCCGATCTTCGCGAGGATCGAGAGTTCCAGCTCATCCTCGCCCAGCATCCGGAAACCTTCCTCCGTGAAGCCAAAGTAGGATGTGAACCAGACGAAGATCGTGGAAAGCAGGATGATCGTCCCGGCTTTCTTGATGAAGGACCAGCCCCGTTCCCACATGGAGCGCAGGACGTTGCCAAGGGTCGGCCAGTGGTAGGCCGGAAGTTCCATTACGAAGGGAGCCGGTTCGCCGGCAAACATCGCCGTTTTCTTCAGCATGATGCCGGAAATAATGATGGCAGCCATGCCGATGAAATAGGAGCCGGTGGCGACCCAGGCGGACTTGTTGAAGATCGCGCCGGCGATCATGGCGATGAAGGGAACTTTGGCTCCGCAGGGTATGAAGGTGGTGGTAATGATCGTCATCCGGCGGTCCCGTTCATTTTCGATGGTACGGGAAGCCATGATTCCCGGTACGCCGCAGCCGGTACCGATCAGCATCGGGATGAAGGATTTTCCGGAAAGCCCGAATTTACGGAAGATGCGGTCCAGGACAAAAGCGATACGGGCCATGTAACCGCAGGCTTCCAGGAAGGCCAGCAGCAGGAAGAGGACCAGCATCTGCGGGACGAAGCCGAGTACCGCGCCGACACCGGCAACGATACCGTCCAGGATCAGCCCCTTCAGCCATTCAGCGGCTTTGATCTTATCCAGAAATCTTTCGACCAGCACCGGGATACCGTCGATCCAGATACCGTATGCTGCCGGATCCGGGGCATCAAACCCCTTTTCCTCAAAATAAGCGACCCCGTCTTTGAAAGAGGTGCCGAGGATCCCGGCTTCTTCCATTTTCTCATCACTCATTTCGGGGACCTTATCGAAGTAAACGGTCAGTTCACCGGTTTCCAGCGTCTCCTCATCTTCCACGGCGATGACTTTGCTCTCTTCCGTGCTTTCAAAGGCTTTCAGATCCGCAAGGACCGCGTCCGGATCGAAATCCTCAGCTTCGGGGTCGATCTCGTAATAAGCGCTGACCGCGGTCTTCGCGTCTTCGTATTCGCCGGCTTTCTCCTCATATTCCGCGGAACCGATCCCGAAGAGGTGGAACCCGTCGCCGAAAAGCCCGTCATTTGCCCAGTCCGTCGCGGCAGCCCCCACGCCTACCATGGAGATATAGTAGACAAGGAACATGATCAGCGCGAAGATCGGCAGGCCGAGCCAGCGGTTGGTAACGATACGGTCTATCTTGTCGGAAGTGGTAAGTTCGCCGGGTTTATGCTTCTTATAGCAGGCCTTGATGACTTCCGCGATATAGATATAGCGTTCATTGGAGATGATGCTTTCGGCGTCATCATCCAGTTCCTTTTCCGCCGCCTGGATGTCTTTTTCGATGTGGGAAAGCGTGTCGCTGCTGATGTTCAGCTTCTCCATCACTTTATCGTCCCGTTCAAAGATCTTGATGGCATACCAGCGCTGCTGTTCTTCCGGGAAGCCATGGACCGCGGCCTCTTCGATATGCGCCAGAGCGTGTTCGACCGGGCCGGAAAAGGTATGGAGCGGGATCGTTTTACCGTTCTTCGCCGCGTCGATGGCAGCCTCCGCCGCCTCCATCACACCGGTGCCTTTCAGCGCCGAGATCTCAACGGCTTTGCAGCCGAGCTGGCGGGAAAGTTCCTCTGTGTTGATCTTGTCGCCGTTCTTCTCTACCACATCCATCATGTTGATCGCCAGGACCACCGGAATGCCGAGCTCGGTGAGCTGGGTGGTCAGGTAAAGGTTCCGCTCCAGGTTGGTCCCGTCAATGATGTTCAGGATGGCATCGGGACGCTCGTTGATCAGATAATTTCTGGCTACGACTTCCTCCAGCGTATAGGGGGAAAGGGAATAGATGCCGGGCAGATCCGTGATGATCACGCCGTCGTGTTTTTTGAGTTTTCCTTCTTTTTTCTCGACTGTAACGCCCGGCCAGTTGCCGACAAACTGGTTGGATCCGGTGAGGGCATTGAACAATGTAGTTTTCCCGCTGTTCGGGTTGCCCGCGAGGGCTATTCTGATCTCCATAAGCTTATCCTTTCTGATGAAAGTTATATTTATCTAACTATAAAATAATAAAAAAAATTAAAAGTGTTCTCCGTAAGCGGATCGGGTCAGCGAAAATACCTGCTCCGAGGTATGAGCTTCGCTCAGAATATTGGCGGAGCAGGAGCTTCGCCCTATTTGACTCGTTCTGAACAGATACCCGGACCCCGCCGCAATTATTCGACCTCGATCATCTCCGCGTCTGCCTTGCGCAGGGACAATTCGTAATTCCGTACGTTGATCTCCACCGGATCACCGAGGGGCGCGACTTTGCGGACAAAGATCTCCACACCTTTCGTGATCCCCATATCCATGATGCGGCGCTTCACCGCACCTTCCCCATGAAGTTTTACGACTTTGACAGTCTGCCCGATCTGTACATCTCTCAGCGTTTTCATTTCCTGTTTACCCCTTTCATTTTAGAGTTCAGAGTTTTATCAAGAGTTCAAAGTTTAATTCCTGATCCGTCATCCCAAAACTTTTCTCCAAACTTTACGTCCCGATTCGGATCTACCAATATGTCATAGAATTCAAACCCACTGACCACCGACCGATGACTAATGACTATTGACTAACGACTAACTCAAATCATGATCTTTCTTGCCATGTCTTCACCGATCGCGATCCGTGATTCCTTGACTTTGACGATAACATTCCCGTTGATGGTATTGATGACGCTTACCGAACCGCCAACCTGAAAGCCCAGATTTTCCAGATGCATTTTGACCTCGGCGTTCCCGCCGATTTTTTTGATCGTGTTTTCTTCCCCAACATCAGCCAGCGTTAACGGCATCATTTTCTCCTTCCTTTCTGAAAAAGATATCATCCTTTTCAAAATAATTAGTATAATCTAACATTTGTTAATATATACTAACTCACTTGGGATGTCAAGTGTATTTTCAAATTTGTTACAGTTGACTAACTTTTTTCGTTATTATTCACGAGAGACTATGGGAGCGGTTCACAAGGGACACCGCGAACCGTCCCCGCTGTCCCAGGGCGATGCAGAAATGCTTCGGTGATATGATTAATGCTGATACAATATAGATAGAGTAATTTTCCGGATGATTGGCGGGAGGAGGATAAGATGGAACTGTATCACGGAGATATCGTTTATTCCGGGGATCGGGAAAAGCTGAATGTATATGAGGACAGCTATATCGCTGTGGAAGAGGGAAAGGTCGAAGGGATCTACAAGGAGGTCCCGGAAAAATTTGCCGGTGTCCCGGTGACGGATCATGGCCGCGGGCTCATCATCCCGGCGTTCGCCGACCTGCATGTGCACGCGTCGCAATTCGTGCAGCGCGGGATCGGGATGGACCTGCTGCTGAATGACTGGCTGAACTCCTACACCTTCCCGCAGGAGTCACGTTTTGCCGACCCGGAATACGCGGAAGCTGTCTATGAGGCTTATGTCAATGATATGATCCGGCACGGGACCTTTCACGCCTGCATATTCGCGACGATCCACCGCACCGCGACGGATATCCTGTTCCGCAAGCTGGAAGAAAAGGGACTGTGGGCGCTGGTGGGGAAAGTCAACATGGACTTTCAGTCCCCGCCCTACCTCTGCGAGACCACGGAGGAATCCCTGCGGGAGACGGAGATCTTCCTGGATGAACACAGCGGGTCCGGAAACGTAAAACCGATCCTTACCCCGCGTTTCGCCCCGACCTGCAGCCGGGAGCTGATCCGGGGGCTGGGGAAACTCGGGAAAAAATATCATGTCGGCGTACAGACCCATGTGGTGGAATCCCGCTGGGAGGCGGGAGAATCCCTGCGGCTCTTCCCCGACTGCAAATCTGACGCGCAGATCTATGAAAAAGCGGGACTGCTGGGAAACGGACCTTCCGTCTTTGCCCATGTCATCTTCCCGACCGAAGATGATATCCGCGTCATGAACGAGTACGGCTGCATCGCGGTGCACTGCCCGGATTCCACCGCCAACATTATCGCCGGGATCATGGCGGTGAAATGGCAGCAGGACCGGGGCGTGAAGATCACCCTCGGCTGCGACATCGGCGGAGGCCAGCAGAACGGTATTTACCGCCAGTGCGCTTCGGCTATCCGTCTCTCGAAGCTCCGGGAGTTCTTCGAGCCGGAACAGGGCAGGACCATCGACATCGCCAATGCCTTCTATATGGCAACCAAAGAGGGAGGCCGCGTATTCGGCAATGTCGGGACCTTTGAACCGGGTTATGTGTTCAACGCGCTGGTGATCGACGGGATCGAGGATCCCTTCGCCCCGCTGACACCCGCCCAGCGCCTGGAACGTTTCTGCTATGCCGGCGACGACCGCAACATCACCCAGCGCTACCTGAACGGAAAACCTATTTAGAGTTCAAAGTTCAGAGTTCAGTGTTCAGGGGACGGTTTCTGAAGGCTCTGCACAGAGCCGGAGGGAACTGTCCCCACATTTTTTTCCGGAGCAGCTTTCTTTCCGCGTTTATAAGCCGGTGATCCCCGTTCCGGTCCGGGATCAGATGACGCTCTGACGCTGTTTCTTCACAGGCAGTTCTCATTATTCAATGATATAATTGTATGTACAAATTAAATCAGATCCGAACGATCCGGGACAGGATTTATGGCAGACAGAGCTGAGAATCAAACAAGGGAACCGCAGCAGGAACAATTATCCGCCCCTGAGGAAGAATTGTCCCGGGAGCCGGTTTTGTCCGGACTTCCGAACAGCCTCATGATGGCCATGCCGATCGTGCCTCCGTCCGGAACGCCCAACAGCGTGATGCGGGAGATGATAGACAGTCAGAATCCTTCCGCGGAGGGAGGGGCTGACAGTCTTTCCGCGGGGATCACATCCTGAACACCAAATTCAGTCCGCAGAGAAATGTTGAGCAGGCCGGGATCAGATTTTTCCTCCGAACGATTCCATGAGGGACCAAACAGCGTTCGCGGAAACGGATCCATAGCTGCTGCCCGAGGGAGCGATGTATCCTTCGGTAAAGGCGGATTTGAACCGCCGGCCGCGTCACACGAACTGGTCCATACCGTCAGGCAGCATGGTGCTTCCGGACATGGCTCCCTGTCAGTCCCCGCCGGTACCGTCCAGAGGACCTTATCAGGTTTATTCAGGAAAAAGACAGCCTCAAAAGGCGCACCTGCGGCAGCACCAGTGCCCGCGCCCGCGCCTGCCGTCCGGAATTTATCCGGACCGAATGGATTATTTGGCAGCATCATTGATGATTATGACGGACGGCCTCCGGCTGCACCAGCAGCAGCCGTTGATGACGCTGTCATTGAATCAGCTCCCCCTCCCGCAAGCGTTTTTGGTCTGCCTACGGAAGCATCTCCGGAAGAGAGGGAAAGATTCATAAAGCTCATGGAAGAAGAAGATGATGATGATGATGACGACGCGGTGCCATTCCTGGATCTTGATAAGGAAGAGGAAGAGGAAGAGGATGACGATGACGAAAGGGATATTGCCGCGGATCTGCCGGAAATTCTGAATGATAAAAAAGGCCCGGCAAGTGTAAATCCGAAAGCAGCAGATGAAACCGGCGATGAGGAAGATGACGTTGAAGCCGGTAAAATGATCCTGATCAACGGAAAGATATATCAGCCTGTTATCGATGTTTCAACCGGAGAGCTTCTCCTGATCGATGAGGACGGCGAAATATATGACAAAGATGGACACCCCTTTACCGATTCTTCGGAACCGGAAGAATTACCGGAAGAAGAGAGTGTATCAACCGGTTCAACTTATATGAATGATGACTCGGATTTGGGGGAATTTGCGCACCACAGTATGGGATGGTATCGTCCCGGTTTTTCCTCAGTGGGCAAGATGAAGAAAGGGAGCGCTGTTGCCGGCGCTGTCAATGGTGGTATCGGCGCATTCAAAGGTGCTGATGAGATCGGAGATCTGATCACCATAGACGACCTGAGATGGGGTGCCAGAAGTCAGTCCGAGGATTACAATACCACCGAAGGGCCATTCCTGGAAGGAGCGACTTCCCTGATAAGCACCGGTACCGCTCTTGTCAATACTGTGACCGGGGCACATGAAACCATCAGGAAAGGGGCAAACGTCAAAGCCGGAGCAAGCAGTGCTGATGCCGTCACAGCGGGAATGGATACTTTATCCTCCGCGGGAACTGTCCTTTCAAGCGGCGCGAAATTTCTGAACACGGTCGGAGCGACTGTAGGTGGTGCCGCGGACTTTATCCCCGGGATGAATATTGCCACCGGTGCGCTGACCGCGGCGAGCGGCGGTGTCCAGGCATTCCGCGGCATACGATCCCTGCGAAAAATCAATAAAGAAATTGACCTTCTGAAAGGCAGAGTCCGGGCAAGAAGACGGCGCGAAAGAGCTGAAAAGGAACTCGAGCAGGATTGGACCGTTCTATCGGATGATCCGGGTTTCGGCGGCAGCTCAGTTGGTGTTGAAGCTGATGAAAGAGAGGAAGAATCAGCCGCAGAATCTCCGGAACCGCGTATAGAAGAAGAAGAAAAAGTTGAGACACCGGAGGAAATCATGCAGAACAAACTGTGGCAGATATTCCATCAGGGGAAATGGGTCTCCGAGTACAACCGCACCTCCGGCTTAATGAAAACCGGATCCGGAGTCCTTACCGCTTCCTCGGGGGTCGCAACACTGACCGGAGCAGGTGCGGCAGTCGGCGCAGGTCTTGGTTTGGCAAGCGGAGCCATGGCAGCCGGAAGATTCGCGTATGATAAAGGAAAAAAGAAACACATACGCCGCAGGGTGATCGCACAGGAACTCGGTATGACAGCTGAAGATCTGAAAGATGATAACAGACGCGCACGAAATATGAGAAGAAAATGGAGGAACACCTCGGAAAAGGAAGTTTTCGCCCAAATCAACAAAAACAGAGCACGGTATCTGTTGGAAACCGCAGGCTGGGACTCACTCAAAACAGATGATGAGGATGCGGTGGCCGCAGATCACGTGATCAACGCGCTGGGTGTTCACAGGAAAAAGAACGGAGGTTACGCGGAAGGAGCTTTAGACTTGCTGGCGGAAAAACTCGGAGCAGGGTAAAATAGAGATAAGAAATACGGGACAAGGAATCAGGTCATTGGTTACAGACGGCAGGCTGCGGATCGCTGAGCCGCGGCAGGGATTCGGGATGAGGATTTGGAAAATGTCTGTGCAGAGACACGGGAGGAGATAAGATGGATATTAATGCTTTATTGAATGAGATCGAAGCGCTGCTGAAAAAGATGAAGTATCAGACCGCAAGGATGGAGGGAGTAGGGCCGCAGCTCGGTGATACGCTGCGGGCAATGGTCCCGGTAGATGAAGCCGGGAACGCGGTTCTGCTGGAGGTCATGGTCATTCCTCTCACCGAAGAAGCGCACCTGGTGCAGCTCTACACAACGATGATCGCGGAGATCGGACCCGGTTATGAAGCGCTCAAAGAGATGCTGCTGGACTGGAACCTGGTTTGTCCCATCGGCGCTTTCGGGATCTTTCGGGCAGGTCGGCAGTTTTATCATAAATATAACTATCCGATACCGGTGGATATACCTCCGGAGGAAATGGCGCTGGAGATCTTATACCTCATCGACCTGATCCGGGGTGAGGTCGCGGATGTCTTCCCCGATGCCGTCCGTCTTTCCGGACACGCGTAATTTTGAAAGCAGAGGATAGACGTAAGACATTAGACGTAAGTTGATGGCTGGAGGCCGGGCTTTTTCTTGATTTATTGATGGATCTGGACTCACTCTGATAAGTCAGATCAGAAAAATATCTTCAGGAAACCTTAAAGAATATTGAATAAAGCAGAGTCCGGGGATGTGCTAAAAAGATATCCCGGTGAGGAAGCGGAGAAAAGATCTCCGGGTAAACCTTAACGAAAGAGTGCCGAATCTTCGGCACTCTTTCGTTTTAATTATTTCCCGGGCTGTCCCGGGATCAGGTCCACATTTTTTTTATTCATGTGAACATTTCGGTCATCAGGATGTGAGTAACAAGACGCGGCACGCTGACTTACGTCTTACGTCTGTTACCGGACTTTCGTAATATAACCTTTCGCGGTCAGGAGTTCGGCGCAGAGGACAGCACCGCCGGCGGCGCCGCGCAGGGTGTTGTGGGAAAGGCCGATGAATTTCCAGTCATAGATGCTATCCGGGCGGATACGGCCCACGCTGATGCCCATGCCGTTTTCGTAATTGACATCCAGGCTGACCTGCGGGCGGTTGTCTTCCGGCAGATACTGGATGAACTGTTTCGGCGCGCTGGGCAGATCCAGTTCCTGGGGTTCGCCCTTGTAAGCCAGCAGCTTTTCGATGAGCTGTTCTTTTGTGGCAGGCTTGCGCATCTTCACAAATACCGCGGCGGTATGGCCGTTGAGAACCGGGACGCGGACACACTGGCAGGTGATCTTCGGTGACGTGGCCGGGACGATCTTTCCGTCTTCGACCTTGCCCCAGATCCGCAGCGGTTCTTTTTCGCTTTTCTCTTCTTCACCGGAGATGAAGGGGATCACATTGCCGACCATTTCCGGCCACATTTCAAAGTTCTTGCCCGCGCCGGAGATCGCCTGATAGGTGGTCACGACGGCTTCGTAGGGTTCGAATTCTTTCCAGGCCGTCAGGACCGGAGCGTAGCTCTGGATGGAGCAGTTCGGTTTCACCGCGATAAAGCCGCGGGTGGTTCCCAGACGCTTTTTCTGTGCTTCGATCACTTCCAGGTGATCCGGATTGATCTCGGGCAATACCATCGGGACATCTTCCGTCCAGCGGTGGGCGCTGTTGTTGGAGACTACCGGCGTTTCATGCTTCGCGTAAGTCTCTTCCAGTTTCCGGATCTCGTCTTTGGGCATATCCACCGCGCAGAACACAAAGTCCACCTGCGCGCAGATCCCATCCACATCGTTCAGATTTTGAACAGTCATACCTTTAACGGATTCCGGCATCGGCTTGTCAATGCGCCAGCGTCCGTTCAATGCTTCCTCATAGGTTTTTCCCGCGGAACGTTCACTGGCCGCGAGCACAGCGATCTCATACCAGGGATGTTTTTCGAGCAGGGACACAAAACGCTGTCCCACCATTCCGGTTGCTCCCAAAATACCAACTTTCATCTTATCCGCCATGATCAAATTCCTCCTCAATGATGAATGACGTTTATCATATCACAAATATGACTTTTGGATGAATTTTTGTGAAAATAGGGATCAGGGGCAAGGGGGAAGGGGCAAGGATTCATGATGCAGGATTCGGGATTCAGAATGCAGCCGTAGGATTCAGTAGGTCAAGGATGTAGGATCAGGAAACAAGGATCAAGGTTTCAGAGCACTTCACAAATTTGAAGCCACTTCATTATTGATTTGAGGAAAGGGAGCGTCAGGAATAAATCTTTAACTTTTTACCTATACACCCTGTTTCCCGCCTTGCCGCCACATCCTTGCTCCTTGATCCTCGTTCCTTGATCCCTATATCCTGTATCCTAATCAATATTCATTGATTGAATACTCATTTTTCCTGTATAGAATATCACCGGATTTATATGAGTTTTCTCGTTTTATTTGGGTTGTGGATTGTAATGAAATATGTTATACTGATTGTCAGACAAATATCGATTTTTGCTTTTTGATCTCATTTCCGCATCTTCGGCGCAATAGGATCAAAAGAAATGAAAAGAGGTGCAGCATGCCTTCGTTTTTTGTTAATGGGAATCCGGTTACAGCAGAGAAAGACCAGTCTCTGCTGCGTTATTTGCGGGACGAGCTGCATCTTACCGGTGCGAAAGACGGATGCAGTGAAGGTGCCTGCGGTACCTGCACGGTCCTGATCGACGGGAAGACCGTCAAAGCCTGCACCGTCAAGCTCCACCAGCTGGAAGGCAGGAGCGTGATCACGGTCGAAGGGCTTACAGACTTCGAAAAGAAGCTGTACACCTGGGCTTTCGGTGAAGCCGGGGCCGTCCAGTGCGGTTTCTGCATCCCCGGCATGGTGATTTGCGCCAAGGGGCTGCTGGATTGGAACACGGACCCGACGGAAGAAGAGATCCGTTACGCCATCCGCAACAATATCTGCCGCTGCACCGGCTATGTCAAGATCATCGAAGCCATCCGGCTGGCAGCCAAAGCCCTGCGGGACGGTTTTATCCCCGAACCTTCCATCAACGACTGGCACGTCGGGAACCGGGTCCACCGCGTGGATGTGGCGGAGAAAGTCCAGGGATACGGGAAATATCCCGACGACTTTTACACAGACGGTATGTGTTACGGCAGCGCCGTCCGCTCCAAATATCCCCGGGCACGGGTGCTTTCCATCGATACCGCCGCAGCCAAAGCCCTGCCGGGCGTGGTCTGCGTCCTGACCGCCGCGGATATTCCCGGAACAAATTACATCGGACATATCAAAAAAGACCAGCCGACCCTGATCCCTGTGGGAGAGATCACGCATTATCTCGGAGACGCCATCGCGCTTGTCTGCGCGAAAGACCGGGAGACACTGGAAGCGGCGAAAAAGCTGGTCAAAGTCGAATATGAAGTTCTGCCTTTTGTATCCTCGCCGGAAGAGGCCGCGAAACCGGACGCGCCGCTGGTGTTTGAGACCGATAAAGATAATATACAGGCGCATAAGCACGTTTCCCGCGGCAACGCGGAAGAAGCCATCGCCCGTTCCAAATATGTACTCACCCGGCATTTCAACACACCCTGGACCGAACACGCTTTCCTGGAACCGGAATGCTGCTTTGCCTACCCGCTGGATAACGGCGGCGTACGCCTGATCACCACCGACCAGAGTTCCCACACCACACTGCACGAATGTTCCGCCCTTTTGGGCGTTCCTCATGAGCTTTGCGAAGTCCAGAACGCCCTGGTGGGCGGCGGTTTCGGCGGGAAAGAAGACATGACCGTCCAGCATCACGCCGCGCTGATCGCGTACCTGGCCCGTGTCCCGGTCAAAGTCAAGCTCACCCGAGCCGAATCCATCCTGATCCACCCGAAACGCCATACCTTCGATATGGATTTCACCATCGGCTGCGATGAAAACGGGATCATTCAGGGCGTCAAAGCCAAAGTAGTCTCCGATACCGGCGCTTTTGCCTCCCTGGGCGGGCCGGTGCTGGAGCGTGCCTGTACGCATGCCGCCGGTCCCTATGCCTATGAAAACTTTGACATCGAAGGGACCGCTTATTATACGAATAACCCGCCTGCCGGCGCTTTCCGCGGTTTCGGCGTCACCCAGACCTGTTTTGCCATCGAATGCCTGCTGAATGAAATGGCGGAAAAAATCGGCATCTCGCCCTGGGAGATCCGGTACCGCAACGCGATCCGCCCGCACGGAGTCCTGCCCAACGGACAGATCGTTGACGATTCCACAGGGCTCGCGGAAACACTGGAAGCCATCAAACCCGAATACGATGCGGCCATCGCCAACGGCGACCCGGTAGGCCTTGCCTGCGCGATGAAAAATTCCGGCGTCGGTGTCGGCATTCCCGACTGGGGCCGGGTCAAACTGATCGTGGAAGAGGACTGCAAAGTCCATATCTATTCCGGCGCGTCCTGCATCGGACAGGGCCTGGGCACCGTCCTGATGATGGATGTGGTGAGCGAAGCCGGGGTCCCGATCGAAGATGTCGTCTATGAACGATCCAATACCTGGATCGCGCCGGATTCCGGAGATACCTCCGGCAGCCGGCAGACCACCGTCACCGGTGAAGCCTGCCTCCGTGCCTGCCGAAAACTGAAAGAGGCCCTGAAGGATCATCCGCTCAAAGAACTGGCCGGTCAGGAATTCTACGGGGAATACCTGGCAAAGACCGATCCGCTGGGCGCGGATGTACCCAATCCGGTCAGCCATGTGGCATACGGTTACGCGACGCAGATGTGCGTTCTGGATAAAGAAAGCGGTAAAGTCAAAAAGCTTATCGCCGCGCATGATGTCGGGAAGGCCATCAACCCGCTGTCACTGGAAGGGCAGATCGAGGGCGGCGTCATCATGTCCATGGGTTATGCCCTGCGGGAACGCTACGGGCTGAAGGACTGCAAGCCCACCGATAAATACGGCAGCCTCGGACTTTTCCGCGCTTCGGAAACACCGCCGGAAGTCAAGGCCATCATTGTCGAAAAACCCGGACTGCCCATCGCCGGCGGCGCTATCGGCGTCGGAGAGATCACTTCCATTCCCACAGCGCCCGCCATCGCGGAGGCATACTATCAATATACCGGGATCCGTGAGACAGAACTGCCGCTGAAGAACACACCCTACGCGCGTCAGGAACCGGAACCGGTGAGATCCGGGACCGGCGGCAAACGGCTGGCAGTCCGCAGCGGAAAGGAATGCATCGGCTGTCTGGAATGCGTCCGGAGCTGCGCTCTGGCCTATCAGAAGACAGATGACGCGGAAAAGGCCTGCCTGCGGATCGAACGCACGGAAGCAAACGGATTTCTGCCCGCGGTATGTACACAGTGCGGAAAATGCGCGGAAGCCTGCCCTGTCGGCGCCATCACCCGGAATCCGAAGGGCGTTTATATGATCAACAAAAAGGTCTGCATCGGCTGCGGCAAATGCAAACGGGTCTGTCCCAACGGTGTGATCGCCAAAACGAAAGATATGCCCTCCGCCGCCAAATGCATCGCCTGCGGGATCTGCGTGAAAGCCTGCCCGCGGGATGTGCTGGTGATCGCGGAATGAATAATCGCGGGTCATGGGGACGGTTTTCGCTGACCCGCAGCAATCTTAAAAATATCGATACTATTCCGGAAATTATCGTCAAGATAACGCGAGTCAACAGAACTGTCCCCATTGACTCGCTCCGCTTGCGGAGAACATGGCGTATAAAGCGGAACGGGACCGCTGATTGACCGTTTTTCTGCCGTTACTTATTTTATGAGTATGATGTTCCTGAGAAAACAGGAACCGTTTGTTTACTGAAGTTTATAATTGTATCGTCATAAGACAACAAATCAATTGAACCGTTCGGGTTTTATTAAGGAGGAGACGCATATATGAGTAAAGTCGGTAAAAGCGAGATCCGCGTAGACGGATACGACAAAGCGACCGGGCGGACAAAATATTATGAAGACCGCATGCCGGCAAACGCGCTGTATGTGCGAATTTTGCATTCAACCATCGCGCATGGTTATGTAAAATCCATAGATACAAGCGAAGCGGAAGCGATCCCCGGTGTGGTAAAGGTCCTGACATGTTTCGATGTTCCGGACCTGCCCTTCGCGACCGCGGGACACCCGTGGTCCCTGGATCCGGGCCATCAGGACACCCAGGACAGGCACCTGCTCAATCAGCACGTCCGCTATTGGGGCGATGATGTGGCAGTGGTCATTGCCGATAATGAGGTGGCAGCCATTCAAGGTGTCCGCGCGCTGAAAGTGGAATATGAGGAACTGCCTTTCGTTCTGGATGTACAGAAAGCCATGGAAGACGGCGCTCCGCAGATCCACGAAGAATTTCCCAACAATATTCTGAAACACACGACGAATATCAGGGGAAACTACGAAGAGGCGATCAAGGAAGAAGGCCTGGTCAAGGTCGAAGGCTGGTACGAGACCCCGACCGTACAGCATTGCCACATTGAAAATCACGGCTGCTACGCCTACATGGAAAACGGGCGCATCACCGTCGTAACATCCACCCAGATCCCGCATATCATCCGCCGTGTCGTCGGCCAGGCGCTGGGAGTGCCCTGGGGCAATGTTGAGATCATCAAGCCCTATATCGGCGGCGGTTTCGGCAACAAACAGGACGCGCTCTATGAACCGCTGTGTGCCTGGTGCACCACGCAGGTGGGCGGACGCCCGGTGCGCATTGACTGTTCACGGGAAGAGACCTTTATCTGCAACCGTGTCCGGCACAATATCCGTTATCACATCATCACCTGGGTGCGGAAATCAGACGGAAAGATCGCCGCGCGCAAGGTCGACATCTTTTCCAACCAGGGTGCGTATGCCTCTCACGGACATTCCATCGCGGCCAAAGGATTGAACGCTTTCCCGCAGCACTATCCCGTTCCGGCTTATGAAGGCAACGCCTGGACCGTTTATACCAACCGTCCGGCTGCCGGTGCCATGCGCGGTTACGGAATGCCCCAGGCATCTTTCGCGAATGACGCTAACATTGATGACTGCGCCAGAGCGATCGGCATGGATCCGATGGAATTCCGCAATATCAATATCATGCCGAAGGGTTTCCATGATGCTTTCTCCGGCAATACGAATTACTACGATACCTATCGGGAATGCATGGCCCGGGGCGCTGAACTGATCGATTATGAACGCAAGCGCAAAGAATACGGCCATGATACCGGCAATATCCGCAGAGGGATCGGATTAGGGACCTTCTGGTATAACACCGCGGTCTACCCGATCTCGCTGGAGACATCCTCCAACCGCATGCAGCTGAACCTGGATGGAACCGTCACCATGCAGTGCGGTGAGACCGAGATCGGGCAGGGTGCGGACACCGCCTACGCGCAGATGACCGCGGAAGCCCTCGGCCTGAAGTCCTACAGGGACGTCCACGTGATCTCCTGCCAGGATACGGACATTACGCCCACCGGGACCGGCGCGTACGCGTCCCGCCAGACCTATGTGGCAGGGTTCTCCATCCGGCAGACCGCTGACCTGCTGAAAGAAAAGATCCTGAAATACGCTCAGGATGTCACCCGGCAGTCACCTGCCTGCATGGATATCGTTGACGGCAACATTATCCGCAAAGCAGATCAGAAAGTGCTGATGAGCCTGCAGGAACTGGCGATGACCGCCCAGTACAATCCGGTCCACTCCGAACATCTCACCGCGGAATCCACCTACACCATCCGCAACAACGCCTACTCCTTCGGATGCACCTTTGCCGAAGTCGAAGT
Organism: Flexilinea sp.; assembly: GCA_036723985.1. Taxonomy (GTDB): domain Bacteria; phylum Chloroflexota; class Anaerolineae; order Anaerolineales; family Anaerolineaceae; genus Flexilinea. Next base: position 17,004 of record DAIMGK010000012.1, read on the forward strand.
GGATATCGCCATGTGCAAAGCCCGGGTGACACGGATCATCAACGTCCATGACTGCGGCAATGTCATCAACCCGGCGCTTGCCGAAGCCCAGGTCCATGGCGGCCAGTCCATGGCGATCGGGTTCGGGCTCAGTGAACAGCTGATCTTTGATGAAAAAACCGGCAGACCGCTGAACAACAACCTGCTGGACTACAAGCTTTCCACCTTTATGGATCATCCGCGGCTGGAATGCGATTTCATCGAGAATCCGGAACCGACTTCTCCCTTCGGGACAAAATCCCTGGGAGAACCGCCGACATGTTCCCCTGCCGCGGCGATCCGCAACGCGATCATGCACGCGACGGGTATCGCGATCAACCATATTCCGATCAACCCGCATGTACTGTTCGCCGAACTGACCAAAGCCGGGCTGATCCACGATCCCTGGCGTGATGAGGAGGGAAAATAATATGTACGATATGAAAGCGCTTTACGAAGCCGAAAGTGTTGAACACGCCATTCAGCTTCGATTGGAACATCCGGAAGCCCAGATCATCGCCGGCGGTTCAGACGTCCTCGTCCAGATGCGCGAAGGCAAACGCGCGGGCAAGGAACTGATCTCCATTTACATGATCGACGCCATGCGCGGCGTTTCCATCGACGGGGATGAAAACATCCGCATCGGGTCGCTGACCAGCTTCTCCCATATCACGAAGGATCCGATCATCCGGAAATATATCAACGTCCTCGGTGAGGCGGTCGACCAGGTCGGTTCACCGCAGATCCGCAACATCGGCACCATCGGCGGCAATACCTGCAACGGTGTCACCTCTGCCGACTCCGCCTCTACACTACACGCATGGGAAGCCATCGTGGAACTGACCGGGATCAACGGCGTCCGCCGTCTGCCGATCAAGGATTTCTACATCAAAGCCGGTGTAGTCGACATCCGCGCGGATGAGGGCGAGATCCAGACAGCCATCCTGATCCCGAAGGCCAGTTACGAAAATACCTTCGGCCATTATATCAAGTACGGCATGCGCAACGCCATGGAGATCGCTTCTCTCGGATGCAGCGTCAACGTGCGGCTGAGCGCGGATAAAAAGACCATCGACCGCTGCCGCATCGCTTACGGCGTCGCGGGACCGGTCCCGATGCGCGCCCCAAGCGCGGAAGCTGTGGCGAACGGAAGCGCCATGACGGAAGACATGATCAATGAATTTTCGCTGGCGGTGCTGAAAGACATCAACCCGCGCGACTCCTGGCGGTCGAGCAAAGCTTTCCGCCAGCACATCGCCGTGGAAATGGCGAAACGCGCCCTTGTCGAATCGATCCACAGAGCGGGAGGAGAGATCAAATGAGCCAGTATAAAGTTGTCCACTGTAATATCAACGGAAAAGATGTAGAACGGGCAGTCGATGTGCGCGCTTCCCTGACCGACATGCTGCGCAATGAATACCATCTGACTTCCGTCAAAAAAGGCTGCGAGGTCGGGGAATGCGGCGCCTGCAATGTACTCATCAACGGCGAAGCCTTCAACTCCTGCATCTATCTGGCTGTCTGGGCGGAAGGCAAGACGATCCTGACGCTGGAAGGGCTGGAAGGTCCCAACGGGGAGCTTTCCGACATCCAGCAGGCCTTCATCGACGAGACCGCTATCCAGTGCGGTTTCTGCACCCCCGGTTTCATCATGACCGCCGCGGAGATCCTGAACGCCGGCAAACTCTACAGCGACGACGAACTGCGGAAGCTGCTTTCCGGTCACCTCTGCCGCTGCACCGGTTACGAAAACATCTTCCGGGCCGTCAAAAAGACCATGTACAAAAGACTCGGAAAAGAGATCGATTTTGAATAACCGGATCCGATCACAACTACAATATCGATCATAACTATTTATCAGCAGCACGGTGAGGGGAAACTCCCACCGTGTTTTTTTATAGAATGACGCCAAGTTATCAGTAGGGTCGGCTCTGCTGACTCAGCAGGCTAAGTCAGTCAAAACCGATCCCCAACTGTTCCGTGAACTGTAATAAGGAAACATCCCCTTTTTGTCTTAGAGAATGATTAATATCATGAGTTTTTTCTTTGTTTAGTGTAAAATCAGAATGGAAGGTTTACGATCCGGTAAACAATGATTTTGAAAGGTACAAAGCTATGTTGATTTTACAGTTTATACTCGCTTTCGGGGTGATGCTGTTCCTGCATGAATTCGGGCACTTCATCGTTTCGAAGGCGTTCGGAATTGAAGTTGAAGAATTCGGGTTCGGGCTTCCGCCCCGGATCTGCCGTTTATTCACCTGGAAAGGTACGGAATTCACTCTGAACCTGCTGCCTTTCGGAGCGTTTGTCAAACCGAAAGGCGAATTCGATGATCCCAGTGACAACAGCCTCCGCGCCGCACCGGCATGGCAGCAGATCCTGATCCTTTTGGCAGGACCGGCGATGAACCTGCTGACTGCCGCGGTGCTGTTCACGATCTGCGTCCACCAGGTCGGCGCGCCGGATCCCTCTATCGTGATCCTTGATAAAGTCGAGCCGAACTCGCCCGCGGAAACCGCGGGGATGCTTCCGGGTGATCAGATCCTGATGATCGGCGGAACGGAGATCACGCACTACGACATGGTTTCCGAGACAGTGCAGAAGCATCTGGATGAACCGACTGCGATCCGGATCCGCCGGGGCGGTGAGACTTATGACCTGAGTGTAACGCCGCTGTCCAACCCGCCGGAAGGGCGGGGAGCCATGGGCGTCATTATCACCTACGCGGTGAATGATATCAGCCTTATAGACAGCATCAAATTCGGTTTTCAGGATATGTTTTATATGACAAAACAATACCTGGTCGGCCTGGGGCAGATCATTTCCGGACAGGTGAAAATGGGTATGGAATCCATCGTCGGTCCTGTCGGGATGTTTTCCTACTATACGGAAGCCGCTGAGATCGATGAAGAACGCGCGGCGGCAATCGAAGAACACCGTGCCGAACTGGAAGCGGCGGGCGTCAGCGGAGAGATCCGCACCGCCAGCAATACGGATTCCGGCTGGGCTTCCCGCCTGACCTTTTTCGGGCTGATCTCCGTCTGTCTGGGTGTGACCAATCTTTTCCCCATCCCGGCACTTGACGGCGGGCGCATCCTCTTCCTGCTGCCGGAACTGCTTTTCAAAAAGAAAGTTCCGCTGAAGGTGGAAACGGCATTCAACGGTGTCTGCATGGCATTGCTGATCCTGTTTATGGCAGTGGTAATGTTTAAAGACGTCATGATGCTGTCACGGTAGAAAGGCCGGGACCGGGTTTTATCTTACAGGAGATATCAATGGCCAAAAATCAGAAGAAAAGTACATCCGCAGGGTTCGACAATGTTTTAAATCTGCTGCGGGAAGATCCGCGGGCAGTGTTTGAAAAATACGGAAGAACGCTTTCGGATCTGAGAGATGAAAAGCTGACACGCCTTCAGGCCGTGCTGAATGAAATTCCCGCGGAAAAAAGGGCAGAATTTTTCCGCGCCATGGAAGAGTTCGGCGAAGAGAATGTGATCTATAATTACACACAGATCGCCTTCCTCGGCGTGAAGGACGCTTACGGGGATGCGCGTGCCGCTTCGCTCCGCATTCTTTCCTATGAAGATTCCGGGGAAATCGGCGAGATCATGCTCAATGCCGCCCTGAACGATCCCTGTGAAGAAGCTCAGCTTACCGCGATCGAAGTGCTGGGCGAGTATATGAATGAAGCGGATATGGAAGAACCGATCCCGGTATCGAAGAAGAAGCTTTACCGGACTCTGTCCATGCTTCTTGACAGCCCCAATAAGGCAGTCCGGCGCGCCGCGGTCGTGGCTTACGCGGTCTCCGGTGATAAACGGGTCCGGGATATGATCAGCGGTTACCTTGCCGGCAGCGACCCGGATGAGCTGATCACCGGCCTGTCCGCCATAAGATTCTCGATGATCGAAGACTGGAACGATTCCCTTTTGGAACTGCTGGAGAATGATAACGAAGAAGTCCGTAAGAACGCATTCCGTACAGCAGGAACGCTGGAACTGAAGCAGGCTCTTCCGGCGCTTTATGACACGATCGCGGAATTTGACCGCGTCTCTCCGGAACTGCTGCTCGCGGCAGTGAACGCGGTGGCAGAGATCGGCGATGAGAGTTCCCTGGATGTGCTGGAGACCCTCGGCGAGGCGGCTGTGGATATGGACAGCGAGATCGTGGATACGATCGACGACTGCATCGACACACTGAATATGTCTTTAAATCTGGGTATCTCCCCGGATGATGATGAATGGGATGAAGACGATGATGACGATAACGGAGAAAAACTTTCTCCGGAGGAGAAGGAAGAACTGCGGGAAAAGATCGAAGACGCCAGGGAGCGATGCCTGAGCATCCTGGAGGAAAAGATCCCCCATGACCTTGAGGATGATGAACCGGCGGACCCTGAAGAGGACGACGATGATGACTGCGAGTGCGGTGATCACCCCGGCCATCATCACCACCATCATCATGACAACCCGCTGGAAGGGCTGGATCTCTCCCGGTTCCGCATTCTGGATGACCTGGAAGCATACGAGTCTGACGCGGATACGGATGAAGACGAGGATGACCTCTGGGCGGAATTTGAAGAAATGAATGAAGAAGACCTGGACGCGGATTCTCTCCGGGATTTCATTGAAAAACTGGAGAAGAGGAAGAAAGACAGTCAATAGTCAATAGTCAATAGTCAGTAGTCAGTGGCCGGAAGTCTGGATCAAGGAGTCAGGAGCAAGGAGACTCAGCCATAGGGCATGGTTTAAGATCAGATCCCGATTGAACCGGGACTGCTGCGGAAAATAGAAGCACAAGAAAACACGGCTGAGGACAGCCGTGTTTTCTTGTGCTTCGGGTTATTCCGCGATTATTTGGAAAGAAGTTTTACGACGTCACCGACGGTTTTGATGCCTACGGCATCATCATCGGAAATAGTGACGTTGAATTTTTCGCTGAAGCCATCGATCAGGAAAAACTGATCCATGGAGTCGGCTTTCAGATCTTCAATGAAACGGGTTTCCATTGTAATATTCTTTCCATCGATCTTCAGAACATCTACGATGACACTTTTTACATCTTCAAAAACTGAATCCATATTTCCTCCGGTTATTTATGTATTGCTTTTATTCTAACATGGTTTAAGCCATGCTCACGCGGACCGGCCCTTTTTCATGTGTATGGGACATGCCGCGGCTGGCCGGGGATCTTCCCGGCAGCTCTCTCTTACGGAGCATACTTTATCATTTCTCCGGTTATTTCATCCCAGACAGTCATGAGGCGGAAAACGCCGCTGCAGGGTTCAATATCGACCCGTGGTTTTTCGCCTACAGTGTAGATCCAATTAAACTCATGCGGCTCTACATGAAGTTCCCAATTGATAAGATTCGGATTTACGCGATAAACCAGCTGCATATCGAATTTACGAAGCGGGGCCATTGGAAATGTCCGATAATACATCTTGTCATAAAGTGAATAAGCCCGTTCGATCCCGTAATCAAAGGGGCACATGATCTCCGGTAAAAATTCCACAGGACGTCCGCGGACATAGCCGACCAGCTTGAAACTCTCAGGAGCAAGTCCCCCGTAATATTGGTTGGTAAGATTCCGGAGTTTTAACCGGATCGAAAACAGCATTTCATATTTTCCCGCATCCATGAGCGTCGGTTTATCCCATGGGGCATGCCGGGTGATCAATGTAGTCAGGAGCGGTTCACCCTCTATGACAACCTCAAAGGAATCACCGCAAATATAAGTTTCACCGTAAAATGCTTTGACTTCGGAGGCCGCGAAAACAGGTGTGCAGGAAAAAACCAACAAGAAAAAAACCGTAAGCAGAAATAATTTTTTCATGATCAATTTCCTTCCGAATAGTGCAGCACCTTAGGCAATCTGAATGAGATCGTTTCCGCCGGAGATTCCTCATAAAAGACCCGGGGAGAAAAGCGCAGGATCCAGCCGTCAACATCCGGATAAACACTGAACACAAGGGTCGTATAAATCGTATCACCGGGATCAATTTTATCAAAATAAGCTTTTTGTCCAAATTTTTCAGATGATTTCGCGCTGACCGGGATATCAAGATCATACGTACTGTATATCAGTCCTTTGTATAATTCCATTATTTTAAATGAATCCGCGTTCAGCCATCCACGCGTCTCTTCACTGTTATTTGTAATTGCGACCCGAACCATCAGATATTCCAGATCATTGTCCGCGATCAGTTTGAGCGAATATTTTCCAATGACAGGCTGCTGTAACAGCATGATCGAATAGTCCCCGCATTCAAGAGTTCTTCCGACATAAAGCGTTTTCGGCAGGTCCGGATCCGGCTCAAAATGATACCGTCCGATCGGGGTCACTTCAGACGCGTACATCGGGACGAACAGAAGCAGCACGACCGGACAAACAATCAATAAAAACAAAATGCCTTTTATTCGCTTCATAACTTATCCCCCATTTACAGGACTCTAAGCGGTATTTCAATTTCGCAGACCGGAGCTCCGCCCCGTTCTGAGGGGCGAAAGATCAATGACCAATCTTTATTATTATTGACAGTTACATCAAAAACCAGATTGATCGGCAGGAGCCATCCGAAGAAGAGCGGTTCTGACATCGTCGCCCATTCATTGATAAGACTCTCCCGGGCGGTCGCCATATAATTCAGTGTAAACAGCTCTTCCTCTCCATCAGCGTCTGTATGTTTCAAAATGAAACTGCTTTCGTCGATCCCATCCCAGATCCCCTCTTCCAGATACAGGACCTCTGTTTTGACAATGAAGAAATAATTCTCAGCATGCACATCTCCAAGGTTATAGGAGATCCACGCATTCCGGGGAACTTCAATATACATATTTTCGCTGCACTCATGAACGATGGGGCTTGGTTTGTCGAGCAGGATCGGATCAATATCCCTGGCGAATGCCAATTGATTACACAGCAAAATCAAAAATATGAAAATTAAACCGCATATTTTTTTCATAGACTATTACCTACCGGGCAAATATCTGATCGATAAATCATCGAAATCGCAGCGAATACGGTTTCCCATACCATACAGCACTGCTCCCGCTTCGAAAGAGATCCCTCTGCGGATCTCGTCTTCAAAGCTGAACAAAAAGTTTTCATCTGCATAAACGTACATCTTGCCGGAAAGCCGGATCAGATCAAATTTGATCGGGGTATCCGGAGATAAGCTGTCTAAATCGAGCAGCACAGTTTCGGAATAACCGGTTTTTTTTGAGGCTTTTTCTCCCGGAAGGATGATCATTTCATTTTCCTCTCCGCTGCCTTCCGGCATGCGGTTCGTAATGCGTATCCAGCAGTTTCCCGCGGCAGCATCCGGAATGCTTTCTATTCGGTTCATCGTCAGTGAAATATGGAAATTGCCCTTCCATAAACTGGGAATAGTCAGCCGTTTATTGCCGCCCATTACCTTATAACGCGCGGGGAACAGCGTCATCAATATATCCGTTCCCACGCCGTCATAAACGTAATACTCATGGATCGTATCGTTTTCCAGTATCTCATTCACATATCCCTGGTCTTCAGAAAAATCCTGATCGATACCGAGACGGATAAAAATCTCTTCATCCGCGATGGAAAGAAGTTCCTCAGGATCGTATTCATCATCGGCAAAAGCCAGTCCGACTGCCTGGAAAAGAATAAGGAAAACCGGAATTACAGTTAAAACTATCTTCCTCATCATTAATTACCGACCTTTCTGACCGACAGATTATCAAAAGAGCAGCAGGCTGTTTTTCCCTCAGCAAAAGTCACAACCCCATAGGAAATTCGCAAAGGCCCTGATTTTCCGTCATGATATTGTCCGACGCAGAAACCATCAATAAAGACAAAAGTATGCCCGGTCAGATGACTGATCGTAATTCTGGCTGTTTTTTTAGAAAAGGGATTGTCGAACAGAACGTTCCCCGTATCCATTCCGGCCTTTTTATTATAGAGCATCCCGAAATCTCCGTCAAAAACAAAAAGGAACTCATCCGTATTCCGATCGACTGTCATCCCATTGTCAGTAAAACCGACATAACAGCCGCCCTGTTTTCGGGGATAAACATCCCGTACCGTTACATCAGCGGATATCTCAAAATTTTCCGGATATTCTCCGTCAAAATAGATCTTTCCGAGATGGTCATGGGTCAGATCAGTATTGACAAACATGTCAATATCCTGCTGTCCGAATTCCGTAACGACCCGCATGATACCGTCTTCTCCGATATGGTAAAGGAGCGCATCCACCTGGTCAGAATAAATATCATCTACCAAACTGATTGGGAAAAGCTTTTCCCGGTTGTTCTGAATGACCTCCACCATTTTACTGCTGACGACCGGCGGATCAGGGACACCGGGCCGTATGTATTCACCCGCAATATCCGCGGAATTATCCATATTCATGGCATCCGCTGCCGGAGAATCTGTCTCCTGGAAATTCGCGTTCCAATACGCGTCCACGCATCTGACCGTCAAAAGGACTGGTAAGACAAGCAGACAAAGTAAGGATACAGACGCTTTTCTCAGCGGCTGCTGAACTTTCCACATAAAGGAGATCATCCATAAATTCGTTTTTTCTTCCATCTTTTTCCTCATCCGCACCGGAATGAACCGGTCTTTGCACGAAACGATTTCCAATTACCTGAGAAGTCTTTATTTATCGTCATTCTCCGGTTCGGGAAAGTCTATATGTATTTTTTCTCTTTCACTCTTTGATCCATAAACATACAGATCCCCCGCACCACAGGTCACTGTGATCCCTCCTTTATAAAGGATCGGGCCATAGCTCCAGGATACCATATTCGGCACCTCATTGTCATCCTCATCTGTTTTCGTTATGAAATCAAGCATACGGACAGCTCTTTTACCGTTGATGTATACATCAGTATAGAAACCGGTTCGGAGTACTTCGATCCGGTATGCTTTTACCGCGGGGCTTCCCTCCATACGGTAAGAAGCATTCATGAAATTATAATCTTCAAGGAATGCGTCATCAACAGCCTCATCAAATTCAGCAGCGAATTTCTTTGACTGTAAAAAATTATCCGGAAACGGATAATCTTCCGGTGTCAATTCTTTCAACAGCGTCAATTTATATTGGCTTGTTGAAGTTTCATAGTACATTTTGTAAGTAATATCCGCCCTGTAAATTCCCGAAGCCGGATCGATCAAAATGCCCTTGCCTGTACGATCGCTGCGTGCCAGTGAATCAGAAAAATAGACATAACAGGAACCTGAATCAGCCGGATAAGTATCAGCGGTGAACAAAGTAGCGTAAAGATAAAAATCACCCAAAAAGCCATACTCTTCCGGCACGCTTGTACCCTGCGCAGCCAACTGTTCTGCCGGTTTACTCAACAGGATCGTCTGTTCATAAACACCTCCGGATGCTTTACGGCGAAGCATCGACCAGTCCCATTCCCACTGTGATTCATGCGGGAAATAGGACAGATCCAACGGATCATACAGCGTTCTGAGCGTCGGAAAACGGTAATAATACGCGTGTTTATCATCCCAATTGAAATGTTCCCGGTAAAGCAATAAAGATAACCGCTCCGGAAGGCTTTGCTCTTCTTCCTGTTCCTGCGCGGTACAGAGCGAACTGATGCAAAGCAGTAAGAAGACCGGGAGTAAAGATAAAAAGATTTTTTTCATATACTGTTCTCCGTTCATTCCTATTTCAACGCCTCAAGGGTCGACACGATTTCCTCTTCATCCATAGCCACATTATATACCAGGCACTGGTCAATTCTGCCTTTGTAGAAATCCCTGATGACCTGGGTGCCGTCCCACTCCATATAGGACCGTCCGCCTAATATCAGATTGGTCGTGATCGTTGTGGGGACATCACTGACGACCTGCCGGCGGTCATTCACGCCTCTCGTAAAGAAGGTATACTCATTCCCCTGTTTCCGGATCGTCAGGTAAACATAGCCATCCTCTTCCACACCGTTCAAAGCTTCATAAACATGTTCGCCTGCGAAGAAGGCAGTATAATCATCCGTCCCGTTCCAGGCAGCATGTACCAGCAGCCCATGCTGATCATTGTTTGAATCTGAAAGGATAACGATATCGCCCGGATCCTGCTGGCCTGTTTTAAATTTCAGGAAGATCGTGAAATCTATGTCTTCCGCATAAAGATTGACACCGGTATCGATATAAGCACCGTTTTTTCCGCGGAAGGGCATTTCCAGCTGATAAAGCAGACGGGGATCGCTTTCCTGTTCCGGCCGTGCCATGATCTGCGTGAAGATATCATCAATATACGGTTCACGCTCCAGAATGTGAGCACGAATCGTTTCTATGTCATGATCCATCTCCGGAGCCAGTTCCCATTTTTCCCGTTCCCGTTCCCAGGCTTCTTCCGGTATTCTTGACTGAAACGATTCAAACATACCCATGATGAAGCTTTCCTTCAGGACAGTTTGACGCAGTTTCCAGTAACGTTCCGCAAGTTCCTGTGAAAAATTCGCAGCCAGCCGGGTCCAGAGCAGGCTGTTGCCGCCCTGAAATGATTCGACAGCATTTATGGGACTGTAAATACCCTGCCCATTAAAATACAGCCCAAACGATGTCTGAAGGTTATACAGGCTCGGGTACCAGATATCTCCGTCCGTTGTCGCCAGCAGCATGTTCCTTCCCATATTATCCGTCGTGTTGGTATAGGCACAAAAACAATAATAGTTCAGACAGGCATCAAGGTCAAAATACTCTTTGAAATGCTCACGGAATTCCTCGTCGCTGCTTTCTTTGACAAAGCGAATGATCCGGTTCAGCTTTTCGGCAGCCGCGGCCCTTCCTTCCGGAGAATTGTCTGAATCAACGATCAATTTCCAGCCTGAATTATCGATGCTGTCGGCTTCCTCCATGAACAGAACAGCCGGCGCCTGTCCGTTTTCCCCTGCTAAAATAATATCGTTCGCATCTCCGCTGCCCATACCGAACATCCAGGGATCCAGCAGGATAGTCCAGACGTAGAGCCCCATATATTCACGATCCACATAAAGTTCAACAGGGATGCCGTCTGAAGCGCCGCCGTTCGGAGCCTCAGGGAAAATACGGTACAAACTGCTGATCGTCCCTGCGACCTCAGATGATACCGGGTCGCGGGAGAGTGTACTGTCATAGTTATAGGCTTTCAGCCCATATCGGCTATACGCGCCCCAGTCTTCATTTACCGTGACATTCTGCCGTTCGATAAATTCATCATCCTTGTAAAAATCAAGTTTATAACTGCGCTTTTCAAACCAAAGGGTGGACCCATCCTCATAACTCACAGTTACCGGCCAGATGAAGCTTCCATCATCTGATTGAAACATCAGATAAGCCCTGGCTGACTGCCACTCAGAAGGCAGCTCAAGGATCCCGGGTTCCTCAAGATCGATCAGGTCCACACGCGGTATGACGTAATCCTGACCGCATGCTGTAAACGCGGATATACCGGTCAGAATGATAATAATAATCAAAAAAACGAATATTCTTTTTTTCTTCATCAGCTATACCTTTCTTCCGCAAGCCGGGAGTAATGATCAGGGGGCTGTGATCTCATGCTTATCTCGTTTGAGAGATCCCAATTTTTCTTTCAATTCCGCAAAAAAACGGGGTGATCCGGTGAAATGATGAAGATACCGGGCACCAAGGACCAGAATTCCGGCCATGATCAGGTCATGACAAAGTTCAAATCCAAACATCTGCTTTTGGTTATCCCCGAACCCGTTCCCCATAACTGAAATCGGGAACTGGATCGTGGCTGCCAATATCAAAAAGAGCGGTATGCTGTACAATATTTTCTTTTCCGCTGTGATATCTTTACGGAAAATTTTCCTGCAGCACAAGAACAAAGATATACCATAAAGCAAAATATAACCGATAAACAGTGAAGGTGTCCAGTATGCACGCCAACCCGGCCAAAGGTTGTTTCCATTAACGGGATCATGTGCCGGATCACTGTAATCCTGTCCTTTATATACCCGAAAATCTTTATACAGGGGCTGGGTAATTTTTGCCGCGTAATCAAGCATATACCATAACTTGAGAGGGTGGGTCAGATACCATTTGACAATTGTAAGCATACTCACATGCTTGTGAAAAGCTTCATCGGCTTCCGGAGAAAGCGGGGCGTAAACATACCAGGAATCATCCTCAAACTGGACATACTTACCGATATCCGGCGCCATCGCCGTATCTACGCCAAGTTTTTCCATATCCCCGATCGGATCGTCGGAAATCATAAAGATGCCGTAAAAATAGGCATGCCACATGTTGGATTTCGATGAGATACTGTCACCGGATCGCTCTGACTGGTAGACGCCCAATCCGGAATAAGCCATGATCCCGCATAAAGCGATCATAACCACCAGATAAATAGCTCTCAGGTCATAACGATAAGGCAGATGATAAGCAGCAAGAGCAACAAAAAGGAGAACCGCAGCCGGTGCCGTAACGATCATCTGAGATTTCGCACCAATCATAATATAAAGTGACCAGGCAAGTCCGACCATCCACAGAAAACTGCCTTTTCCATGCCGCGGCATCAGGCACAGATGGATCCCACACATCATGCTCAACAGTATACCCAGCAGGATCGTACCTTCACCATAAAAGCCATTATACCATGCCAGGGTTGTTTCAGAATACAGGATCATACACAGCACAAGGCCGGCCGCGATCGTCCATTTTTTCAGCAGAGGGTAAAGGTCATATGTGATCTTTACCGCGCATAATACAGAAATTCCGCCCATGATCCAGGAAAGGAGCAGCGTAGAAAACGGTTTGCCGAAAGGTTCTGTCAAAACACGGACAATAGAAACGAACCAATACAGCGTAAAAGAAGGCTTCAGCGGAGTAAGCTTCAATGGATCAAACCCGCTCGTAAACTCAAAATCTTCGATACCCTGATGTCCTGACTGAGACTTTGTATCGTAGTAGATCCTTCCGGGCCACGTTATATCCATTTGAACCATAAAACGCCCAAAGTCACCGTTATTGACACAGACAGGGTGGGCCTCAGGCAAAAATACCATGATAAGCATGACGGTTCCTAAAATGGCTGCGGCAGCCGTAACATACATCCGGTTTCCTGCCGCGGACAAAAGCAGCCCGCGAATTTTCGTATACACCGAAGAAAATGATCCTTTTTGCGTACCCCTGTTTTCATATACCGGGATCACCCGGTAAGGCTCTTCCGAATATTTCGTAAGCCATTGTTTAACCAGAGGAATAACATATACAAACAATATAATGATCAGTACTGAAAGGACTATTTCCAGAAAATGCTGATAAAGGATATACTGAGGGACCAGACTGTAACCGTTCAGCATCACACAAAACGGGTAATAGGCCACACAACAGGCAGAAAAAAGCGCTGCAAGCAAAAATTTTATTTTTTTCCCGATCAAAACAACAGCGGCGCTGATCATGATCAGGACCATATGCAGAACAAAAAACAGATAATAGGAATGCGGCAGCAGCTGATAAATCATAAACATCAGGCTGCTGTCCGATCTGTAAAAAGATACCGGATCACCGCTGCGGTCAATTTCACGGTAACGGTTATTTTCAAAAAATCGTTCATAATAAATCGGGACATTCTTTATGACCTTAAAAAGCAGCTCCGGATGCCGCAGATAAACCGCCGCGAGTTTTTTTGTTGTTACTTTGGAAAACAGTTTTTCCGCTTCCTCGGGATTTCTTGGATTATGGGCATAGGAAGCTTCATCCATATAAAAGGACTTTCCGATATCGTGGAGAAAACTCTCGTCCAGGCCAAATTCACTCAGCAATGAAGCGGGGTCTTCACAGGCCGGCAGCATCGTATTGAATACAGATTCATAAATTGACGCATTCGAAAAATAATCAGGATCCGACCCTGCCATTTTCACGGTACTGGAACAGCCCGCGAGAAAAATAAGAAAACTGACCGCGCCCAAAAGATAAGATCTCTCCGCGCCGCTGACTGTTGAAATGATCAGAAAAAGATCGGCCGTGATCACAAACGGAAGAAATACGATCAGAGGTGTTGCCGCTTTCAGCATCATGAATGACAGGATGATCACAAAAGGTATCCAGCCGGTTCGTCTGCTCTTTTCAAGGCTCCACACATACAGCAGAGCGGCAGCGAACATCAGAGAATAAATTACAGCCGGACCTTCCGGATATAGCCCTCTGAACATCGAGCAGAAATTTCCGTTCGAAAATACCACACACAGGAAGATCACCGGCACAAACCAGCAATGCGGGAGCAGCCGCCGCAGGCCCAGAGTCATCAAAATGGCGGAAACAGCCAATAACACCGCGGAAACGACCGCCAGATAATTCACATTGAACTTCAGTCCGAACGGTTCAGTGAACAGGCGAACGATCGCTACCTGATAAACAAGACTGTTCCCGGCATCCGGGGTAAACAGATTTGACCATGAGAAATGAACATAATCAAAATCTGTCACAGGATGATCAAACTGCAGTTTTCCCTCTTCAATTTCCTCATGTGTCCAGGTCAGGCCCACATCGGGCAATATCCACTCATATTGTCCGTAATCTACGGGATATACCTGAGGCTTCTGAGTAAAGCCGATAATAAGGCAAAGAACCACACTAAAGAACACCGCGATAACAGAAAAATGATCCGAGAACCGGGCCAGTATTCTGTTTCCGGAAGAGACTTTGTCATTTTTTGCTAATTTTCCGACTTGATCGTTGACCATATTCCGTTCTTTACCTTATTTTTACGACTTTTACCTTCAATTTACCTGTTCAGAACCATGTTCTCCGCAGGCGCAGCGGATCAGCGAAAACCATCCTCCTGACTCGTTCTGACCGGTGACCTTTCCGGTAAGATCTATTTCTTTTTCTCTGACCGGTACTTCTCCTGAATACCAGCGTCATCCGGAAGTTCAGAAGAAATCTCAAGACTGCGGATTTTTTCTGTTGAGTAACGGAACAGTTCTCCATTCAACAGACGTTCCGCGCCAACGATAAGTGTTCCTTCCCAGGACCGGATCCGGCTGTCCTTTTCTCCCTTCAGCTCACCGTTGACATATACTTTATAATGATTATCATCCTTTACGATATCAAAAACGATCTGCCGAGTTTCAACGGGAACAGAAAGATATTCCTTACCCAGAGTGATACCAAATGTATCCGGATCTATCTGCCTTACCAGCAGACCGCGGTAATTGGATGAATCCTCCGCGAAACAGGACAGCGCCGTACCGTAGGCTTTCTCGTAATTATCGATGACAAAATGCAGATGCCAGCTTTTTTCAGGAATATCATACAACATGATCCCCGTATCGAGATATTGCTTTTTTCCATCGCCGATGAAACCGTTTTCCATATGATAATCGACCGGGGAAGCTTCGGGTTTCGGCTCTTCAGGCAATTCTTCCGGATCCCAATTTCGGATCTCATCTGCTGACATTGCCTCATTGAAGACCTCAAAGTTATATAATGTCGTCCCCGATGTACGGAAAATCTCCCCTTCAGGACTTATCTCACAGCCCACCAGGAGATCATAATTAAAAGCATCTGTCGGAGATGAGACTTTGTCTGCGATCAGTTCATCATTTACATAGATGGAGAATGCATCTTCCTGCTTGACAATTGCAAGCTTTATGATCCCGTCCTCGGGGAAATCAGCGGTCACGCCGAGAAGCTTCCCGTACAGGATCTCAAGTTTTTTCTCATCCGCTTTGCGTACAAGGATCCCCTGCATATTTCCGGACTCCTCCACAAAACATGAGAAGTATACACGATCCCCAAATTCTATTTCCGAATCGATAAGGCTGAGCACAGTCCATGAAGCATCCGGATCATGGAAAAGCTTTTTCCCGGTATTCAAATGTTTCTCGACGCCGTCACCGACAAAGCGATACCGCATTGTATAACGAAAATCGTTTATACCGGCTTCATCCTCTGAAGTATCGGTCTCCTCAGGCACGACAGTCGGTGTGGCAGCGGGTATTTCAATCGGTTCAGCTTTCGTCACGCTGTCCGCATCCTCATACCAGATATGATTCGGATCCTGTCGTCTGTCCGGCAGGTCATAATTTTCTTTCAGCATATCACCGATGGCCCTGGCATATTTCGGAATACCGAAAGTATTAAAATGACCGGGATCATAATAATCATGCTGCGGATCTATGTCATAGTCCTCGTAATAATCGTTGAAATTCGTGAACCGCAGGTCTTCGTATTCCGAAACAAGGTCCGAAATCGTCAGATACCTTCCCAATTCCAGATCCGAAGCTTCATAAGGGGAAGATATCAGTTCAAGCGGAATAGAATGTTCTCTGCATAATTCGATAAGCGCACGAAGGTATTTTTCCTGTTTTTCGTCTAAAGGCTCTTTTCCCGGAGCGCTTGCGGAGGAACGGATCGTCTGCGGATAAACTGTATCCGACACCTCATTAATGATCGTCGGGCGGTCCGTATGATGGTCCCAGGGCATATATTCAAAATCTTCCTGAGTCAACTCGTTGTAACGCGAATGGAAAGCCGGCAGTTCAAAGATAAAATTTCCCCACTGCTCTTTCGGAGAGCTGGCAAGTATGGCATCAACTTTATCACGGGAAAAACGCATTCCCATTAAGTTTTTGACCTGATATTGATAATCCGGATATTCACCATAATTAACAACCGCGCCAAGCACATCCGCCACGATAACTTTCGGTGTCTGTGACTTCAGACACTCCTTCAGATAATAATATGTATTCCAAACCGGCTGAACAGCGCCCCAGCAGTTATAGGCGGCGATACCGTATTCATCCCAAAGTACATTAGTGCTTACATTCACACCGACATGGGAAGAGCCTAAAAATAACACGTCGACCGTATCTTCCGGCAGATCATAATAGTTGTGTAAAGGGAGCGTTCCATCATGCTGTTTGAATATCAGCACGCACATTGCCAGATACATCAGCACGGCAAAGATTCCGATAAAAAGGATCACTTTCAGGGCGGACTTACAAAACTTTTGGAACTTGTTCATATCTCACCCCGTCAGAACTGGAAATAAATGAAATTCGCCGCGTCATAACCCGGTCCGTAGACCCCAAAAATCAGGATCGCGAACAGTGCCGCGTAGACGATCGCCCAGCTTAATGGCAGCGGCTGAGCCAAAAGACTTTCCCGGATCCGGATCTTATTTTCATGAAGAATATCGACTGTCAACAGCACCAGCAAAGAAAATATCATGATCCAGAAATCGATCCGGCTCACACCCAGTGTATAGATCGTGCCATCAACCAGCACCTGGGGATTGAAGGAAGAAAATGACCCTGTGATAACATCCAGCGCCACTTTCAGGGAAGGCGCACGGAAAAAGACCCAGGCAATGGTAACATAAATATAAGTCAGAAATGTCTGAACCAAGCGGTGGCCGAAAGTCTGTTCATTGATATTTAAGGCTGTAAGGACCTTTTTCCGCAGCGGGTTGATAAGATCCCCGATGACCTGCATCATTCCGTTCAGACCGCCCCAGACCACATAGGTCCAGTTCGCGCCGTGCCATAGTCCGCTGACAAGGAAAACGATCATAATGTTTCGGTAACGCTTTATCTTTGAGCATCGGCTGCCGCCCAGCGGGAAATAGATATAATCCCTGAACCAGTTCGTCAGTGACATATGCCAGCGCCGCCAGAAGTCTGCAACTGTCCTTGCCAGATAAGGCTGCTCAAAGTTTTGGATCAGGTCAAAACCCAGAACCTCAGCGGAACCGATAGCGATGGTCGAATAACCATTAAAGTCACAATAGATCTGGAAGGAAAACAGACAGGCGCCCAGCACCAGGATCAGCCCCTGGTAAGAAGTGTAGTAATTAAACACTTCATCCACAATGATCGCTACACGGTCAGCGATAACCATTTTGATGAAAAAGCCCCAGGTCATCAGCATCAGTCCCTTGAGTACCCGCCGCGCATCAAAATCATGTTTGACTTTAAACTGCTGCAGCAAATGATCCGAGCGCTCGATCGGTCCCGCGACCAGCTGGGGAAAGAAAGAAACAAAGAGCGCAAAACGAAAGAAGTTTTTCTCAACCTTTGTCGTACCGCGATATACATCGATCACATAACCCATGGCCTGGAATGTAAAGAACGAGATACCTACCGGCAAAGCCACATTAAATTTCGGGATTGAAAGACGGACTCCGAAAATATTAAACAGGGTAACAAGGTTTTCCGCGAGAAAATTTGCGTATTTGAACCAGCCGAGAAGAAGAAGCATGGAAACGATCGTGACCGTGGTATAAATTTTCGCTCTCCCCGTGCGGCGTTTCTCTTCTTCCACCCCATCCTCATCTTCCTTACGCGAGATATTCACCAGGATACCGCACAGATAGCTGATCACAGTAACACCGAAAATCAGCACAATGAAGCGGGGATCCCAGCGCATATAAAAGTAATAACTGGCAATGAGGAGCATCCCGTTGCGGACACGCTGCCAGGGGATCAGGAAATAGACCAGTACAATGGCCGGAAAAAAGATCAAATAGGCAAGTGAATTAAAAAGCATCTTTCCGCCTTATTATTCCTCTGATGATTTCACCTCATCCTGTGCTGCCGGCTGTTCAGATTCCTGAACCGTCGGATTTTCTGCTTCATCAGCAGCCGTATTTATCTGATTTTCAGCCGATGGTTTTTCCTCCTGCTGAACAGGTGGCTGAGGTTTCTGCTGTGGTTTCGGTGCGTAAGCACCCTCAACGGCTTTACTGGCTACAATGCGGATATGTCCTTCCTCAATAGCTTTCCCCATGTCAAATTGAGCATGCAGAGCAACCGCGCGGAGACGGACCCTTTCTGCCTCTTCCGCTCTCATCATCTGCACATGATTCTCCCTCTCCTCCGCGATAGCCTTTTCACGTTTCTTCTCTTCAAGCTGAGCCATCACCGCGAAATGTATCCGATCCCGCATGGCACTGGCAGCCGCCCCTGCCAGGATCGCAAGGACAGGCAAAGCATGATAGTGATACCGGTTCTGATTTTCAACCAGTAAATGGAGGGCGACTGTTCCAAGATAAAGCAAAACACATGAATAAAGGGCGTCGGGGCGCAATCTCAGCATCACAAACCCGTATATACCGGCACCGAACACCAGCAGAAGATACACCATATCACTGACGTCCATCATGCGGTAAAGGAAGCTTTCCCTTTCCGGCGTCAGATTTTTCTGCTGGTCAAGGAACAAAATATTCCACGAGGCACCAAAATCATCATTTCCCCAAAGAACATCAAATTTGTGAATGAACAGATCCAGCAGCGCTCTCGGATCCACCTTGAGACGTTCGAAGGCCATGTCCCGGCTGATCAGCTGGGCTTCCTGTGCCGAACCGGTCTCGTCAAAGGCGTCATAGAGATAATCCGCATCCTCCTGGTTCCATCCGCCGTAGCTTTGCAGGTTCAGGCCGGTCATCAGGTTATAACCAAAGGAAGCCGAACTTCCTGCCAGCTCCCGGTTCACAGCATAGGAAGTGCCCAATGTAAAGAGCTTCGAGAACAAAAAATAAACCAGGAGAATGATCAGACAGCGTTTCCATCCGGCATCCACAGCCCGCACTCCAAGAGGGACATCGTTCCTGGGTATGTCATATACTTTCTTCTCCATCGGCAGCATGCAAATGATCACAGCGACCAGAAATATCATTGCCATCGGACGGATAAAGGAACCGAAAGCCAAAACCAAACCAAGCAGAACCAGTTCGATCAAGCAGAACCAGTGATGTTTCGTTTTCTGTTCGGTTTCCCGAAGCGAAAGGACAAATAATAAGATCGCTGCCAAAAGGACAAAGGTAAAAAAGGGTTCGCTGGCTACAAAATCACTGTAGAGGATCACTGATGGTAAAAATGTCCACAAAAGCATCGCAACCAGAGCAGCAAATCTGCCCCGGATCAAACGGGTGATCCACCAAACCAGCAGAATAGACCCAAGTGAAACCAGCAGATTAAATAACTCCGCGTTATAAACACTTGTCCCAAATAGCCCGAAGACCCTGGCAAGAACAGCCGGATAGCCATAAACATGAGGGAACATGGCGACATAATCACAGTAGCCGACACCTTCTTCCAACAGTGTTCCGTCTTTGATCATCCCCGCCATTTCATAGTAGGTTTTGTAATCCGAGTCAGGTTCCATTGGCAATTCCCTGATGATGTTGTACCGCAGGACCACACCGATCAGGACCACAACCCACACGATCAGCAGCTCAATGATCATGCTCAGTTTTGGATATCTGGCTATTTTTTCACTCATATTCAGCCGGGACCAGACGGCCCATCCAAACATCAGGACGATCAGGAAAACGAAAACTCCTATCAGCCAATACCCCTTTAATAAGTATGGATATTCCTGACCGTCACCTAACTGACTGAATATACAGACAATACTGAAAAGCAGGCAGAATATATATACCAGAACGGCAAAATAATAGAAAAAATTCTTCCGAATTTTCACTTCTTTCCCTCTTCATTAACATTACGGCGATAGCGAAGCAGGATCAGCAATGCTCCAACGAACAGGACAAGCATTGCAGCCGTTGAGATCAGCGTAAACAGTACAGCATCCTTATGCTGTGTCAACCGTTCCTGAAGTGTAAGTTTCTCTTCAGGAAGCTCTTCAAGGAAACGGAAGCTCTTCGTCTCCAGATCAGTATCGATCACAAAGGTATCTCCCGCAAAAGTCCAGTTGTTTTCCTGAACCGAACAGAACCGGTCTACCAGAGACAAAGCCTTGTCATCCGGGGCGCTCACCACAAGGATCGCCCTTCCGTCCTGTTTGGGATGGCGGATGATCTGGAACACACTGATTTCCGAAGCATACCGGGGACTCAGCAGCAGCTGGTCATTGCTGACAAATCGTGATCCATCCTCTGCGAATTTGAAACTCAGATCCTTATCCAGCATCTGAATAATTACATTATCTTTCCAGGTACCCAGAACGATCACATTGGCATTTTCCTTCTCCAGCGGGAATTTTGAAGCAAACCAGATCTTCATCGTGCCATAAGGTGAAACATTCGTACCGGTCAGCGCGGCGATCCGCCCCAGGAGAGAATACTCCGTATCACTCATCTTGTCCGGCACAACAACTGCCAGATTGTTATACAAGCCCAGCACCTGGAACGGATACGGACGGAGTGCCAGATCATAGGTGCTGCTGACACCGGAAGGCAGATAAAAAGTGGAATCACCGCTGACATAAGCCCATGGCATCTGGTCTGCCCGTTTGGTACAGTACAGTTCCTGGATCTCCAGGTCAAAGGCTATCCGAATACTGTCCGAATGGGTACCAACGACATCCGAAGGCATCAGGAAAGAGAAAATATCATTATCGGCATTTTCTTTCTCCAGTTTCTTTGAGGCGACCGGCGTGCTGCCCCAGTATACCGTTACCAGAGACCGGTCAAAATCCAGATTATCACTGTAACGCATCCTGAGCTCGATCTTGCCTCCTTCTCCAAGCACAAAGCCGCCGGAGAACGGTAAGAAAATCGTATTTTCCTGATGGAACGGCCCGATGAACTGGATACCATCCTGATTGGTAATGCCTTTGATCGTTTCGCCGTCCTCGATCAGAGAAGACAAAGTCCTGTTCGTGATCACCGTCTGCGCGCTGCCTGCAGCGACAAATGCCCAGTTGTATTTTTCCTGAGTGATACGATCTTCATCCATCAACAGACAAGCCCCTTCTGACAGATCTTTTTCATCAGAGGCCGTAACCACGATCACAAATCCATCCTCTTTTTCATATTCAAAGACTGCTGCACCGCCGGAAAAATCTTCACCAAGCGCGTTATACTGGCTCAAAGCTTCCTGAGGAAGCCGTCCGAGCTGTGCGACGATCAGCGCGTTACCGGTGCTTCTTTCATAATGGTCAAGTGTCCGGAAAGCGATTTTGTCCTCGGTCGTAGTCTCATTTCCGAGGTGGGCACGCAGCATAAAAGCCGCCCGCAGTTCCTCTTCATTGGCACCGGAAGGTACAAAGACTGTCAGATCCGCTCCGGTCTGGTCAACAGAAGAAATCAACGGATATGGGTAGTAACTCAGTTTTCCCTCAATATCCACAAGCTCATAGCCTGTTTCGATGAAGGAAGAAGCAGAGATACTGATCCAGTTCGCGCCGGAGAAATCATCCAGACATTCATCATCGTCATACAGCCGGACATAGCCGGTGATCGCGAATTCATTAAATCCCTCCTTCAGAAACTCCGTCGGGATCGGGACATAAACGATTTGAGAAACACCGTCATTATACCGCACCGCACAGGAATAAATCGGCTGATTATTTATAAAAAATGTCAGGGACGCCGGAACATCATCCGTGATCAGAGGGCTGACGGTGTATTCGATCTGCGCAAGCGCATAGACCGTATCCCAGTATTTCTGAACTTTGAAGAAAAACCCCGATTTTTCAAACATACCCCGCAGCACAATGTTTTGGGAATATTTAAAAATCTGATGATGCTGCGTTTCCGGTGTCTCGGGACGCTCCCGCTGCGGTTCACCGGCTGCGCCCGGATCACTTGAAAGGACATAATCCGTAATGGAAACAGGCTCCTCCATGACAATATTATCCGGTGAATCCACCTGATATGCAAATACAGCACACGGACTGAAAACAATCAGCAGCAACAATATTATGATATTTACAGACTTTTTATTATTCACACAACACCTCTTTATTCAGACCTATGACGTAAGACATATGACGTTAGACATTAGTCAGTCAGTTTCCACATAACGCACGGTTTTATCCCATTTCACTTCGCGTTTGAACAGAGCGTCCATAAGCAGATCCCACATTGCTTTGAGAACAACGAAAACCCATAATTTGGCATAGGTGAACAGCATCAATGCCACGAGCCCCATTGATTCCAGATTAAATTCGTTTCGTTCCAGTGAAAGCGTCAGCATCATATCCGCAATGAATACCAGGATCGCCATACCCCAAAGGGTCGTCGAAAAACCGCCCAGCCTTACCTGGATCTTACCGAGAACACCGCCCAAAAAGATCATATCCGAAAGGACCAGGGAAGAGAGCATGATGCTGTACGTCAGGGCGTAAT
Source organism: Flexilinea sp. (assembly GCA_036723985.1). Classification (GTDB taxonomy): domain Bacteria; phylum Chloroflexota; class Anaerolineae; order Anaerolineales; family Anaerolineaceae; genus Flexilinea. The sequence goes on from DAIMGK010000012.1 coordinate 40,069, forward strand.
ACAACGAATCCAGACGCATCGCACCGGCCTTAGGGTCAAAGGTATATTTGAAATTTTTCATCATAACATAAACATTCCCTTTAGCCCAGCGCACACGCTGACGGAACCAGACCGGCAGCAGATGCGGTTCCTGTTCCCAGGTCACGGCCTGGGGAAGCATCTTGATATAATATCCCATGCGGTAGATCCGAAAACTGATCTCTGTATCTTCACTCAGCGCTTTCACATCCCAGCCGCCGACTTCTTCCACAATACTGCGGCGGATCACATAATTTGTTCCGGGGATCGTACAGAGTTTGAAGAAGAAAAAGCGGCCGGCCTGGTTCATGCACTGATGGGAAAGTGTTTCAATATTGACAAAGCGTGAGAGAAGTGACGCGTTGCGGTTGCGTGTGCGGAATTTCCCGATCACAGCACCGGCTTTCGGGTCCGCTACCAGATTTTCCACCAACAGCCGCAATGCTTTCGGTTCGGGAGTGTTATCCGCGTCATAAATAGCGATCACGGTACCTTTCGCGACAGAAAATCCGATATTCAGCGCGTTCGATTTTCCGGTCCCGCCCACCACCTTGTCAGTACTGATACACATCAGGCGGTTTTCCGGAAATTCCGCGGCAAGATCGGAAAGAATGCTCTCCGTATCGTCAGAAGAATTATCATTGATCACAATGATCTCATATTTATCATTGGGATAATCAAAATTTAACAAAGCACGGACAGTCCGCTGAACGACCAGGGCTTCGTTATGAGCGGGAACCAGGACGGAAACCATCGGATAATCATCATCCGCCAGCGGGATATGGCCATCGGTCTGATTACACCGGTAGATATAAAAATACCCGCCGATACTCAAAGCAACATTGAGCATCATCATGAACCAGATCGCCGCGATGGCGTAAATGGAAATGATCTCAGCAGCAGACATCAGCTTTCCTTCCCTTCGATCGGTTCCGGTATTTTTTTCAAAAACCGCTTATGCATCTGCTGCCGCGATTGGAATACCAGAACGATGAACAACACAAGTACAACACCGCTCATCCAGATCAAAAAATGGTTCTGGTTGGCGAGATTCGTCACAAATCGATAATAAATGTTCCGTTTATAGTCAAATTTTTCATCATATTCCGCCGGCTCATAAACATTGAAGTGCTGTACATCATTTACGATCAATGTATTTTTATCCCAGGTAAGATACTTGAAATCATCAAAATAAACTGCCTGTTCCATATCCCACAAGCTCTGCATCGGGATCGGAGCGTCTTTCACCGCATTAAAGACCGAAAAAATCTCTTCATTGGTCTTCATATCAATGTTTACATAAACAGCATTCGAACAGCGTGCGATATGGCTGATACCGGTCTCATCCAGTCTCAGGGCCGGTACGATCTGCAGATTTCCAAGTTCCAGATAATTCCTCACATCATAGTCACTCACCGGATGGTGTTCAAAAGCGTCCAATTCGGAAAGAAACAGTGTTCGGTAACGTCCCAGGCTCGGAACTACATTTTCATCAAACACCCATTCCGAAGGTATTTCCATCGCCAGAATATAAACACCATTCTCAAGATAACTCTTTGCTGTTAACATCAGATGGCGGGCAAGGTTCGCCGGATCAATATTATCCTGGATAATGGGCGAATGCAGCACGATACCGCCGCCATTTGCCTGGGCATAGCGCAGTACATCACAGAAGCGCTGCATCGCCGGATAATCCGCATGCTCATAGATCGGCATTACGGAAATAACAAAATTCATTTTGAGGTCCACCATATAATCAACGATTTCCTTCAGCCGGTAAGGGTCAGTGAAAGGATAAACCGCATCAATTACCAGATGCTCTGCCCAGGTATGCATCCCTATGTCCCATTTCCAGAACCACTGTTCAAATTCCTGCATCAGCAGTGCTTTGGCAAAATTCGTAGTGTAATCGATCAGCGGAATATAACGGAAATGATCCGACCCGCTTACCAATGGAACATCCTCCCCAAAAATATTAACACTGCCGTTTGTATACTCCGGATCCCGTACTGTCCCCGGACGTAATATTTCGACCGAAGCTCGAAAAGATAAATTATCCGGGAACAGGTATTCCGCGGCACCGATCAGGTTACCGGTAAGTTCCGGCAGCGGATCCAGGCCATAACTTTCCATCCCGTCAGCCTGTCCCAGGACCAGTAAATAACCGTCATAATCATGTAATATTGCCGTATCCATCCGATCCGAATCAGCGGTGGCGACCCAAATCACTTTGTTGTAAGATCCGATCACATCCTTCGCGTCCCCTGCTTCGACCCAGTCAACAAGATAACGCAGGGAAAACATCACCTGCGCGATCGCGGAAAGATTATCCGCTTTTCCGCGTCTTACCGCTTCTTCCGGGTAAATCACAAGGATCTCTTCCCGATCCGCGGAAGGGGATTCATCTTCTGCCCATACCTGCTGTACAGTGATAAACGATATACTGATCAACAGCAGGCAGAACAAAGCCCGCTTATACATCATAAGCGAATTCCTTTTCCGTATCATTGACAAACCGGACAGCATCTTTTTTCAATTCCGGATCATATTGTTTGTAAACGATACTCAGATCCACCGTCAACAGCTGTTCGTTCAGGTCCGGCAGCATATTTTTGCTATTGACAGCCGTAAGAATACGCCCTTTCAGGAAGGACGCGCCGGTACTGAAGTAAATGATCCCCAAAGAGCCGTCATCATCAATGGAAAAAACTCTGTCTTCCATCCGGATCACATCCTGTACAGTCGAGGCGAGCGTATGGCGCAGTTCATTAAACTGGTTTTTTGTCAGGACTTTTTTGAGCTCTTCGGCATATCGCAGACGGATCAGCATCAGTCCCATTTCCGTTCCTTTTCGTTCGCTCAGTGCCATGTAACGGGCAAGAGAACTGACCATCGCCCGGTTATTTTCCAACCCTGTCAGCGGATCCATGACTGTGAGCTGATCAAGCCGGATGTTCAGCAGACTGTTCACCCCTTCGATCTGTGAGAAATAAGATATGAATACGATCATTCCCCATAACGCCGCGATGATGATCAGGGGCCAGAGATAAGCGGTCCATTCGATCGACACATTATAAGCGTAATGATTAAAGAGCTTGTAAACTGCGAAAAGAAGGATCGTAACAGATGATAGGACGATCCCTCCGATCCGGGTGCGTAATCCTACTAATAATGCCGAAAAAATGATCATCGTCATCAAAGACACATGCTGATAAAGCAGAGCTCTGTCTGATAAGGCTGTGATCAATGCAGCAGCCAGAACAGACATCATAAACAGCAATATTCCAAGATCCTGATAAAGAATAATTCGGCTGGTTCTTGTATCCTGATCCATCACCCCTCCGAAGCCAATATATTTGTCCGATGCAGTATTTCCGAGATAAACAGCATCAGAACACCATCTATGCAAATGCCGTAAAGCATCTGGTACCGTTCCAATTCGGAAGTACCGCTCAATAAAATAACAGTAGTAATATCTGCAATGCCGATCCCCAGCATACACAGAAAAGTATCCAGCATGATCTGTCTTTCCCTGTTCGACCAGCGTTTGACCGTGAACTGCAGCCCGCGCCTTTTCCGGAACAGGACAAAATAAATGATCACAAGGATCACCAGAAAGCCCATGGTCTGCGGAAGGGAATTCTCCTTGAAATTACTGTAAAAAATAAACAATTGGTTTTTCGTCCGTTCCGGGAGTCCCAGGCTTTTCTCATAATTTCCGACAAAACGTCTATTTGGATTAAATGCAGATTTCGTTCCAAACTCAAGCAGACCTACATATTCAAGGGGATGTCTGAGATAATAAAGGATAATTCTCCCAAATGAAACATGACCAAGAAAATCCCGCTGGATATCCGCGTTTCCGACCAGCATATAGGGATAAGCCTCAAAAACAGACATATCCGCGAGGGTCTCAAAACGCGGATCGATATCAAATTCGGTCAATACCTTCTCCGGATTGTTTGCCTGAAGCATCACCCCGTTGGTTATGGAATGAAGTTTAGACGCTTCATCAAAACGGGATGAGCCGGTTACCAGGCTGACTAGCGAAGCGACCAGCAAAACACCGGCCGCCAGAGCAGCCAGTGCTGTTGACTGTTTGGTCCGCTCTTCCATATAGATCTGCCGTACACAAAAGACCATCAGGATCAATCCTACTGCCGTACAGTGCCGTTCGGACAATGTGAGGATGCTCCCCGCTGTCATCAGTCCCAGCAGGCCGGTCTGCGTCCATGTTTCGTCCCCATGCTGCAACGCCAGACAAAAGCCGATACAGTAGAGCAGGAAAACCTGCCAGAAAGCTTCGGGATAAAGGCTGTTGAAATAACTGATCATCACCCCATCCCCAAGGATCAATGCCCCGACAATAACCAACGCGGTCGCCTCTGCCGCTACACTGACCCGCGCGACAACACCGCGGAGGACCAGATAAACCGCCGGCAGGTAAAGGATCAGATATATTGCCCCCAGGAAACGGATATCAAACAGGCCGTCATGCGTGAAACGGCCATCCAGCCATTTGGCAAAGCGGATCAGAAAACGATGTGTGGAGAAACCATCCGTATGCTGTGTGGAATACAGATAGAGCCGGGTAAAATATGCCCCCACAGGGTATTCCAGATCATCCCGGCGATACCCCAGCCCCGCGTCAAGCATGATCTCCGAAAGGGATCCGTCATCGGCAACTCCCATGACCGGAGGGAAAAACAGAATAAAAACAGCTATCAGAAAAACAATAACTGTTCCGGTGACCGCGACGATCACCGGCGAATAGATACGGCTTAAACGCCGGTTATAGGCGTTGACAGCCCGCCTGAAGAGGGATAAACCGTCATCGACGATCTCTTTGATATTCTTACTCTTATTCGTTTCCATCTTCAACAGACCCTGCCAGTGATATATTCACAAGAAGAGGAAGCAGCTGGTCAAAAGAGTAGACCGCGGATCCCTTCTGCGAATACGCGCCATAGTGTTCATCTTCAATATTCAGAATTAATTTCCGTTCCATGCGCCGAAGCGCGGTCTCAAACATTTCCCCATCGCCGGCCTCCCGGGCGATCAGGGCCGCCAGAGCGTAAACAGCCGTAGAATGATAATCATAACCGGGCACCACACTGCCGTCGGTCTTATACCGAGCGGCAAGCCTTCCGTCCATCACCTGTTCCCGCAGCCATTGAAAAGAGTCTTCGGGAAGAAGATCCGCCCGGCTCAGATTCCAGAGGGTATACAGAGCCTCAGCGGTGTTCAGATTGCCGCTGTCATAACTCCTGTCCTTATAATTATAACTGCAATAATAAAGAGGAAACCGATCTGATATGCGTCCGTCCAAAAGAATGTTTTCAGCATTTTGATATACCTCTTTCAGATCCGGATCAGCCTGCGCCATCAGATCCAGCGTCACCAGATCCAGATACTGCAGGGAGATCGTTTCAGCCTGATACCCGTTGGAAAGGTCAACAAAATCCACCAGCCGGCTTTTTTTGTCCACACAAAGATTTTTGACCGCGGACAGTATCTCGTCCGCCTCACCGGCATAAGATCCCATCCCGTTTTTTTCCGCCTGATCAAGCGCGTACCAGATGCGCAGATCATCGAGCAGCGCGTTTACTTTTGCCGGCTCCCCTTCTTCACTGACATACCATGCCGCGAGGCCGTTTATCATCAGATGTTCTTTTGTAAAGTTCCAAACCTGATCGAACAGCTCCCGGTCTTTCTTTTCGGCGGCAGCCGTCATCATCAGGCCCTGGCTTTCGCTCAGGATATCCTCTCCCGAAGGCGAACTTCCATTCGCTTTTGTATTCGTATAAAAACCGCCGTTACCGTCGGACATTACGCCGGTAATGAATTGAAGCGATACGCTGTCCCTGCCGTCAACTGCCCTTTTCAGCAGGCCTTTCATTTCGGACAGTTCCATTTTTCCCGCATGGTATTCCAGTACGCGGCCCTGCTGATCCAGAATGATATCGGAAGGCAGTGTCCGCAGGCCCCACGCATTGTATGCGGCACCGTCAGGATCAGCAAGCAGATCATCTCCCCCGGAAGCAGGATCCCCGACAATGACCAATGTCACATTAAAATCATAAGAGACCGCTCTCATCTGACCGGCCTCAGCCTGTCCGGTGTTCTGCCGGTCTGCGAAAGAAAACCAGACACCGTTTTTCTCCGGGTCAAGAAATGACCGGGAGCTGACCGTATCCCCTCCTGCTGTCCGGAACACCGCATCCGGAGCTTTTTTACCGATCTGTAAATTTCCGGGAAGAAGTTTTTCCGGATCATCCGGAACAGAAACAGGGGTTTCTGTCGCATCCGGGGATCCGTCATTCCCCGGTTCTGTTTGGGTTTGGAATTGTCTGTGCTGAAAATAGAAAAACAACACGCAGAGCAAAATGCCCAGCGATACCGCAGTTAACGTCAAAAGTTTTTCCGAACGATCCATTTTCTTCCGCTTACCAGATCAGATAAAAATGATAGAGTATCTATCATGCGTCTTTATTTTACACCAATTTTTGGTATCAATTAAAAATTAAATAATATTTATGCGAAAAAAAATGATAAGCAATAAATCAACGGTCGAAATACGTTTAGTGGCTGAAAACGAAAAACCGGGCTTATGATAAGCCCGGCTTTTCTGTAATATAAATTTTTTCGCTGTTATAAGATCCTGCAAGCGGGATCGCTTGCCTGGCAAGACACGGAGAGAATGTTCGCGTGTCCGTCAAAGCCGGCTTCCGGATCCCTCATGCGAATCGTCCCTGCCTGCTGCCTGCGAAAGCCTAAAACTTCCCGATGGGTCTGGCGGCGATGATACGGCGGTTGGCGTAGCCGCCCACAGCCTGTTCATCTTCGCAGGTAATGAGCACCATGGTATCCCCGTACCGGGAAGCGATGACATCCATAGCCGCGACATCGGTATTGCCGAGCTTTTCATTCGCGTAGACCTCAAAGATCGTCATCCTGTTTTCCGGATCCAGAACGTAGACACGGTCGCCCATTTCCAGCCACTGGAGCATGGCAAATGGCCCGGCTTCGGTGGTGTTCAGGTGGTTATGGCCGGTCACGTAAGAGCGGCCTTCACCCGGCATGGCACTGCCTTCCAGCAGACCGGCATAGTCACCCAGCCAGGTGACCGGGTATTCGCCGCCGTCAGAGGGCACTTCGACAATATCCGTGATCAGCGAAAGCGTCGGAATTTCCAGTGTCCACAGCAGGTTTCTGTAATTCAGATCCTTCGGCTGCTCCGGCAGAACCGTTCTGTGAAGGGCGGAGAAACCGGTCTTCGGGAATTCCTCGAACGGAGGCGGTGGTGTTCCCCCGGTCCTGTTATTGAATATGATCCCGCCATCAATGCCTGTGACTGTGGGAATCAGTGTGCCGTCCGATTGTTCCGTGACCGTCACAGTGACTGTATATTCGGTACTGTCATAAATTACGCCTGACTGGCTTCCCACCACTTCCCGAACAATGTAGATGTATTCACCCGGAGCGGTAAAGGGCAGCGGATCGAAGATGATCTCTCCCCGCGGGCCGTTATGAACAGTCTGGAGAACATTGCCGTTCGCATCCGTCAGCGTAAAGGTAAATACCAGATTCTGCAGGTCGTCACTGCCGTCCAGAGTCTTCTGCGCTGTGATCGGAACGGTCACGGTACGGCCACTGTAGGTATTCACCACCAGCGATTCGTATAATTCCGCAGTACAGGCCGTGTCTATACAGTATTTCACGGCCGCAGGGCTTAACGTTCCGTCTCCCCGGTCGCTTCCTACCGTCACATGGGCGTAGATCGGGTTATCGCTTTCGGTCCATCCGGAACCGAATCCAATCGACGTTTCCGTGATCGTGTAGATGTAGGTCTGTCCGGCTTCAGCCAGATCATAGCTGATCGACCCGAAATCCACTGTCCCGGCGGATGTCAGTGTCCGGATTTCTCCGCCTGAGGCAGGCATCGGTACGCCGCTTCCGGCACTCAGGGTGAAGGTCACTTCCCCACCGGCAGGCCATGTACTGCCTCTTACCTCTTTCTTCACACTGATCATTCCGGATCCGCTCGCCGCGTAGGTGTTTGTCACCAGCGGTTCGGATAATTCCGTCGCGCAGGCCGCGTCTTTGCAGTATTTCACGGCTGCAGGGCTTAACGTTCCGTCTCCCCGGTCGCTTCCTACCGTCACCTGCGCGTAGATCGGGTTATTGCTTTCGGTCCATCCGGTACCGAACCCGACCGATGTCTCCGTGATCGTGTAGGTGTAGGTCTGTCCGGCTTCAGTCAGATCGTAGCTGATCGCCCCGAAATCCACTGTCCCGGCAGACGTCAGTTTCCGGACCTCACCGCCTGAGGCAGGCATCGGTACGCCGCTTCCGGCGCTCAGGGTGAAGGTCACTTCACCACCGGCAGGCCATGTACTGCCTCTTACCTCTTTCTTCGCGCTGATCATTCCGGATCCGCTCGCCGCGTAGGTGTTTGTCACCAG
>DAIMGK010000013.1:0-46948 GCA_036723985.1 Flexilinea sp.
AGCTGGAAACGGATACGGAAGTTCCTTACGGTACAATGCCTTCCTACGACGGCAGCACGCCGGTGAAGGAACCGAGCGGCGGAAAGTCCTGGACCTTTGCCGGCTGGGATCCGGAACCCGCGGAAGTGACAGGTGACGCGGTCTACACGGCGGTCTTTGACGGAGCGGACCTCTATACGGTCACGGTCCGTTCGACCGGCCACGGGACCGTCTCCGCCTCACCGGAATCCGGTGTCACAGGTACCGAGGTGACTCTGCGGGTGGTCTCCGTCGACAGCGGATACGCGTTCAAAGAATGGCAGGTAGTGTCCGGCGGCGTGACCGTCACCGGCAATACTTTCGTCATCGGGACGGCAAATGTGGAGATCCTGGCGGTCTTTGAGCAGGTGGTCCCCGCCGAACCGATGTATCTGGATCTTGTGTTCTATACGATCCAGCCGGGTATCAACACGGTTCCTGCCGCGCAGGACCTGGATTTCACCGTTCAGATCCTGAAGGGCAGAGAGGTCGTCTCCGAATCGGATGAGGTGGAGCTGAGCGTGAAGCCCGGAGACTATAAGACGCTTGTCGAAGGCGTGCGCTTCAGCCGGAAGGTCGATGGCCTGTCCTCCGGAAATAAGGTCGTCCTTGAAGGCCTCCCGAAGAAAGTGACGGTGGGTACCGGAAAGAAAACGGAAACCTACAGGCTGACGTATAACGCCTGGGTCCGGGATGATCAAACGGTCACGATCTACCTGGTTTGGAGCGTGCCTTCCAGGGAAGAGGAAATTGCGATCATCCCGCTGCCGGAAGACGAGATCGGCGCCTATACGCTGAGGCCGGATGGAAGCAAGGAATATCTGATCTTCCAGACCTACGAGATTTGCATGCGCTACCTCGGCAGCGAGGAAGAATGCGCCGGCCACGAGCGCTGCTACCACAAGGAAGGCCTCTACGGCGTCGACTGGTTCCCCGTCCAGCTGTCGAAGTAGGATTTTGTCCCGGGAAACTGTACCCGAAGAACAGGGGACTGTACCCGAAGGGGACTGTACCCCGGGACACATACTCCCGACTCGGAAACGAAGCCCTGATCCGGGCCGTAAGAACAATTTCGGTATTGATCACCCTGTCGGGACAGTTGAACGATGGTCGGTCTTTTGAGTCGGGATGAGTTAACAAGGATACAGCGTGACACAACTCCGTGCGGTACGAGCTTCGCTCGGTTTGGCTGTACCCGAAAGACAGGGGACTGTACCCGAAGGGGACTGTCCCCCGGGACACATATTCCCGACTCGGAAACGAAGACCTGATCCGGGCCATAAGAACAATTTTGGTGTTGATCACCCTGTCGGGACAGTTGAACGATGGTCGGTCTTCCGAGTCGGGATGAGCTAACAAGGGTACAGTCCCCGAATTGCTGTGCCGGGCGTACGAAGGCCATTCATTGCGCGGAGGTACTGACGGTGAAGCCGGCGCGGCTGCGGATGTCGGGGTCGATAGCGGTGATGCCGAAGGTGCAGCCGGGATCCGGACATTCGACCGAGACCGGTTCGCCGCCTTCAAACGTATGAAATTCCGGAACAGAAGTCCCGTCAGCCTGCGGTCGGAGCAGAATCAGGGCATAGCGCTGGGGGACAGACGCACTGATCCTGCGGAAACCGGCACTTTCCCAGCCGCCCTCCGTGGATTCCGCGTCATCCCGAAAGCCGATGGCATCGATACGGAAATTATCCAGCAGCACACCGTCCGCCACGCCCGCCGTATCTGTCAGATAGATGAACTGAAGGCGGATCTGCTGCCCCGCCCAGGGGCTCAGGTCGATACTTTCATGCCGGACGCCGCCGGAACTGCCGGTGACGCCTTTCCCCATGTTCGATCCAGAGGGATTCTCATCCGACGCACCGGAAGGCGAAAGGCGGCTGATGGCTCCGCTTTCATCCCTGATCAGCAGGTAATAATGATCATAACCGTTTTCGATATTGTAATTTGTGTCATATTCGAAGCGGACAGGCCCGGAAACACCGCTGAGATCAAAATCATGGCTGAGCACCGCCATCGCGTTGGAGACCGCTCCGCTCCACCAGGCGTGATTGCCGCCCGGTAAAGCCAGGTTCGTATATGTGTTTTCCGCGTCCCCGCTGATGCGGATCTGATGCGGGATGCCGCAGCTGCTGTGATAGAGCCGCAGCCCGTACTGCGATACCTCATGCCGTTCGGAGACCCCGCAGAGAAGTTCCTGAATATCCCGGTAGATCCCGTCCTGAGGAAAACGGTAATTCCCATAGTCCAGGTCTTTGACCGGGGCCTGCCGCAGCTGTCCGATCAGCACTGCTGCCCATTGGAGAAATACTTCATTCGCGGAGTACGGGATCCCGCAGATGCGCAGCGCCTCTTCCAGCCCCTGCATCCCGTTTTCCGGCCTGCGGACGGTCTCACGGATCAGCTCCTCTCCGAAACGGTCATAGAGATATACGCTGAACAAAAATGAAGAACCGTAGTACGGGTTGAAGGTCCCGCTGTCAGGCCACCAGATCAGGGACCGTCCGGTGTCGTTCAGGTAATTCCGGATAAAGGTATCCCGGATGCTCCCGAGGGCCAGGTATTCGGACAGGCCGGAGAACCCTTCATTGATAAAGCTCATCTCGTTGGGGTCGTAGGCGAAATGGATCATGTGCTGGAATTCATGGGCGAGGGTGTCGATGACCGCCTCCGGTTCCTGCGAAAAAAGCGATGTGTTGAGGAACAGGATATCCATCCCGTTGGAGGAGGGCTTCAGCCTCGGGTCAGCGCTGTCCTCGGCGGAAAAATAGCCGTTATAGGCGATCCCGATCTTATCGGTAAACAGCACATGGAAGCGGGGATCGTTGTCAAAGCCGATCTCAGTGCCGCTTCCGAAAACCTTCCGCAGGTTCTCCCGGGTGGTCATGTCAAAGACAGTCAGTCTGTTTGGAAGTTCCGGCGGGATCTGGTTCCACGCCGCTTCATCGCACCAGAAAACGATGTTTTCCGTGACGAGAAATACCCGGGCGGAACACCTTTCCATCACACCGGCGGCGATATCCAGTACATTGAAATCACGCCGCATTCCGCTTTCCCATTGCGGCGGAGGTGTGAGGTTCGGGGCTAAGGGCGCTGCGATATCACCGAAAAACAGGGCGGTGTCCGTGCTGTTATTCGGCAGCGGCTCCCGGTCCGCGCGGACCGGGAGCGCTGACGAAAGTACGGAGACAAACAGGAATAAGAGGACAGCCGCCGCGGACAGCGTGTTTTTCCGGAAGAATAACTGTGCCCGGTATCTCATGATCCGATCTCACCCGCGCCGGCTGCCAGCCCGCTGCTGAACCAGATATAAGGAAGCGCGAAGGTGTCCAGGCTGAATCCTTCCAGAATGAATGCCAGCAGGGCAAAGCAGCCCATCCACGCCGCTGTCCGTTTCAGCGGATCCGCCGAGTTCAGACGGGTCATACTTTTCAGAAGTGAGAAAAGGTACCAGATAAAGAAAAAACTGAACCCGACGATCCCGGTTTCGGCCGGGATCCGGATCCAGAGACTTTTGATATTCAGCAGGGTATTCGTGCGGTACAGCAGATCCCGTACTTCGATGAGACGGTACGCGTGTTCGTTCAGCAGTTCCGGCATGTAAAACCCCGCATGTCCCAACCCGACTCCCAGCAGCGGGTGGCTGTTGAAGACGGAGATCCCGCCGTCCCAGTAGACAAACCGTGCGGCAAGGCTGAGCTTTTCCGCCAGGTAAAATACAGGGTCGGAACGGTTTTTCAGGTCGATGCTGAACAGCCCTGCCATCCGGAAATCAAGTTTCATCAGCAGCTGCAGTAAACCGAAGGCGATCCCCGCCAGGAGAATGAGGACCGCGATGATCATCAGAACGTACAAGGTCCTGCGGTAGTTTTCTGAAAACCTCCCGTACAATTTCCTGATCAGTTTCCGGACCATGAACAGCGCGAAGAATGACACCCCGATCAGAAACGCGGCGAGCCCGACTCTTGATAAGGTCAGCAGCAGAATAACGGCGCCGATGCAGAACAGGATCCTTTCGACAGTCACAAAGCCTTTACGAAACCGGAAGGCGCTGTATCCGGTGACGGATGCCGCGAACCAGTAGGGCAGATACAGCAGGTTCAGCTGATGCGCCAGCCATGAGGGTTCGAGTGTGAAACCGACGAAACGCTGCCGGTACAGGGAGCCGATGGACAGCATAAACTGGATACTCTTCATCCATTCCGGATAACGCTGGTCTTTGAACCAGAAAAAAGCCTGCGCGAAGGTCCAGATACAGACGGCTGCGCCGCTGATGTTCACCAGTTTGAACGTGTAAACAAGCCTTTTTGCGTCTCCGTGCCGCAGCAGGGAGGCGAGGAAAAAGCTGAACCCGACCAGGAGCGTCAGGACCGCCGAGGCGGAAGGGGCAAACGGGTCGTGCCCTTTGTATTCGGGAATCGTCCGGAAGAAAGATATCAGTGTCGAGAGAAATCCGGTGAGAACAAAAAGGACCAGAGGCGCGATATTATCAGAGAGATCCTTTCTCTCGCTGATGATCAGCGGAATGCACCAGCCGGCAAGGAATATCGGGAGAAGCAGTCCGGAGGGCGCGGCTACGACGTCGGAATGCACCAGACGGACGATGAAGGGAACCGAAGTCAGCGGGAGGAGCAGGACGATGAGCGCCCAGAACAGATCCCAGATCTTCAGCCCCGCTGCCCTTTCACACAGCTGTTTCATGCCTGTTTCCTGTTCCATGGGAGCCAAACGATGGCGCACGCGACCGTCAACCCGCATAAAGCTCCCAGAATTGTATCTGCCGCGGCAGACCGGGACGCGGAACGGATCTCAAGCAATCGGGGCTGTTTTGCTCCCGGACGGATCGCTGTGGACAGGCCCCGGGATACCGCTTTCTCTTCCCTGATCTTTGCCGCAAGCGCATCGATCAGCCTGCCGGTTTCTTCCATATCTGCCGGACAGTCCGTGTAATAGGCCGGGGCACTGTTTTGGACACAGCGCGTCAGCCCGTCCAGCTCGTTCTGCAGGGCTTCCGCCCGGATGGCATGGTCCAGGGAATCGACCAGCTGTTCATACGCGGTGTCAAGCCACAGCAGCGCAAGCTCGCTGATCTTTTCGGGATCGTCGTCCGTGATCGTAAGGTACCATCTTTCATTTGTCCGGTTCGTCCGGGTTTTTTTATAGAAACTCATATAATCCGGATCGGAAGATTCCCTGAATACAACATCCATTACATCTTCCGAGTGGAGTACATCTTCCGTAACGCCGAGGATCCGGTCCTGTTCGATATCATCAAGTTTCCCTGTCCGGTTGTAGTCAATGCTGACGTCGAGCCGGGCAATGGCAACATATTGCTGCGGCAGGTACATCCATGCGGCCAGCCCGATCAGGGCGCCCAGCAGCATGCAGAATACGGCCCGCGGCCAATGTTTGAGAAATGCTTCGATCTGTTCCATCAGATACAGTATAACAGAGAGCGGGAAAAATAGCCAATGACTTTTTGTACTTTTGATTTAAAATCATGAAAAAAGTCAGGAACGTTTTCCTGTCAACAATTGCTGTAATAATGATATTGTCAGATTTCTGCAGGAACTATCCGCAGGAAAATCAATTCCACTCATCTCTTACATTCCTCTGAAATGTCAAAGGGTCGATCGCTGTATCTATGCATCCAAAAAATGCAGACGTTTTTTTGGCAGTGCCGGCGGATTTTTGTTTATCAGCCTTGAAAAGAATATAATCTATAAATTCCGATATTTCGCCTAAATATTCTTCCGGAACAGAATGTATTTATTTCTCTATAGCTGCGTATGTAATAATTGCTTCTTTCCCGGTACTGATCCCCAATCTTGTATGATGTAATTTTTGCTTACAAAGTTATGGATGTTGTTACAAGTTCAGAGTAAATTTGATTTTTTATCCATGCTGTTCAATGTCGATGTGCTGAATAAGAAAGCCGCATTAAGCCTGAAATGACAGTTTGAAAATGTAAATTGTTAAAGACATAAATCACATAAATCAGACGAGGAAAATTTGAAAAAAATTTTTGAATTTTTGCCAACAAATGGTAAATGTGATATAAATAGAGTATCGATTTAACCAGCAGCAGAAAAGCCGTAAAAACGGCAATGCGTAAAGGAGAAAAAATGGCAGCAGCAAATAAAAACAGTAAAAATTCGCTGATCGATATTGCGGCCGACCTGGTCGGCGGCAGCGGTATTAACCTGGATACCGTAGTAGACATTGCCACAACCGTGGCGGGCGCCTCAAAAAAGAGCAGCAGTTCTTCGAGAAAGAAGAAGGAATCCAAATCCGACAGCCTGATTTCCAAGCTTGTCCAGGGGAAAGTTGACTATCCTCAGTTCAGTGAAAAAACGTATTGGGCGCTCCGGGATATATTCCAGGAAAGCATCCCGGAAAAAGTCACTGCTTCCACACTGACAGCTCCCACGGGTCTGAAGGCAGATACGATAATGTCTACGGTTCTGCCGGCACTGGCACTGATGGGTCTGCTGAAGGACGGCAAACCTACCACAAAACTGAAGACCTGGACGAACGATGACAAGTATGAAGATGCCTGCGAGTCCATCCGTGAATCTGTTTATCCCGACTCCCTTTTGAAGATGGGTTTCGGTACAGAAGCGCAGGAGGGACAGCTCCTCAAATGGTTCATCAAAAACGCCGGCGTTTCGGAATCCACGGCGAAAAAGATGCTGGCTATCTACATGCTCCTGAGAGCGCCGCAGCTGAAGGAAAAAGCCAAAGCGAGGAAAGCCCCCTCAACGGCAAAAAAGCCCGGGGCAGGCGCCTTGAAAAAGCTGACGGGAGCCCCTGACGTTACCGTGAAGGCCGTCAAGAAAATGGGGAAGGCAACCATAACGGTGAAGGTCGTTGCTGATGAAAAAATCACAAAAAAGGCATTGACCGATCTGATGGCTTCCGCTGCCGCTGAAGCTTATAATCAATTGAAGTAATTTTGATCTTTTCGGAAAAGGACAGTTCCTTCTGAAGCCCGGAATCGTCAGTACAGACGGTTTTTGAAAAGGCATCTGTCCTCATTGACAGGTTCTGAATACCTCGGTTGAAGTTCCTGAACCGCATCGTTAACAAGCCGTAGGAAACGGATCTCCTGCATGATCGGAGATCGTTCCTCCCGGCGAATTAAGGCTGCGATTTTTTTTATTCCGGGTGCCCTTGTTCCCTGTTATCATTTCTTGCCTAAAAGGTTGACGAACATGATGGTGATACCGCCCGCAGCGACTGATATCCAGGCCGGGAATTCCGGTACGACATAGTTCAGGATGAACATGATGAGAACCGAAATTATGGCAATCAACGGGATCATTAAATTTTTATTCATATTGCACTCCTTTTTGAACATCGCGGGCTGTTACCGAAGACGCTGCGCCGCGCAGGCCATAACTGTCCGATCAACGATAAACGGAACAGGCACCTTTGACTTATTATGATTTCAAGGCCTGGAGACTGCGCCGTTCCCGGTTCCTTATCTTTTTTCACCGGATCATCATTTTCTATGGCAGATCTGCCATATGATTTCTCCTGAATGTATGATTTTATCATTGTATCCGAAAAAATTGGGAAAATGCCCTGTTTTAAACTGAACGGAATTTTTTCTTTTCTGAACGGTGGCGCGGATCCGGTCCTCACTGATTCCGGCAGAAAACTGCGGTCCGGATGCTGAAACAAAAATCCGGGAATAAACGTTTTCTGAACAATAAAACAAGATTATAAAGTAGAATTATTATCAGAAATGATTATTAGGGGGCAGCTCATGAAAAATAAGATCGCGATCCTGATTTTGACTGTGATACTGGTGTTTTCCTGTGCGTTCGATGTGATTTATCCACCGGATGAATACAGTGAAGAAGTCACGTTAGATGACGCGGAAAAACTTGTGCCGGAAGAATTTGAACCGAAAGAGGAAGAGACAGCTGAACCGGTCATCGAGTTCTCGGTTCCGGAAGAGCCTGTGATCCCTTCCTGGCTGGGTATTGACGAAGATCAGATGACGATCCTTACTGCGATATATGAGTCAATGACCGGAACGGGAAAAGCATATTCCGGCTGGTTCGCGGAAGGAGATCATGAACCGTGCACCTGGCAGGGAGTCAGCTGCGAAAACGGTCGTGTTACCGGTCTGGCTTTCAAGGGCGTGGGGTATTTTAAGACTTTTCCTGAAGCTGTGCTGGAACTGAAGGATCTGAAAGAACTGCGTATGGTGGACACGCTGATGAGAGGTCCGCTTCCGGATTCTTTCTTCGGGGAACTTCAAAAACTGGAGGTCCTGGAGCTCAGCGGCAACTACCTGACGGGCGAGATCCCCGCTTTACCGGGCGCGTTCGCTTTTTATCCGATGCTGAGAGAAATAACGATCAGCAATAACCTGGATGACGATTACGATAAGATCCAGATGCGTAACGGTCCGGAATATTCGGATATCGCCTATTATCAGCCTGAGGAATGGGAATTTCCGGGAATCGACCTTGAGCCGGGTTTGGATGGCGGACTGCCTGAGGATTGGACTCGCCTGCCGATGCTAAAGAAAATCGATCTTTCGGGAAACCGGCTTGCCGGAATTATTCCGGATGGTTATGGAGAGCTTCCATTGACGGAGCTGAATATCAGATCCAATGACGGACCTTTCACGATCTCAAAGGAACTGTCTGATCTTTGGTTGTCCCGGGGAGTATCCGTTCTTGCTGATGATCTCAGGGTCGAAGGCGGCTATGAGGAGCCCACGAAACCGCCTTATGAAACTCCTGTGTCAGAACTGACTTATGAGCCGATTCAAGAAATTCCCTGGGAAGAACCGACTCCCATACCGTTCTTTGAAATTCCCACAGAAGAACCGACTCCTGTGCCTTTCTTTGAAATTCCCACGGAAGAACCGACTGCTGTGCCTTTCTTTGAAATTCCCACAGAAGAACCGACTCCCGTACCATGGCAGATGTTCCCTGTAACGGAACCGACAGATGAATATCCTCACGAATTCGGACCGGGGAGACCCATCAGGACCCTTGAACCGTTTGAACGGGCAACGGATCATCCGCGGGTAAGACCGACTTCGGTCCCGACGCAGGTTCCGCCCACACCGATCATTATTGTTGTGACCGCGACACCTGTTCCGCAGTGGTACACAGCCACTCCGCAAACTTACTATCCGCCGGTCTATCCGTACAATCCGCCGCCGCGTCCGCAGGACCCGCCATATCCGTATTATCAGCAGCCGGGATATTATCCGACAGCTACGCCCTACACATATTCCTACCCGGTATGGACCTATCCCACTGCGACATCTTACACGCAGTATTATACCTATCCTACCGCGACATCTTATCAGCCGTATTATACGTATCCTACCGCGACTGCTGTCCCCGCTCAGGATCCTGCCTCTCAGTTCGGGTTTACTTATAAGCTTGCTGAAATGACCAGCGATACGATCCCGATGACCTGGCGGTATACCGGTATGAGTGAATACAGTATCACATATCTGAATGCGTCCGGGGAAGTTTATCCTTATTACGGGATGATCTGGACTCCCGCCGCGGACCTGTGCAATTCCTCGGTCTGCAATGCCGATGTGAAGAATATTCCCGAGGAACTGCTGAAGGGCGGATTGTTTTCGCTGCAGCTGCGGGCACGGGACGCATCCGGAAATACATATATATCCGAGCCTGTGACCATGCAGGTTTCAATGCCGGAAC
Source organism: Flexilinea sp. (assembly GCA_036723985.1). Classification (GTDB taxonomy): domain Bacteria; phylum Chloroflexota; class Anaerolineae; order Anaerolineales; family Anaerolineaceae; genus Flexilinea. The sequence continues at coordinate 9,723 of DAIMGK010000013.1, forward strand.
CTACGCCTGTTCCTACGCCGCAGCCGCAGGGCTCTTTCCTTGGCGGGTTCTTCCATTGGCTGTTCGGCCCGCTGATCCGCCTCTTCGGAGGAAAATGACAGCCGGAGTTCTTTCTGCCTGTCATCTAAGGTTTAGCGTCTGACATCTATGTTTGTTTACCTTTCGAAAAACGTGCCAAACCTGATCTACCCGGCAGGAGTGATAACACTCCTGCTTCTGTTTGGCTTGTTTTTCTGCAAAAGCGCGAAATCAAAAAACCTCTTGATGGGGCTGCTTCTCATTTACGTCCTGATCTGCGGAAATAAGCTCCCCGGCGCGTATCTGATCCGTAAACTGGAGCAGGCTTATCCGCCTTATACCGGAAATGAGAAAGCGGACGCGATCGTGGTTCTCGGCGGCGGTACTGTGACCAAATCTCCGCCCCGGCAGATGGTCGAATTGAACGGCGCTGCCGACCGGATCACCTATGCCGCTCAGTTATACCGGGATGGCGCGGCAGAACTGATCATCCTGGGCGGCAGTTATATCGGCTGGCGGGATGGGGAAGTCCAAACCGATAACGGGATATCTTCCCCCGCGTCTGAAATGGCGGACCTGATGACCGCTTTGCTGGGAATACCGGAAGACGCACTGCTGGTTCAGGACCGCTCTCTGAATACCTATGAGGAAGCGGTGGAGGACGCGAAACTGCTGAAGGAGAGAGGTCTGAATAAGATCCTGCTGGTTTCTTCCGCGACGCACATGCGCAGGGCGGTACCGCTTTTTGAAAAACAGGGACTGGAAGTGATCCCCGCGCCTGTGGATTACAGTTTTTCCGATCAGGAATGGGAGAATCTGCTTCGCTTTGACGCGGCGACCGCTGCTTCTTTCTTCATCCCCACCATCAGCAATATGGCTTCCCTGCAGAACGCCTTGAAAGAGTATCTGGGGTATTTTACATATCACCTGCGCGGATGGCTGTGAGCAGCCTTTTTACACAAAACAAGCCTGCGGAGACGTTTCATATCCGGAATAGTCTCCGCCGGCTTGTTTTTTATTTGCTGTGAGATATTTCTACTCTCCGTCGTACATGCTGCCGACAATCTTATACGCGATGCTTTTCGGGAGAATGCGGTCAAGGAAGCATTCCGCACCGGAAATGAAATCGATGGTATACAGCGGCTTGACAGATCGTTTCAGTGCAGTTTTTGCGATGAAAGCACCTGCTTTTTGAGGATCCAGGCCGCTCTGTTCGTCCTTCTCCATTTTCGCGACGGAGCGGACGATCCGTCCGCCGTAAGCCTCGTTGCCGTCTTCGATCTTTTTCCGGGCAGCGGTAAACCCGGTCTTGATGTCTCCCGGCTGGACCGCGCAGACGGTGATGTTGTACGGGCGTACTTCATTGATCAGCGCGCAGGTATAGCTGTTGATGGCTGCTTTGGAAGCGGAATAATAAGCCTGAAAGGGGATCGCGAATACGGCAGCCATGGAACTGGTGTTGACAATGCGGCCGCCCCCCTGTTCCCTCATGATCGTAATCGCGGGCTTGTTGACATTGACCATCCCGAAGAAATTGACGTCCATCTGACGCTTCGCGTCTTCTGCGGGCGTGAATTCGATCGCGCCGGATATGCCGTATCCGGCACAGTTTACGACGATATCCAGGCGGCCTTCGGCGTCAAAGACTTCCCGTACGGCTTTTTCAGCAGCTTCCGGGTCTGTGACATCCACACGTACATGGATAAAACGGGGATCGCTGAACTCCCTGCGGCTGAAGGTGTATACCTTGCAGCCCGACTCCTTCAGCGCGGCGGCGGTGCACAGGCCGATACCGGAACTCCCGCCGGTGACAATGGCAACTTTTTCAGTCATTGCTGATGGCTCCCGCTATGATCTCCGCGGCCTCATCGACCAGTGCATTCGTCAGGGTCGCCATCAGGCTGGTGCGGATCATACATTCCCCTTCCGGTGCGGCAGGCGGCAGGACGGAATTTACGTAAACGCCGCCTTCATAGATCTCCCGGCATTTCTGCAGGGTGCGGTAGGCTTCATAGGTGAAGATCGGGACGATCGGTGTCTGAGCTTCGATAATGCTGATCCCTTTTTCCTTGAGTTTTCCGCGGAAACGGTTGGCGAGATCATTCAGATGGGTAACCATTTCCGGATGCGCTTCCAGTTTCCGGAGGGATGCCAGGGCTGCGGCGCATTGAGCCGGCGGGATCGATGCTGCAAACATGAACGGGCGGGAATTATGCTTTACATAATCTACAATACGGGCATTTCCTGCCATGTATCCGCCGAGGCTGGCAAGTGATTTGCTGAATGTTCCCATGTAAATATCGACCTGGTCTTCCAGACCGTAATAATTGGCTGTACCGCGTCCGCCATCGCCCAGTACACCGAGACCGTGGGCGTCATCGACCATGACCCTGGCGCCGTACTGTTTGGCAAGACGGCAGATTTCCGGAAGATTGGCGATGCCGCCGCTCATGGAGAAAACGCCGTCCGTTACGATCAGGCAGCCGCGGTCCGCGGGAACCTGTTGGAGGCATTCTTCCAGTTCCTTCATATTGTCATGGTGATAGCGAAGCATTTTGCCCCATCCCAGACGGGCCGCGTCATAGATGGAAGCATGGTCTTCCCGGTCCAGGATAACAAAATCGTTGCGGCCGACCAGGGCGCTGATGATCCCGAGATTGGACTGGAAACCGGAGGGAAAAGTGATCACGGCGTCTTTATGCAGGAAATTCGCCAGTTCTTCTTCGAGTTCCAGATGCAGTTTCAGCGTTCCGTTCAGAAAGCGGGAACCGGAACAGCCGGTCCCGAATTGTTCGACGGCTTTGATCGCGGCTTCCATGACATCGGGATCGGTAGTGAGTCCGAGATAGTTGTTGGAGCCGAGCATGATCCGCCGTTTCCCTTCCATGATGACTTCGGGACCCTGCCGGGTCTCGAGATAGTGAAAGTAAGGGTAGATCCCCTGATCCCGCAGATCATCCTGTATGGCGCGTTTTGAACATTTTTCGAAAATATCAATCATTTTTTACGATCCTTTTTGTAAACGGCTCCATGAAAGCATTTCTCATAAAGTCCGGAAATGATTCTGAAATAGTACCGATAAAAGTATATCAGAAGAAAAAAAGATTTTCCAAAAAAAATTATTGAAGCAAAGGAAATACATCCCGTCCGTACCGCCGGCGGACCGCAGCGTATCTCAGCCGGACCCTTGCAATGAGATCGTCTTTATGACTCACCCGTTTATATGGCGGGAGCCCGTTTATGGTATGATTAACGAAGCTTTGATATCGGAGACCTTTATGCCTGAAGAGTGTTTTTTTTCATTGATATTACCGGCCTATAATGAAGAAAAAAGACTTCCTGATTGCTTGGATAAGGTCTCTGCATTTGTAAGCACCTTTGAAAAAACGATCGAAGTACTCCTCATTGAAAACGGAAGTTCTGACAGGACTTTCGAAATGGGCAGGAAATTTGCGCAGGATCATCCGTGGTTCAAAGTGTATCACCTGGACAAAAGCGGAAAGGGAAATGCCGTGCGTTTCGGAATGATGGAAGCACATGGCCGGTATCGGATGTTCGCGGATGTGGACTTTGCCATGCCTATCGAAGGTATCTATAAATTTATCCCGCCGGCTCTTACCGATGCTGATCTGGCGATCGCCTCGCGGAAAACAGCCGGAGCGGTTTCGCATAATGAACGTTTTATCCGGAAAATTTTCAGCCGCGGGTTTAATCTGATCGTTCAGATACTGGCAGCGCCGGGGATCCATGACACGCAGTGCGGATTTAAATGTTTTACCGCCGAGGCAGCCGAAAGGATCTTTGCTGTTCAGCAGATCGATGGATGGGCATTTGACGCGGAGCTGCTCTTTATCGCCCGGCATTTCGGATACAGCATCGTCGAAGTTCCCATCGAAGTATTCTATGATGAAAACAGCAAGATCAATGTTTTCAGAGATCCGTTGAATATGCTGCTTGACCTCTTGAAGATCAGAAAGAATTATCGGGAAGGAAAGTATAACAGTCATTAGTTGTTCGTCTTTGGACGATGACTGCCTCAAATTTTGACAGAACAGGTTCAGTTGGCTCAATCGTATCTGCATCGTCTTTATTAGCGGATTTATGATTTCCGGGGTATAACTTATCTCCCGGAAATCATTTTTTTAAGGTAAAATGGTAGTGAGGAGAGACAAAACAGAGAGATGAACATCAATGGCATTTGCCTGGCATGTTTTCAGAATACAGGCGGATTGAATCCATGTCCGCATTGTGGAGCTGATGCTGCCCATATACAGGCAAGCCCTCAGCATCTGACGCCCGGTACGATCCTGAATAAGAATTACCTTATCGGGAAAGCTCTCGGACAGGGCGGGTTCGGCATTACCTATATTGCCTGGGATCTGAATATGTGGCGGGTCGTTGCGGTCAAAGAATACTACCCTTCCGGTCTGGTAACCCGGGAGCGGGGTGTTTTTGTTACGCCGATCGATGAGAATGCCCGCGCGAAGCTGAAGAAAGGCGTCAATCAGTTTTTTAAAGAAGCGCTGATCCTCGGCAATTTCAGTGTTCATCCCAATATCGTCAATGTCCTCCATTTTTTCAGACAGAATAATACCGCATACATCGTGATGGAGTATATTCACGGAAAATCATTGAAGGATTATCTGCAATCCCGCGGGGGCAGCATCTCTTTTACGGAGACAATGCAGATCCTTTGTCCGATCATGAGCGCGCTGGATGACCTGCATCATACCGGCCTGCTGCACCGTGATATCGCTCCGGATAATATCTACCTGACGGTGGACGGTCATCCGAAACTGCTGGATTTCGGAGCGGCACGCTTCAGTTTCGGTGACGAGACGCAGAATGCGGCGTCCATTATCAAACCCGGTTACGCACCGCTTGAACAGTATTCCGGCAGCGGGATCGAACAGGGATCCTGGACGGATGTTTACGCCATGGGAGCGACTTTTTACCGGGCTCTGACGGGAAAGATCCCGCTTTCTGCGGCCGATCGGGCAATGGGCCGTACGCTGCAAAGCCCAAAGGAACTGGGTGTGACCCTGCCGGAAGCTGCGGATAAGGCGATCATGCACGCGATGAATATGAAGCCGGAAGAACGTTATGTCTCCATCAAATCTTTCGAGCAGGATATTGAGAAGGCGGCAGCAGATGAAAAGAAGGCCTCCTCACCCGGCAATCCGGTCAATCAGCCGATCTCTTCCGGTCAGTATAATATGCCCCTGTGGCAGGTTCCGCAGGTTCCCGCATTCGGACAGTATCCGGGTCAGCAGTCTCCGTGGCTGTCACAGCCTCCTGTAAACGGGCAGCAGCCCCCTTCCGGTTCATTTAACTATCCTGTAAAGAAGAACGGCAGTGCATCCGGAAAAAACGACGGGATCATGTATTGGATCTATAAAAAAATCCGGAAGAAAATCAGAAAATTTAGAAAATCCCTTGGAAAAAAGAAGCCTTATGCGTGACACTGCCTGATACAACGGACACGTGTACGAAAATTTTCTGTCTTTCGGCGTTTCGCGGCATCACGTTCCGGTTCACGGATCTTTCCGTTTGCCTTGCAGAATGAATTCAGTGATTGGTCTTCAGGATCCTCCGGAACGATCAATTGCTTTCCGCTAAACAAGAACGCGTTCACGATATCAGCAAATACATCGCTGCAGGATAACAATATCTTTTCGGTAATGTCTTTTGCTTTTATCGGATTATCTCATTTATATGATCATAATAAATCAAAGCACCGGCAAGGTCAAAAATCGAACCTGAGCAGCCTGCGGGCACCGCTACCGTATAAACTGGTTTGGAAAAACAAAAAAGAGGGCGGTCTGAAAGTCAATATCGACGATTTGACGCCCTCTTTTACTGAAATGGAGGCAGTGCTTTTATAATGGAAGGATCATTTCAGTCCGTGAACAGTGGTGTGGAATAGTAACGGTCTCCGCTGTCAGGCAGCAGTGCAACGATCACTTTGCCCTTGTTCTCCGGGCGTTTCGCCAGTTCGATAGCACCGAAAAGCGCGGCACCGGAGGAAATTCCGACGGAGATCCCTTCCTTTTTCGCGAGCAGTTTCGCTGTGGCGAACGCGTCGGCATTGGAAGCCTTGAAAACTTCATCATATATCTTTGTATTGAGTACATCCGGGACAAATCCGGCGCCGATCCCCTGGATCTTGTGCCCCCCGGCTCTGCCTTCGGAAAGGACGGGTGAATCCTCCGGTTCCAGCGCGACGACTTTGATATCCGGGTTCTGTTCCTTCAGATATTCCCCTGTTCCTGTTACGGTGCCGCCGGTCCCGACGCCGGCGATGAAAATATCCACTTTGCCGTCCGTATCCCGCCAGATCTCCGGACCGGTGGTTGCCTTATGGATGGCAGGGTTTGCCGGGTTGACGAATTGGCCGGGGATGAAGCTGTCCGGGATCTCTTTGGCGAGCTCGTCCGCCTTCGCTATGGCCCCTTTCATGCCCTTTGAACCTTCTGTCAGGACAATTTCCGCACCGTAGGCTTTCAGGATGTTTCTTCGTTCCACGCTCATGGTTTCCGGCATAGTGAGGATGATGCGGTAGCCCTTTGCCGCGGCAATGGATGCCAGACCGATTCCGGTATTCCCGGATGTCGGTTCAATGATCACGGAACCGGCCTTCAGCAGCCCTTTGGCTTCCGCGTCCTCGATCATTGCCTTGGCGATCCTGTCCTTTACGCTGCCGGCGGGATTGAAATATTCCAGTTTGACCAGGACTGTCGCTTCCAGCCCCAATTCCTTTTCAAGATTGACCACTTCCACCAGCGGAGTGTTTCCGATCAGTCCAAGTGTTCCCTGATAAATTTTTGCCATAATGAACCTTCTTTCTGTATTTTATTTGATAGATGAAAATGCGTTTTCAAGATCGGCGATAATGTCGTCGATGTGTTCCGTTCCGATGGAAAGCCGGATCGTGTTCGGTTTGATCCCCTGGTCCAGCAGTTCCTCTTCCGACAGCTGCGAATGTGTGGTGGATGCCGGATGGATGACGAGGCTTTTTACGTCCGCGACATTTGCCAGCAGTGAGAAGATCTTCAGATTGTCAATGAATTTCCAGGCTTCTTCCTGTCCGCCCCTGATCTCAAAGGTGAAAATAGAGGCTCCGCCGTTCGGGAAATATTTCTCATAAAGCGCGTGATCCGGATGCTCCGGCAGGGACGGATGATTCACCTTTTCCACCAGCGGATGGCTGTTCAGATATTCTACGACTTTCTTCGTGTTCTCGGCATGCCGTTCCAGACGCAGGGAGAGCGTTTCTACGCCCTGCAGCAGCAGGAAAGCATTGAACGGCGAGATCGCAGCTCCTGTATCCCGCAGCAGGATCGCCCGGATATAGGTCACAAAAGCGGCCGGACCGATAGCGTCGTAAAAGGAAACGCCGTGATAACTCGGGTTGGGTTCGGCGATGTTGGAATATTTGCCGCTTGCTTTCCAGTTAAATTTTCCGGAATCAACAATGATGCCTCCCAGCGTCGTACCATGCCCGCCGAGGAATTTTGTGGCGGAATGGACGACTACATCAGCTCCGTGTTCGATGGGTCGGATCAGGTACGGTGTGCCGAAAGTGTTGTCGATCACCAGCGGCAGGCCGTGTTTATGAGCGATGTCGGCGATGGCGTCAATGTCCGGAATGTCACTGTTGGGGTTGCCCAGTGTTTCCAGATAAACCGCGCGGGTGTCCTCTTCGATGGCGGCTTCGATCTCATCGAGATCATGCGCGTCCACAAAGGTAGTCCGGATGCCGTACTGCGGTAATGTGTGTTCCAACAGGTTGAAGCTTCCGCCGTAGATCGTCTTCTGTGCCACGATATGCCCGCCGTTGGCTGCAAGGGCTTCAATGGTGTAGGTGATGGCAGCGGCGCCGGAGGCCAGTGCCAGTGCGGCCACGCCTCCCTCAAGAGCGGCAACGCGTTTTTCCAATACGTCCTGTGTGGAATTTGTCAGCCGTCCGTAGATGTTTCCGGCATCCGCGAGGCCGAAGCGGTCGGCCGCGTGTTTGCTGTTGCGGAAAACATAGGATGTGGTCTGGTAAATCGGAACGGCGCGGGCATCCGTTGCGGGGTCTGCCTGTTCCTGTCCGACGTGTAACTGCAGTGTTTCGAATTTATACTCGCTCATTTTTTACTCCTTATAAGGATAATGCCTTTTTTGAATGTTTTTGTTGAAATATGTCTTTAAAAAAAATCCCCGGGGTCATCTCATTTTTCCCCGGGCGAAGAACATGGCAGGCTGCAAACTACAATGATCCCACCCGGCGGTGCATATACATACAGCACATCTCACACATGCACCATGTCTGACACATCATCATTTCGGTGTCTACGGAAAACTTGCTGTCGTATCTCATTTTTTGCCTCCTGTTGTTTGTTTTTATTGATTGCTAAAATAATACTACTAATAACCTACTATGTCAATAGGTAAATAAAAAATTCGTGATTTTCATTACAATTGGTCTATAATTTGATAAAAGTCAAATGAAATATCTCACGGAAGAAGCTGTGTGTAAAGCTACAGTCCCGGGAGGAGTATTCTGATCATTTCACAGGGAGGAAAAATGATATCAACAAAAGGACGTTACGCGCTGCGGGTGATGATCGACCTGGCCGAACATGAAGGACAGCCGTCCATTCCGCTGAAAGATATTGCCTCCCGGCAGGAAATATCCAAGAAATACCTGGAGATCATCGTCCGGGATCTCGTCAAAGGCGGGCTGATCCGCGGGACCAGCGGAAAAGGCGGCGGCTATCAGCTTTGCCGCAGGCCGGAGGAATATACCGTGCGGGAGATCCTGGAACTGATGGAGGGCACGCTTGCCCCCGTCGCCTGTCTGGAATGCAATACCGGGGACTGTCCGCGGGCATTGATCTGCAGGACCCTGCCGATGTGGAAGGAGTTCGATTCCATGATCAGGGATTTCTTCGGCAGCCGGACCCTGGCGGACCTGGCTTTCGGAAAATAAAACAAGCCCCGGAAGCACCGGTCTCTAAAAATCCTGAAATTCCATGACATACTTCCGTGTGTATTGCTGCTCCTGCCGGTTTTTCTCATCCGGACTCTTTGAAAAGAGCAGCGGTTTCTTCCATAAGTAACTTTGGAAAAGCAGCCGGGTCCATCCCGCGGCGGGAACCACGTATAATAGAATACGTTATGGAAGATGTTAAAACTATTGGCAAAGATTTTTCAACGAAGGAACTGATCCGCTTTACCGCGCCGCCGGTTCTTTCGCAGTTTGCCATGTCCCTGCTTTCGACCCTGGATGACGGGCTTTTCCTTTCCCGTTTTGTCGGAGCCAATGCCCTTGCCGCTTTCAGTATTGCCATGCCGATCTTCATGCTGGTTATGGCAATGGCTGAACTGTTTAATGGCGCGTCGGTATTATGCTCTACCAAAATGGGTGAAGGGAAAAATGAAGAGGCTAATCGCCATTTCACGTCCATTGTCATTCTGACTGCCGGATTTGGCGCGGTCATTTCACTGATCTCGGCAGTATTTATGGCTCCACTCATTCGTTTCCTGGGCGGGACGGAGATCCTTTTCCCCTATGTGAAAGCCTTCCTTGCGGTCGGGGTCTGGTACATTCCGCTGATCCTGGTTACCCATGTGTTTTCCCGCTTTTATGTGCCCTCCGGCAATTCACGGATGGCATTGATCACCACGCTGATCAGCGCGTTCTGCAACTTTTTCTTTGACTGGGTGTTCATTGTGAAGCTTCGGGTCGGTATGGTCGGCGGCGCTTACGCGAACCTCATCGCCAATCTGGTGGTCTTTCTGATCGGAATGATCTATTACAGCCGGAAGACCAGCGAGATCCGTTTTGCCCGGCCTTTTGAAAATATGTTCCCGACACTGGTGCAGAGTGTGAAATTCGGGTTCCCGCCGTTCCTTACGCATATCGCACTGGCGGTGAACTCCTTTATTTCCAATCAGGTGCTGCTGAATGTGGGCGGGGAGGAAAGTGTCTCGGCGTATACCATTATCAATAACATTCAGTTTATGTTTATGAGCGGTCTGTTTGGCCTCAGCGGTGCGGTTTCTCCCATTGTCAGTTACGCTTACGGGGAACAGAATAAGGGAAAGATCCGGAAGACGGTCATCCAGATCTTTCAGCTTACCACCGGTCTGGTCCTGATCATTATCCTGTTCTACCTGCTCGGGAAAGATTTCCTGCTGAGCCTCTATCTGAAGAGTGACGCCGGGAGTACGATCAAGAAGATGGCGGATTACGGGCTGACCGTCGCACCGTTGGGATTTCTGGTCTTTGGCTATAATGTGCTTGCCACCGATACCTTCCTGGCGCTTCACGAGAAGAAGATATCTACGGCTCTGTCGATCCTGGAAAATGTAATTTTCGCGAATCTGACGATCCTTACGCTCCCTTACCTGTTCGGGCTCAACGGTGTCTGGTTTGCCTTTCCTGTCGCTGAGATCCTGACCTTCGGAGGTACACTTTTCTTTGTTATGAAAAACAGGCATTTGTATGATTTGTAGATTTATGCCTAACTGCGAAAAAAACTTTTCCAGTTAATGGCATTAGCTGTATAATGATATAATATTGATAAAGAAAAGGAATTTATTATGAAAAAGGTTTCTTTGTTTTTTGTACTTGCCGCTTTGCTGGTGTGTGTAATGACAGCATCCGCACAGAAACTGGAAGGTCTGACGCTGCTTCCGGATGGTCCCGATATGCTGAAATACGGAAACCCAAATATCGACCTGGCTGCCGACACGCTGCTGGAGACTTTTGCTCTCGGTGATATCGTTACCGTTACTGTCGAGGGCTATGGCAGTTACGAGGTCCCGGTATGTTCCAATTACAGCGATGTCTTCATGGGTGAAAAGCTGCTTCGCGCAGCACCGGGCAAAGCACAGCTGTGCCTTGCGGTCAGTTACGGACAGCTGGGTGTGGAAATGGGGCTCGTCGAAAATTCTCCCGCAGGTTCGGATTACGCTTATCAGGTGAAAGAAGGGGTCGAATTCCCGATCAACGTCACCATCGAAATGAAAGAAAAAGGCGGTTATGTCGACCGGCTGGCACTGGGTCTGCTGACACGTACGATTGACATTTCCGACTATCCGGAATTGAGCGAAGCCGAATTCGCGAACTTCCGTGAGATCGCCACTACCGGTATTGCCCCGAAAACACTTTACCGCACTTCAAGCCCGATTAAGCCTGACTTAGGCAGACATACGTATGCGGATAAAGCATGCGAAGATGCCGGTATCAAGACAATCATCAATCTTTCCGATTCCGAAGCTACAGCCAGGGCTTACGAAGGTTTTGATGACAGCTATTACAGCAAGCAGAATGTTATTTATCTTTCACTTCCTGTTACTTTTACATCTGACGCGTTCCGGGACGGCCTTGCGGAAGGTTTCCGTTTCATGATCGCCAATGAAGGCCCGTACATCATGCATTGTGCCGAGGGAAAGGATCGGGGGGGCCTGACATCTGCTGTTCTCGAAGCGCTGATGGGCGCAAGTCTGGATGAGATCAAAAAAGACTACACAAAAACTTTCGTCAATTATTATGATGTCCGGGATGGTGTTCAGCAGCCGATCGCCCCGGAAGTACTCGAAACTATCGAAAATATCATTGTATACAATCTGTCAGCTGTCTTTGGGGTCGATGACCTGGCTTCGGCTGATCTGGCGGAAGCGGCTGAGAATTATATGCTCTCCATCGGCCTGACCGCCGATGAAGTTGCCGCCCTTCGCGGAAAACTGGCAGCCGAATAACTGCACCGGAATTATTACTTTGAAAAAGGATGCCGAATATCAGGCATCCTTTTTCAAATATTCAGCATCGGGTGGTTTTCATCAGAGTTCAAAGTTCAGAGTTTAGATGAGGAACGAGTGGTAATGGAAAGTGAAAAGCGGCGATCAGATCAGAAGGACGGGCTGCATCTGCTTTGCGTTCTCGGCGCGGTATATTTCGTGATCCGGTTTCTCCTGAACGAAGGCGGGATCCTTGCGAATGTTCAGCGAGGGACCATGCCTTACGCGATCCTCCGCGGAATGAACATCTGGACATACTGCGCGGCGGACATATTTGTGCTGATCAGCGCCTATATCGGATACCATGAGGATGGGCGTAAATATGACTGGCCGCATCTGATCGAGCTCTGGCTCCGTGCTGTTTTTTACGGTGTGACGGTCTCTTTCATCTTCCTTTTGCTCTATCGCGAGAAGGTGGAAGCGAGAGATATTTGGGACACACTTCTTCCCATAGCCAATGATCTGTATCCGTATTTCACCGCCTGGGCAGGACTTTTCTTCCTCCGCCCGCTGCTGGATACCGCTGCCCGGAATACCGATCCCCGCCGGCTGAAACAACAGACAGTGTGCCTTTTCATCCTCTTCAGTGTTTATACCACACTGACCGTGTCGGGAGACAGTTTCCATTTTAATTCCGGCATCTCACTGATCTGGTTCACTATCCTGTATTTCATCGGCGCTTCCCTGAAAAGGGCGGGTTTTTATGAGGGGGTCCCATTATGGGCTGTTTTTTCCTGCCTGATTCTGAGTATACTGATCCCCTGGACAGCGGATATATTTATCCTTGAAATTCCATTCCCGAACCGGCAGTATACCGCCGATCTGTTTCTTACGCATTCTTCACCCTTTGTCACAGCTGCCGCGCTGATGCATGTAGTCCTTTTTGCACGCATTAAGATCCCCGCGGTATTCCGGAAACCGGTCCTTTGGGCATCCGGCGGCGTGTTCGCGTCTTACCTGCTTTGCGGACATCGTCTGATCCTGAAAAACGGGATCACAGGCAGATTCAGCCAATGGGCAAACCGAACATCCACTGCAGTTCTCCGGGTTCTGCTTTTCGCACTTTTAATTGTCTTTGTGTCCGCTGTGATCGATATGATCCGGCAGTACCTTTCCAGTAAACTCGCGGTAAGTCAGGCCCTTGAACAGCTCGTATACGGACCGGGAAGGGTTGAAGCACTGCGCAAGCTGATCCTTCCGCTCTATGGCATTGTTTTTACCGCGGTCTGGGTGCTGCTTTTCTGGAAATGCCGGTACGGGTATGCCTATTGGGACGAGACGCTGTATCTGGCTTTCCCTTACCGTTTCCTTATGGGTGACGGATTCGTGGCCCATGAGTGGCACTTCGCGCAGTTGTTTTCATTCCTGACGATGCCCATCCTTTGGCTGTACAGCCGTTTCTTCCCGACAACAGAAGGGATCCTGCTGAATTTCCGGCTGATCTTTACCTGTATATGGGGGTTGGGCGCGTTGTTCTTCTTTTTTCGCCTTCGGAAATATTCCGATGCCGGAGCTGCCCTCCTGTCGCTGGTTTTTCTGTTGTATACCCCCTATGGGATCATGGCATTATCCTACAATTCGCTGGGGATCCTGCTCCTCTGCGGTGCCGGTGTCATTTTGATGACCGCGGAACGCTTCCGGAAGATCCAGTATTTTCTCGGCGGTATGCTTTTCGCGGGAGCGGCTCTGTGCAGCCCTTATCTGTGCGTCTTATATCTGATTTTCTCCGGGCTGGCAATATCGGCTTTCATACATAAGAAAAACAGATGTCTTCGGGAATGCTGGCTCCTGACTACAGCCGGTATTCTGATTCCGGCTGTCATCTTCTGCGCTTTTGTCCTTTCCCGTGCCGCACCGGGTAAGATCGCCGCATCCATACCAATCATCTTTTTTGACGCGGAGCATCCCGATAAGTCTGTTTCCTTCAAGCTTTTCTCATATTTCAGACTGATATGGAATTCGAACCCTGCCGCGCCTTTCGTCCTTGCCGGGATCGCCCTGTGCTGTGCGGCGAGCCTCTTCAGGAAAGAGAGAGTCCGCCTGTATTTCATCGCTGTGTGTGTTCTGAGTGGGATTTATCTTGCCTCATTTCTGCTCCAGAGACCGTACCTGAATTATCTGATGTTTCCGCTTTCCCTCCCTGCGGTTTTCTGTCGGATCCATACAAAGGACCGGAATATCATCAAAATCTTCCGCTGCCTCTGGCTGCCGGGGATGCTCTATACATTCCTGCTCAACTACTCTTCGAATAACGGTTTTTACGCGATCTCTTCTGCTGCCTCGGTAAGTACACTGGCGGGGCTGCTTATTCTTGTTTTATTTGTGAAAGAATTAATAAAGACCGCCTCAGGCAGACAGGTCCGGATCGCCCTGATAATGGCAGCATGTGTACTGTTCGGCTTACAGCTGACCGGTGAAGCTGACTTGCGTTATAACAGCATCTTCAGCGAATTCTGGCCGGGCAGTATGCGGGACCAGACAGCCCTGGCGGAAAGCGGTCCGGAAAAGGGTATTTTCATGACAAGCGGCGAACGGCATGATTACAGGCATATCACAGCTGAGATCGCCCCCATGATCGAATCTGATGATATTCAAAAAGTCCTGTTTTTTACCAGGGATCCTGTCCTTTACCTGTGCGCCGAAAAAGAATTCGCTTCTTTTTCCGCCTGGTTTCTGGGCAGCGAGGAGCAGTATCTGGATCTTCTTGACCGGTATTATGAAATGAATCCCGAAAAGATCCCTGACGCGGTCTTCCTGCTGGGAAGCCATTCGGAATATCTGCCGTATTTTAAACAAATGGGCTTTACGCCATCTCCCAGCCCGGATAAAAGCAATTATATTTTGCTCCAAGATCCCGAATAAAGGCACAGCCGGGAATCATACATTGCTGCCGTGAGCCCGCGGCGTGTTTCAGTATCATATAAACCGGGAATCAGGCCGATTGACTCAGAAATATTGTGACTGATGATTCAGGAGCCGTCAGGAAACGCTGCTCTGAAATACGACGCGGCTCCTGAGCTTCCCTCTGCGCCGGGGCACGTATACTTTAACCTGTTCCGCATAAAAAACAGGACCGGACAATGTCCGACCCTGTTTTACGCGTGACAGGAGCTTCGCTGCCCATCTCCCTGGTAAAGAATCTGCGTTTTTATGACTTACACGCTGTATGCTGTTTGCGGAAGCTGCCTTATTTCACCGGGAAAATAACTTCAATGGAACTGTTATCCACTACGAAGGAATAGTCTCTGTCCGGATCATCGGTGTTTACAAAACTCTTTGATTTCTTAAATAACGAATCATCGTTCTTTGTGCGGTAAGGATCCTCAGCCATCAGCAGAAGCTTCAGCGTGTGCCCTTCCGCCACGGTATAGGCGGTTTGGGAAAGATAGATCGTATAATCATAAAAACATCCCGCGTCCAGTTCGGAATCTCCCGTGTATTCATACGATTCATATCCCATGCCCGGATTGTGCAGGTCCGTCCAGCCGTATCCGAAAATTTTGGTATCTGTTGAGGAGGGAACAAATTTTTTGATTTTTCGTTCTTCATATCCGCCGCCAAAATCATAGGATCCTATCGTTTTCACCGGTAATTTGTCGTTATTTTTGCTTTTTGTTATATAGGCTTTGAAGGAACTGCCTTCATCAACGGTGTCAAGAAGCAGCGCTGTGACCATCAGGCGTTCCATTTCCGGATCATCTGTCATTATCCTTACATGTACCTCGGGAGCTCCATATATCGTTTCCCCCGCGGGAAAATCAAGCGGATAGACAGCAGTAAAAGGCTGCTCCAGACTCATATAGAATTCTTCCTGGTCCAAACCCGGTTCAATGACTTTATCAAAAAATCTCTGATAATTACCATTTTCGATCCGTGAAAGGTCGGAAACGTTATCAGCAGCCGATGACAGGAGACGGGTGCTTTCCCATTTGTCATAATTACTGTATGTTCCGTCTATATTGCTTTGGACAGTGACCTCCGGCCAGTCTTCGATGCCGTTATCGATATCGTAAACATAGTGCGAAAGCCAGCGGTTCATAACTTCATCAAACAGCTGATCATTTATCATAAAACCGTATAAATCATTGTGTCCGTTCTGGTGAAACAGCAGCTTCACATTCTTTCCGGCTTTTTTGAAAGCCTGATACATCATGACCGATTGTTTTGTCTGGACATTAAAATCGTTCAGTCCATGGACGATCAAAGCGGAACAATCAATGGATTCGTGGTCCCGTGAATAATCCATAGCCTCCCAGATCGGAGCGTAATTCCCATTAGCCGCCAACTGGTCCCGGCCGATCTGCCAGAGTGCAGCGCCGTAATCATCATTGGGCACCAGCCAGCCGTCATCTTCAAAAAGTCCGCCGGAATTTAAAGATGACAGAATATCAGTGTAATGGATCGAGTAAGTCAGCGGGATCCCCTGTGCATTGACGTAATCGTACCAGTTGGAGATCCCCGCGAATGGGATAATGGTTTTCAAGCCTTTGACGCCTGTGACCGCGACCTCATAAGGAAGAGTCCCGCCGTAGGAAAGACCGGTCATGGCAACATTCCCATTGCACCAGTCCGCCTTCACTTCGATATTGCTTTCCAAATCCGTAAAAGCACGCCGGTCTCCGGTCAGCCATTCGACCACATTTTTTTGCGCGTCCCGTTCCAGGTCAAATCCGCAGAGTTCAAAGCCTTCAGAGCCATAGGTACCGATACCGCCTGCCTCCGCGACAGCAAATCCCCGGATCAGATAATAATCGTAGTCGTTGGCGGAATAATATCCGGGGCCTTCGAACCCCGGTACCTGATAGAGCCAGCCATCGGGATCCGCCTGTCCGGCTGCTTCCAGCGCGGTTATTACATCCGCGCTTTCCCGTTTGCTGCCGGGTTCATAGAGTTTGGCATAATCAAAGCTTTTCTCCGCGAAGGGAAAAGCATTAAATCCTTTCGCCTCCATATAGACCCCGGCCGGATAAGGCGTCGGGTCAAAAATCACCGCCGCTTTGTATTTTCCCTCAAGGGCAGCCCGGGGAACCTGCATAAAGACTTTGACCAGATCCGCCTTTCCGTCACCATCGGTATCATGGTCCGTTTCCACGTAAACCACAAAGCGCTGGATCTCACTGTCTTCATTCGGTGTCGTCGGGTCGGAATATTCCAGCACCGGCATGGCCATTCCGTCTTCAAAACGCAGATATTCCCTTGGATACAGAATATCCTTCCCATAAGTAAGTGATCCGTCTTCCTGTTCCTCCAGGACAGGAATATTGACCGGGAGTCTGCCTTTCGCATCATTGGAGCCAAAGATGGTCTCAATAGCCGCGATGATGTTGGCATTCCTGGCTGCCCTCGGCCCGTTTTCTTCCTCAGGTTCTGTCGGATCCATACCCAGTCCCGATCCCATATAAGCCAAAACGATGGCATCAGCCTCCTGATACCGTGCCGCGTCATAAGGCAGGTTCGTGCTTAGCAGAATGAATTTCCCGCCGCCGTTATGGACATCTTCCATCGCGCTGTGCAGTCCGCTGTACTGCGGGGAACCGGACTGCAGCGCGCTGATGCCGCTCGTATAGGAAAAACCCACCACAACATCAGCTTCGGTAATGCTCTTTTTCATTTCTTCCGTATAATGAAGCTGCTCGCCCGGTTTTGCTGACGAGTCATAATAATAGAAGACTTCTACCTGTGTTTCCTCAGGGAGAAAGCCCTCTTTTTTCATTTTCCCGACTGTGTAATTGATGGTCACAGCATCATTTTTCAGCCTGCCCAGGAAAACGATGCTCCGGACATCTCCCGAAAGCGGCAGCAGACTGCCATCATTCTTCAGCACAGTGATCGCCTCTCCTGCCATTTCCATTTCCACTTCATGGTGCGCGGCAGAACCGACGATCCCGAGGCTCTTTTGGATGAGGGCTTCGATATCCGTTCCCTTTTCAGCTTCACTGCCGCCGGCGTCAAAGATCCCGTATTTTGCCTTCAGGTGAAGGATCCGGCGGACACTCTCATCGATCCGCTCAGCAGGGATCTCACCGGATTCCACCTTTTCGGCCAGGCCTGAGATATATTCATCGTAGAAAACCACAACATCAGCATTGTTCATATCTGCCGGCAGGAGAAGCATATCGACGCCCGCGTTGATCACTTTTTCGGCAATATTGATCCGATACTCCGCTGAATCGATCTCCCCCGGAACCAGTCCGGCACTGCGGATCGCGTCCATTTCCAGCGCGTCAGTCACAACCACACCGTCAAAGCCCAGATCCGTGCGAAGGATATCGGTGATCATCTTTTTTGACATTGTTGCCGGAAAATATCCGGTGGTTTCGCCGTCACCGTAAACCATCTGCTCATCGATCAGGGGATATGTGATATGCGCGGTCATGATCATATCCGCTCCATTTTCGATCACGGCACGGAAAGGAACCAGCTCAATTTTGGAAATCTCCTCATAGGTCTTCTCTACAGAAGGCAGATCGAGATGGCTGTCTGTACCGGTATCTCCATGTCCGGGGAAATGCTTGAAAGTAGCGATAACATCATTTTTCTGAAGGCCTTCCGCGTAAGCGATCCCAAGCCGCGAAACGGCAGCAGGATCATCCGAAAAAGACCGCGTACCGATCACAGGGTTTGCAGGATTATTGTTGACATCCACAACAGGAGCATAATCGATGTTAAAACCAACCGCCGCCAGTTCTTCCCCAATGATCTCTCCGGTAATTTCCGCATTTTTCACCGGGTCCGGGGCAGCTCCGATCGCCATATTGCCGGTCATGCGGGTACCGTTCGTAAGACGTAAGACGATGCCTCCTTCTTCATCAACCGGCGTGAAATAAGGAATATGTGCTGTTACACCCTCCGCCACTTTGTTATTTACCTGAAGTTCATAAAGCAGTCTTGTGACCTGATCCGTTCCGGATATATTGGTGCCATACAGGATAATTCCCCCATATTGGTGTTTCTGCAGGGCGTCTTTCAATTCCGGGACAGCTTCCAGATCCGTCACATTTTCTCCGTTCCATGTCCGCATGGCAGGAATGATCATCTGGGAGATCTTCTCGTCAAGTGTCATGCCGGAAATAATACGGTCAATTTCATCTGCTTCCGCCGTCTGAAATCCGGTAACGGCATGATTCCCGGAAAACAGAAACAGGCAAGACAAAAAAAACAATAAAAATTTCCTTTTCATACGCGAATCCTTTCTGTGATTAACATTTTATCATGACGAAATGATTAATTCTCCGGGTATTATACCGAATTTCTCACTGTAACAGATCCGGAGCGAAACGATTCAGGCTTCTTTTTGCATTTATCTCCGAAATTGGAATGAAAATTGCTGCTGTATATGTTAATTAATGTAAAGGAGCTGTACATCATGAAATCGATCAGGCAATTTTTCATAATATGTATTATTCTCAGTGTTCTGTGCCTGGCGGGGATCGCGGAAGCGCAGATTCCTGACAGGATCACGGAAATGAGACTCGATGAATCACAGATATTCCTTGATCCGGGAAAAACCTATACATTTCGGCCGGTCTTTTATACTGAAGCAGTCAACGGTTGTATTCCTATTGGGCTGCATATCTTCAGTGCGGATGAAAATGTTGTGAAACCCGGTACGGACCTGAACAGTATCATCGCTGTCGGCGGCGGTGAGACAGAGGTTACTGTCTTCAGCCATAATTTTGAGTTTCAGTCAGTTTGTACCGTGACCGTCAGCGGAGAACCTTCTGAAACAGTAAATCAAAAAGCCGGGGAAGCCTGGGAACAGCCGCCTGCAGAACAGCTGGCAAAGATCAATGATCCGACATTGAAAGCTTACTTTGAAATGCTCGGGAAGCCCTCCATGACAAACGCGGCAGCTGACCTCGCGAAAGCGAAAACATTCAAGACCCTTGTAAATGTACCGGAAGGGCGGGCAGCATCTCTTGCGAAGGCCATCGAAAAAATCGGAATGGATCCCGTTTATGCATTTGAACTGATCGATACCATCTCTGTCACCGGGACACCGGAACAGTATCTGATCCTGCTGAGGAGCGAAAGTGTCCTGAGCATCGATGAGGATAAGGTGGAGTTCGCGCAGGCGGGAGAAAGGTCCATGCTTGAAGGACAGGCAGAGGCGATCTCCCATTTCAGCAAAGCGTATGATCTCGGATTTGACGGCAGTGATACCGCGGTCGCCATTATTGATACCGGGATCTATGCTGGGCACGAACAATTCCCTTCCGGAAAAATCATTGATCAGCGCTGTTATTCAAATGCTCCTGACAATGAAACTCCCTCCTGTATGAACGGGCAGAAAGTGGATACAACATCCGCGGGTATCGGGAGCCAGATCGTGCATCCGGAAAACTTTCGGCATGGTACACATGTGGCGGCGATCGCGGCGGGAAAAGACGGTGTCGCTCCGAATGCCAAGATCCTTGCTTTTAATGTTTTTGTTGAATATACGGAACCTTGTAAAAAAGATGGTGTTGAAACCACGTGTTATTTCGTCGGTAACTATATCAGTGACCAGATCCTCTCTATGCAATATTTGCTGAGCATTCTGGATAACAGTAATAATATCAAAGGCCAAGGTGTGCGTCTTGCGGCTGTCAACTTGAGCATAGGAGGAAACCCGTATGACGGTGTTTGCCAAAAAGACGAACGGGAGCCTTATCTGGCAGCACTTTTAAAGCATAACGTTATTCCAGTTGTCGCCGCCGGAAATTATCATAAGGATGGTATGGTCACAGACCCGGCGTGTGCCCCGTCAGCATTCACGGTCGGAGCACTTTGGGACAGCGGTACGCCGGAAGTGGCGGATTATTCCAATCATTCCAAACTCGTGGATATCCTGGCTCCGGGAACACAGATCTATTCAGCCATAGAAGGAACGAATTCTTATGATGCCTGGAACGGCACGTCCATGGCAGCGCCTATGGTTTCGGGTACGGCCGCACTGCTTCGCCAGAAATATGATTATATGACGGCTGAACAGCTTGAATCCATGCTGGTAAAAATGTCTACGAAACAAGCGGAACGAAATAAGCTCTCCAAACCGGTTTTGGATCTCACACAGCTTGAAGACATTGACAGGTATTTCAACATGAATGAACAGAAATATCTGTCTGTTTACGGCGGAAATAAATTGATCCAAATAGATTTTTCCGCGCTGCCCTTCATAACAAATTATTCGATCCAGGTCTTTCCGCTCAACGATGCCGGCAGGCGTGTCAGTCCGACCAAACCTTTGAAAGAGCTGAGTAATCTGAAAAATCTGAAAACTGTCAAAATTTCCGGACTGACTAATAATACAGTATATGAAATTGATATTCATTGTGATGTTATGGTAGGAGATGACAAGGTCTCCTGGATCTCGACAGTAATGGGGATGCCCATGACATCTGTCAGCAGCCCGGCTTTCAAGTGGGCGAAAAAATCTGCTTCACAGGCGAAACTGCAGATGAGCGGAAATGCCGCCGGTGGTGAACTGTTTGTAGAATGGCATTCAGACGATGCCCGCGGAACCTGGATCTCCGGTCAGGAAGCTCCGGCAGTCGCGTATAATATGCTGTATACCGCGGAGTTTTATAAAAAGCAGACGAAAAACGGCGTGGATTTTTACAGTGTGCCGGTACAGCTGCAGACAGTGCCTGTGGCAGCACCGGAGGTTATTACATCATTTGCGGCGAATGGAAAGTTCTGGATAAAATTCAAACCGGTTGAAAATGTTATCAGCCGTGAAATTCAGATCTATCAGCAGTCTCCTGAAAAGCTTCTGAAGAAATTGACTGTAAATGCCATAGCGGACCCTGCTGATGTGCTTATCAGCGGGCTGAAAAATGGTGTGAACTACAAAATCACTGTGAAGAATTCTGTAAAGATCGGCGGAAAAATTTATAAGGGTCTTCAATATACTTTGAAAAATATCAACCCTGTGGATATTTCCTGGGATCCCAAAGATTATAAAGGACAGACTGAATTGTTCAATTCCGATATAAAACCATTCCGGGGTGTTACATTGACCGCGGGGAACGGAAAAGCTGTCCTGCGCTATGAAGAGAACCTGGTTTTAGACGGTTATCGTTTCCAGATCAAACCTGTAATTCCGAATCTGAAAAAAACCGAACTGGATGTTCCTCTGGCAACAGCCAGAAATTCTTATACCTTCACCGATCTGAAGAATGGTAATCTGTATAAGCTCAGATTCCTGGCATACATGAAAACCGGGAAACTGACCATGCTGACAGGTTATTACCCCGGATATTCGTTAGGTGATGAGGATAACTCCTGGGATGGTATCTTGTTCGTTCCGCTGCCGGAAGCAGAAGTTACTGAAATCACTCCCACCGCGTCAGAAATAAATATTACTGTCAAAAAGAATGACGCGGCAAAAGGTTTCGCGGTCGTACTCTTCTCCGCTGACGCATCCGTGTCTCCCAGTATGTATTATAAGGATTGGACCGCCGGTTCCAATGAGACACTCGTCACGATCGAAGATGTTGACGCGTCCTACCTGACCGCGGGTGTTATGCTTTATCAGTATTATGAAGGACAGTATTTCTACGGCCCGTCAGTCATGTTCGGCGACGTGATCATGAATAATTTCGGAAACGGCACCGGTCCGAAATCCGCCGGGAACATCGACCTTTGGAGTGTCCCGGAACTGGCAGATGCCGCGCAGATAGACGGAATGGTCGTGACCCATGGTCTTCCTGAAGCCAAATCACCGGAAAAGAATGCTCCGGATGTTATTGGATCACCGGCTGCTGATGAGTTCGAAATATCCATTGAAAATGGATTCATTGAAGATGAGATCACAGACGGCACGGACGCTGAAAATGGGGAAGATCCGGAAATGATTCAGAAAGCAATGGAAGATGAAACCGCCGGATCCTCTGAGATCACTTTTGAATTCACCGAATACGGTGAAAATGGTGGATCAGATCCCGCCGTTCAGGATGAGACCGGGGATGATGAGGAAGAGGACGTATATGATGAAAATGAGGATGATGAAGATGAGATCGATGAACATCCGGAGATCATCCTGGTGGATCTCAGTGCAGAAGCACCCGCTGAAAAATCATCTGAAATGAAATCCGTTGAAGGATCCATAGAAGGATCTATTGAAGAATCATCTGAAGAAGACTATGGATGGAGTATTTTCGATTTGTTCCCTCTTTAGTAAATAAAAAATTCAAACCGATATATACCGCAGCGGGAATTATTTCCCGCTGTTTGGTTTAAGTAGATCGATCCCCACGGGACTGCCACCGGCGCCTTGGAATCGGACATGGGGCGGCGGTACAATAAATTCCGACGGGATGACCGGCCTGCTCATCCTGTACCCCGTCTCAGGCTTGATCTGAGTCTGCGGTAAAAGTTATCCTGTCCCATTCCGAACAGTTGGGAACGACCCTGGATCACGGACAGCCCCTGGCATTTTTCAGAGGATCGAGTCAATGACAGCGCTTCTGTTGACTCAATTCCGAGTCAGCGAAAACCGTCTCCGCTGACACTTTGTTTCGCAGGAACAGTTATAATATATGAAGGAAAAAATCTGCCGGTCAGCATGCAGTATGTACTTTTGTGATTCAATACAGGCAGAGAAGTCCGAAAAAGGCTGAGAATCATCAGAAAGGTATTGTTGAAAGAAAATAATATGAAAAAAAACTATGATCTGACCATAAAAGCAGCGTTTCTGGGATATGTGGTACAGGCGATCGTCAATAATTTTCTGCCGCTGCTGTTTGTGCAGCTGCAGCATGAATTTCAGATACCCTTATCCCGGATCACGATGCTGATCACCTTCAATTTCGGGCTGCAGCTTGTCATTGACCTGACATCTACGCCTGTGATCGAAAAAATCGGGTATCGTGTTTCCATGCTGATCTCCAACGCGGCAGCCATTCTGGGCTTTGTACTGCTGGCGGTTTTGCCGCAGGCTTTCACGGATCCTTTTATCGGCATTTTGATCTCAGTCTGTGTATATGCGGTCGGCGGAGGGCTGCAGGAGGTTCTCGTGAGTCCGATCGTGGAAGCCTGCCCAACGAAAAATAAAGAAATGACGATGAGTATGCTTCACTCATTTTATTGCTGGGGACACGTGGCTGTTGTCCTGCTGAGCACGCTTTTCTTCTCATCTTTCGGGATCGAAAACTGGCGGAAGCTGGCGTTTTTATGGTGCCTGGTACCGGCTATAGATTTTCTGCTGTTTACCCGGGTCCCGATCGCACAGATGGAGGCAGAAAACAGCGGACAGGAGCCGGCGGCGGACTTTGGCAGGCTCATTTCCCAGAAACTGTTCTGGATCATCATGCTGATGATGCTTTGCGCGGGAGCTTCCGAACAGGCTGTCAGCCAGTGGTCTTCCGCATTCGCGGAGCAGGGGCTTGGGGTATCGAAAACCCTCGGCGATCTGCTGGGTCCCATGCTGTTCGCGGTCTGTATGGGCGCATCCAGGACGCTCTACGGATTTTGGGGCGACAGGCTGAACCTGTACCGTTTCATGCGGATCTCTACCGTTTTGTGCATCCTGTCTTATCTGATCATCGCTTTTGTCCCGCATCCGATCATCGCACTGCTCGGATGCGGATTGACAGGTTTTTCTGTCGGTATCTTTTGGCCCGGTACCACAAGCTTGGCTGCTGCCCGTGTCAGCGGAAAGGGAACGCTGCTGTTTGCGCTTCTGGCGCTTGCCGGGGATCTGGGCTGCTCCGGCGGTCCGGCGGCTGCCGGTGCGGTGGCTTCGGCTTTCGGAAATAATATGCGTGCCGGGATCGGTTCGGCTGTGATTTTTCCGCTTTTGATGGCCTCGGGGCTCCTGTTTCTTGAAAAAAAGGATGATCAGCATTGAAACCTGATAAACTGAGACTCACTGTTTTCATTATCAGCCTTGTGATCGTGGCTGCTGTTGTGATCACCGCGGCTGTTTCATCAGGAAATCTCCGGGGAAACACGCTCACGATCGATGACTGGAAAAGTGAACACGCGGTCTACCGGAACAACGGACTGAGTGTCGATGATGAACTGCGGGATTGCGGTGAGACGCGTGATTTCCTGTGGGGTCCGTATCAGGAACTGAAAAAAGGTTCTTACACTGCGATCATTCAATACAGTGCGGAAGAAGATCAAATCTGCCGGGCAACATCGGCAGAAACGGAAGCGGCTCTGTTCAGGGCTTCTGTCGGATATCTCAGCAGCCATCAGAATACGGTGCTTTATCAGTTTGAAGTATCAGAAGACATCAAAGAATTTCAGCTGATCTTTCCTTACAGCGGAAACGGGGATTTCACTGTAAGGTCTGTTTCGATCGTACCCAACAACAATCAGATCAAAAGGACTGCCTGCTGCATCCTGTTTGCCATCCTGCTGTTAAACGGTATTGCGGCATTTCCGGAAATGAATGCGGAAAAGCGGCAGACGATCCTGATCCTTATGGGGATCACGTTCCTTATCTCGCTGCCACTGGCTGCCCGCGGTATCCATAACGGTTTTGACCTGGAGATCCATTATCTGCGGATCGAAGCCATCGTCCAGGCGCTTCGTTCCGGACAGTTTCCCGCCCGCATTTCATCCGTTACACTTTACGGGCTCGGCTATCCTTTCTCCATATATTACAATGATATCTTCCTGTATTTTCCGGCACTGCTGCGGATATTGGGATTCTCCGTGAATACGGCTTATAAGCTGTATGCCGCCGCGGTCAGCCTGCTCACGGTTCTTTTGGCTTATTGCTCCTTCAGCCGGATCTTCAAAAGCAGAAAAACTGGGCTGCTGCTGACACTGCTCTACGCATCCGCTGCATACCGTCTGACGAATGTTTATGTCAGGGCGGCGGTTGGCGAATATACCGCACAGGCATTCCTGCCGCTCGCAGCTCTGGCTTTATATCGTATCTACAGCGGGGAGAGGAAATCCTTCCGGGTGATCTTCACGGATTCCGTTTTGCTGACCGCCGGTATGAGCGGGATCCTGGGCTCTCACATTCTGACGGCGATAATGGCATGCTTCCTGATCCTGATCGTATGTCTGATCCTGTGGAGGCGGACGCTGCACAGGCAGGTCCTTCTGTCATTGGGGCTTGCGGTCCTGTTCTCTGCCGCGGTCAGCCTTTATTTTCTTGTCCCCTTCCTTGATTACTATTTAAACGTTCCCACGGATATTAAGCGTATCGTCGATGGCGGACATATTATGATCCAGCAAAGCGGGATCTATCCCGGCGAGTTTTTCGCCTTCTTCCAGAATGTCATAGCCGAATTTGCAGTAAGGACGCAGAACAATCCGGGTCTGCCGCTGATGATGATCCTGTGTTACGGGATTTGGGTATGGTTCTCTCATGCCGGAAAGAATAAGGCCGGTTTGTTTATCCTTCTCTCTCTTCTGACGCTTTTTCTTGCGTCCGATGTTTTTCCCTGGAATGCGCTGGCATACCGGTTTTCGTTTTGGAACCTTTTATCCCAGATCCAGATGCCGGCACGATTCCTGATTTTTACCATCCTGTTCCTTTGTCTGCTGGCAGGCGAGATCTATCCGGAAAGCTGTCCGGAAAAGTCAGGCCTTATTATCGCTGCCGCCGCTGTGCTGATGACGGTCTGGTTTGGAGGCAATTATTTCAGTTATGCCCGCTATGTCAATATTTTTGATTCTTCCGGTGTGAAGCCTGTCTGGACCGGTACGGAGTATTTCCTTCAGGGTTCCAACCGGAAGTCATTGATCACGGACGTACAAAGTGAAGCGATGGCAGCGGCTGAGATCCGCTCGCGGAAGTCAAACAGGCTTGAGTTATACTGCCTGACAGATGACAGCGCGGATACTCATACGGTCACGGCGCCGGTCTATAACTATAAGGGATACCATGTGTTTGATAAAAACGGGATTGAACTCCCCATCATCAACGCGAAACAGAATCTGATCGCTTTTTCTCTTCCGGACGGTTATGAGGGACAGGTGGAGATCGTTTTCAAGGACCCGGCTCACTGGACTGCCGCCCTGATCATCTCAGCTGTCTCGGTTCTCTTCCTGGCCGGTTTTTGTCTCACCGGTATTTCCCCCAATAAGGGCGTGAAGCGCGGATGAGCGATTATATCAGAGATTTGCGGAAACTTGTGGGACACCGGACGATCATGCATTGTTCGGCGTCCGTTATCTGCATGGATGAACAGGGAAGGGTGCTGCTGGGGCGGCGTACGGATAACCACTTATGGGGCTACGCGGGCGGTTCTGTTGAGATCGACGAAAAAGTGGAAGATGCGGCGAAACGGGAGTTATTCGAGGAGACCGGTCTGACTGCCGATGAACTTGCATTTTTTTATATCAATTCCGGGCCGGAAGTCCATTACATTTACCCCAACGGGGATGAGGTATCCAACATCGAGATCGTTTATCTGTGCCGGAGATATCACGGCACACTGAAACGGCAGGAAACGGAGATCGAAGAGCTTCGATTTTTCGATCCAGGAGAGATCACGCCTGATATGATATCCCCACCCATACGTCCCGTGATCCGTGAATTTTTGAAAAAGATCCCACAGGATCAGAACTGACCTAAAGAAAACTGTCATCCCGGTATAAGATAACGAGTGTGCCTGATCAAAGAGGGGACGGTTCCCTCCGGCTCTGTGCAGAGCCTGCGGAAACCGTCCTCGAACCTTCAAAAATCGTTCCCGGAATAAAGAACGTTATTCGATCGTGTATCCGGATATATCGAAGAGCGAGGTATCGACAGCCTCGTCAAATGAGCCGACCGTATAAAACGTTTCACCCAATGTCGGCATGGCAGCCGGTGCATCTTCGAGAATATGGACCAGGTTCCCATCCGCGTCAAAGTAATAAGCGATACCCTGTGAATAAGCGGCAGCGGGGAAGACTTCTACCGTGTAAACTTTTCCGTCATATTCGCGTTCTTCCTCTGTAAAATCCTTTCGGAGCCGGTTGGTATGAATGGATTTATATAAGGTATCCTGCAGCAGCGGATTGTTCTGCAGCATGTTCAGAGATACCGTCATGACCACTTTGCCGCTCATCTTGTCCGGATAAAGCAGATAGACCTTATCCCCGAGATAGCTGTTGGCTGTGGTATCTTCAACTCCCGCAGCCTTTACCGTTTTCCGGGAATAATAAGAATAGTCTTTCGCGTGAACATCCATGACTGTTACGGAATCCATGAAGTCTGAGTGGTACTCATAGCTGAGATGAGCGCCTGCCACCGGGTCAATACTGTCAAAGATCCCATTCAGCCTGGATACGGGCTGGCCGGCTGTCGGGTTGGAAGCCTCATCCGCCAGATACCAGAGATAACCGGGACCCATTTCCAGTGTGACGACCCCCTCTGAGAACGGACATTCAAGCGGGTCGCCGTTATCGTTGAAGAGCATGATGTTTCCGCCTTCAACAGTCCATTTCGGCAGTGGATTTTCCGCACCGTTCATCACAAGGACCGCGGTCCCGTCTTCCTGAAGCCTGAGTACGGCACTAACGCCCATCGTACCCGGATCCATCCGGCTTTCATTTAATTCAATGGAAAACAGCGTATATTCGCCTGCCAGCGATTCCGGTGTAATGTCTTCTGCCATCACGGCTGAAAACCCGAAAACAGTGGCTGCCAATGCCAGGATCATGATCAAAACCAAATTCTTTTTCATTGTATTGCCTCCCTTAAAAATTACAAATACTGACTGCAATATTCCAATTATAGTATAGAAATAATCACCTTCAGCGCATGACTTTTGTCATGATCAGTCCCGCAGCGGACGGTTTCTGTCATCCTGTTAAGAGATAACGAGTGTGTCTGATAAAACCTGTGACGGCTTCCTTCAGCTCAATTCTGAGCCTGCGGAACCCATCCCCGACAAACCTGCGGGAATCATCACCGACAGATAAAGGGACAGTCACCCACGGCTCAATTCTGAGCTTTCGGTGACTGTCCCGCTAAATAACCAGGATCTGGATTCTGTTTTACAAAAGTTTCAGCATCAGATTCTGCAGACGTTCCAGCATGGCGACCTGATCGGGGACCTCGCCGTCCATGATCAGCGCGTCATCATAGATCTGCGCGATGATCTCCCCGCGCAGCGTTTCATCGGTACAGGACGCGGTTTTTTGGATCAGAAGATGATCCGGATTCAGTTCCAGCACCTTCTTCGGCGCGCTGTACTCCTGCTGCATGGCTCTGTATATCCGCTGCATTTCCTGCGGGATCGCGCCTTCGGCTTCCACAAGACGGGCAGGAGAAGAGACCAGACGGTCGGTGGTGCGGACAGCCGAGACCTTATCTCCCAGTGCTGCCGTGAAGAGGTCGATCAGGTTCTGGTTTTCCGGGGTCTCCGCCGGCTTTTCCTCATCCTTTTTCTCCTTGTCAGCTTCTTCAGGCGCTGCCGTTTCTTCCTTCTTTTCCCCTTCGGAGGCTGCGTTTACAATATCGCATTCCTGGTATGTCCGGAGAGCTGTCATCACAAAGGGATCATACACCTGGTCGAGAAGCAGCACGTCGATGCCGTCCTTGCGCAGTTTCTCCGTATGAGGGCTGTTGCGCAGCGTTTCCAGGTTGTCGCCGAGAACGTAGTAGATCTTCTTCTGATCCGGCTTCATCTCCTGGAAATAATCCGAGAGGGAGCGCCATTCCGTACCGTGGTTCATGGTATGGAAACGCAGCAGCGGAGTGAGACTGTCTTTTGCATCCTGTTCCGTGATGATCCCCTCGCAGATGAACATGCCGAAATTCTTCCAGAATTTGGCGTAGGTCTCCGGATCGTCCGTTCCCAATTTCTTAAGCATATCTGTGACTTTGCCTGTGAGGATCTTCTTCAGCGTCAGGATCACCCGGTTGGCCTGCATGGTCTCACGGGAGACGTTCAGCGGAATATCCTCGGAATCGATGACACCCTGGATAAAGCGGTAGTAGCGCGGCAGCAGTTCCGTGCAGTAGTCCTGGATCAGAACTTTCCTTGCGTATAGCTGAAGGCCGTCTTCCTTGCGCAGGGAGAACATATTATGCTCCGGTGTTGCGGGGATGTAAAGCAGCGCGTACATCTGGACCGGTGCGTCGATGGAAAGATGCAGCCATTTCATCGGATCATTGAAGTCGAACGTGAAGTTCTGATAGAATTTCTTGTAATCCTCATCCTTCAGTTCGGACCCGGAGGTCCGCCAGATCACGGTCGTGGCGTTGATCTGTTCGGTCTCATCATTCAGATAGATCGGATATGGGATGTAGTTGCTGTGTTTGCGGATGATCTCGCGGATCTTGAAGTCGTCCGCGTATTCTGCGGCATCTTCCTTCAGTTTGATGACGATATCGGTGCCGCGGGTGGTTTTATCTGCCGGGCTGACGGTGAATGTTCCCGCGCCGTCCGAATGCCAGACTGCCGCTGTCTCGTCCTTTCGGTAGGAGCGGGACGTTACGTCAATGCTCTGCGCCACCATGAAAGCGGCGTAGAACCCGACTCCGAACTGTCCGATCAGGTCGTTGATATTGACGGAGCCGTTCTTTTTCGCGTCGTCCAGCAGCGCCTTCGCACCGGAATGGGCGATGGTGCCGAGGTATTCTGCCAGTTCATCGGCGTTCATGCCGATGCCGTTATCACTGACCGTCAGTGTTTTTGCGTCTTTATCTACCTTTACCCGGATCTCGGGAACTGCATCCGGATCCAGTACGTCGTGATCTGTCAGCATCGTGAAGTTCAATTTTGTGATGGCGTCGGATGCGTTGGAGATCAGTTCCCGCAGAAAAACGTCTTTGTCTGAGTAAATTGAATTGATCAGTATGTCCAGAAGCTGCTGTGTTTCCGCCTTGAACGCGATCGGTCCGTTATTATTTTCATTGTCTGCCATATTATTCTCCTGTTACATACGGTCCCTGACCGTAAAATTTACTTTCCATAATTATAGATATATTCCTGTTACCTGAGTGGATTTTAACAAAACTCTAACATCATGTATGGGAATATTTATTTATGTGTACACCGTGTGACGGCGATCGGAATACGTGCTGCGGCAGGTGCGTGAAGATCCTGCACGGCATCCGAATATCCGCAGGGCATACTTTCCGGATCAATCGGCACGGAGGAGCTGTTCCCGTTTTCGTACGACTGACATCGGAAACCTGCCAAACACGGTTATAATTGTCCATGTTATGGAAACGACGAATAAAACAGACGGAAATAAGCTCAAAGTATATCTCGAAATGCTGCTGATAGCGGCGGCCGTGTTTGCTGCGGATCAGTTATCCAAGTATTGGGTCCGCTCACATCTGGATCTCAGGGAAACCATCGAACCGATCCCGGCGCTGGGCAGCTTTTTCCGGATCATTCATTGGAAAAACACAGGTGTCGCTTTCGGGCTGTTTCAGGGAAACGGCTGGATTTTGACGAGCATCGGGATCCTGATCGTCATCGGGATCATTATTTTCTCCGCACAGGTCGTCAACGGTCCCGCTTTCTGGCGTGTGGCGATGGCGATGGAGCTGGGCGGCGCGCTGGGAAACCTGGCTGACCGCCTCAATCCGGAACTGGGATATGTCGTGGATTTTATCTGGATCGGGAACTTTCCTGTTTTCAATCTGGCAGATTCGGCGATCGTGATCGGAGCCTTCATCATGGTGATCGGAATGTGGCAGCAGGAAAAAGCGGAAAAAGCGCGGATGGAGGATCTGCCGGAAGGCGGAGAGAATGCCGGAGAGCCTTCTTTGGAAGGGGTACAGACGTCAGACGTAAGACGTTAGTTGTCATAAAACAGTCGGCACTCCACGTATTTTTTGACATATAAATAAGACAAAAGCTCATATGGATAAAAATCTGACTGTTCAGGGGAAAAGATTATGGCGGAGCAGATATTGACACTTACTTTCGAAGGGACAGATCCGGAACGGCTGGATCACTTTCTTACGGATGAACTGACCGATTATTCCCGTTCCCGGCTGCAAAGTTTCATCAAAGACGGCTGCGTCCGTGTGGATGGGGAACCTGCGAGGAAATACGGGCAGACGCTCATGCCCGGACAGATGATCACCGTTTTGCTGCCGGAAGAACATGCTTCCGGCCTGATCCCGGAAAATATCCCGCTGGATATCCTTTATGAAGATGAACAGAGCATTGTCATCAACAAACCTGCCGGAATGGTGGTCCATCCCGCCGCCGGGCATGAAACCGGGACCTTAGTTCATGCGGTATTGGCTCATTGTGATGACCTGAAAGGGTTTGGCGGTGAGATCCGGCCCGGTGTGGTGCATCGCCTGGACCGGGATACATCCGGGATCATCGTCATGGCGAAAAACGAAAAGGCTCATATTTTCCTGCAGCAGCAATTTAAAGACCGGACGATCAATAAACGGTATCTTGCGCTTGTGGACGGAGCTCCGCCGACTCCTTCCGGACGTGTCGAAGCTCCCATTGGCCGTGATCCGATCCGCCGGCAGCAGATGGCTATCCTGCCCGCGGATAAAGGGCGCGAGGCTGTTACCGAATACCGTACCGTCAAAAGCTATGCCAAACATACGCTGATCGAAGCGCATCCCCTGACAGGACGTACGCATCAGATCCGTGTTCACATGGCTTTTCTCAAATGCCCGATCGTCGGGGACGTACTTTACGGGAGGCGGAAACAAAGCATTCCGCTCGGGCGCCATTTCCTTCATGCCTATCGCCTGACGATCCTTCTGCCCGGTCATACAGAGCCCATGTCCTTTGAAGCTCCTCTTCCTCCGGAACTGCAGTCCGTGCTGGATGAATTAGTTTAAAAAACAAAATCTGTCAATTCCCAAAACCTGTGATTAATCCATAACCGCGGCTTTTCGGCCGCGGTTTGGAAGATAGAAAAAACTCGAGAGAAATATGAAGAAAGATTATCCGTTGTTGTTCTGGTTATCCGGATCATCCGGATTATATTGCAAGGCCTTGATGCCGTTGCGCACCTGAGCCATGGAGCGTTCCATTTCGATTTCCAATTTTTTCAGGCTTTCCAGTGCGTATTTATCAGCTTCCTGTTTGATCACCTCTGCTTCTGTCTGTGCCTGTGAGATGATCTGCTTGGCACGGTTCGCTGCTTCCACGGAGATCTCATGGGAGGATATCAGCTGTTCCCGCTTTTCATTGGCGATCTCCAGCATCCGGTCATGTTCATCTTTTGCCTGTGCGAGGATCCGGTCACGCTGGGCGAGGATCTGCTGGGAACGCTTGATCTCTTCCGGAATGGAAATGCGCATCTGGTCGATCAGATCGATCATCTGATCTTCATTGATCATGACATTGTGGGTGAAGGGAAATGAACGACCCTGGCTGAAAAGCTCTTCCAGTTTGTTCACAAGATTTAAAATATCCATTTCTCCCTCCCAAA
Source organism: Flexilinea sp. (assembly GCA_036723985.1). GTDB lineage: Bacteria > Chloroflexota > Anaerolineae > Anaerolineales > Anaerolineaceae > Flexilinea. The sequence goes on from DAIMGK010000013.1 coordinate 42,840, forward strand.
ATCACTTCAGTTCATTTTCTTCATTAAAGTGCAAGATATATGCCAATTCGTTATCAGTTATTAGTTATTGGTTATTACTTCGCAGTTGGTGGACGGCAGTCGTTAAAGTGATAAAGAGAAACTGCCCGGGAATAAATTGAGATAAGACTTGATGAAGGAGTGGGGATAGAGATTGTAAGAGAGAGAATTGAATAAGGAAGAAAAATGAAGAATTACCGATGAATAACGAACGGCCGGCGATTAAACCGCTAATCAAAAATCGACTGATATTTGGGGACGGGACTGGTGACAAGCATGCGGCGGGCGTGGGCGGCAGAATCACCGCTGACTTTAATAACAATGGCAGTCATGTCGTCTCTCGGCTCGTTCTCATCCATTTCGATGGCACAGCCCAGAAAGAAATCCGCGAGGGCATCCGCCGATTCCTCTTCCCGGTCCTCAACAGCGCTCAGGATCAGGTCTGTGATGTCGGAAGTCTTGTCTGTCGTCCGTCCAGCGTTGAGGATCCCTTCGGAAAGCATGATGATGACTGTCCCTGCTTCGATGGGGATCTCGGTGATTGAGGGATGGATCCCTTTGTCGGAGCCGATCTGCTGGGTCGGTGTGTCCCACACATTGATTGTGCCCCGCTGATAATAGTAAACGGGATTCCCCGTGCAGCGGCTGATCACGATGGTCCCGGTCTCAAAATCCGCGGAAAACATGCAGAAATCTCCGCTGATCTTTCCTATGCCTTCCCGGTAGATCTGGTCAGAAACGCTTTTGATGGCGGCGCTGTCCCGGAAACTTTCCGCGGTCTTTACGAGGACTTTGTTCGCGATCACGGAGGAGATCGTCTTGCTTTTCCGGCTGTGCAGTTTCCCGCTGCAATATACAATAGACTGCCCGCCGGTGGGACGTTCGATGATCTCCGTCGTTTCATCGCTTTCCAGATTGTCAAAGCGTCCGTTTTTCGCAACTCCGAATTCAATTACCATAGCCGGAATTATAACAAAATTCTTTCATTTTTGTATAAATTTATATGCAGTTTATCATTAATTGCTTAATCCTCCCGCTGTGACAGCTCACATGGGACGATGGGACATTTTGCGGTTTCCCATGTCCGGTACACACGTCCCCTTGTCCCAGTTTGGCAAAATCTCACACGAAATTTCCGCAAAAATGGAAATTGGTGTTAAAATATACTATAGTATAAAGGATAGATGGGCTAAAATGAGCCCATGTTCATTCAATAGTTTTAAAAATTAGGAGTCAATCGTGAATAAAGAAGCTTTAAACGGTCTTTTCCGCCCAAAGGGAGTTGCAGTTATCGGCGCTTCCAACAAAGCCGGTAAAATCGGCTATTCTGTAGTCGAAGCATTGAAGAACGGCAAGTATGATGGGGAAATCTTCCCGATCAACCCGAAAGAACCTGAAATTCAGGGACTTACCGCTTACAAGAGTGTTCTTGAGCTCAAAGGCAAGATCGATCTGGCAGTCGTGACTGTTCCTGCGCATCTCGTGCTTGGCGCTATTGAACAGTGCGGCGAAGCCGGAGTGAAAGGCGTCAGCGTCATTACTTCCGGTTTCGGTGAAGTCGGTGATCATGAGACCGAAAACAAGCTGGTTGAAACCTGCCGTCAGTATGGTATGCGCCTGCTCGGCCCGAACATTATCGGTTCCCTGTCCAACTCCGATAAACTGAACGCATCCTTTGCCCCGATGCTTCCGCTTCCGGGCAATGGCGCTCTGATCTCTCAGTCCGGTGCTCTGCTGATCGCGCTGGATGCCGGCACCTACCTCCGCGGTGTGGGTTTCGACAAACTCTTCTCCCTCGGCAACATGGCTGATGTGGACTTCGCAGATATCATCGAATGGCTGGATGATGACCCGGCTACCCGCTGCACAGCCCTCTACATTGAAGGTCTGAAGGACGGACGCCGCTTCATGGAAGTCTGCAAGAATTCGAAGAAGCCGGTCATCGCCCTGAAGTCCGGTGTTTCTGCCCACGGTGCTGCCGCTGCGGCTTCCCATACCGGTTCCCTGGCCGGCGCCGCGAAGGTCTATGGCTCCGCTTTCGAACAGGCCGGTGTTATCCAGGCCACTGATCTGGATAACCTCTTCGATGTTACCCAGGCGTTTGAACTGCAGCCCCCGATGGAAGGCGACAATCTTGTGATCGTCACCAATGGCGGCGGCGTTGGCGTTCTGGCGACTGACTCTGCTGAAAAATTCGGTATTCCGCTTCAGTTCCTGCCCAAGGATATGCAGGTCGAAATGAAGAACTACATGCCCGAATTCGGTTCCGCGAAGAACCCGGTGGACATCACCGGCGGCGCCGGCCTCGAAGGCTACAAGAAATGCATCGCCTTCGGCCTGAAGCATGAATGGACCGACGGTATGGCAGTCCTTTACTGCGAGACCGCTGTTACCAATCCGCAGGAGATCGCTGAAGGGATCTACGGCGCGATCGAAGAAGCCGGTGAAGAGATCCTGGCTCACAAACCGATCACCGTTTCCTTCGTCGGCGGCGAACGCTGCGCTACCGCTATGCGCTGGCTGTCCGATCACGGTATCCCGGCTTATGACGACCCGGCCCGCGCCATCAGCGCCATCGCCGCTCTCCGTCAGTATGCCCGCCTGCAGGAAGCAAAAGCCTCCGATTCCGCTGAAACTTACGAAATCGACCGCGAAAAGGCCTTGTCCATCATCAGCGCTGCCCGTGCCGACGGCCGCGATGCCCTGACCGAAGTTGAGGCCAAGGAAGTCTTCCGCGCCTACGGTCTGGATGCCACCGTCACTCTGCTGGCAAAGACAGAAGATGAAGCTGTCGAACTGGCGCACAAGGCCGGCTATCCTGTCGTCATGAAGATCGTCTCCCCCGACATCCTCCACAAGTCCGATGCCGGCGGTGTGAAAGTCAACGTGAAAGACGATGACATGGTCCGCGAATGGTTCCGCAAGATCATGGAAAACGCGAAGAACTACAAGGCCGACGCCAACATCCACGGTATCGCCATTCAGGAAATGGCCCCGCTGGGTACCGAGATCATCCTCGGCTCCATCAATGACGCTGCCTTTGGCCCGACCGTCATGTTCGGTCTCGGCGGTATCTTCGTGGAAGTCCTGAAGGACGTCACCTTCCGCGTCGCCCCGGTCTCCAAGGCTCAGGGTATGAAGATGCAGGAAGAGATCCGCGCCGCGAAGATCCTGGCCGGTGCCCGCGGTGAAGCTCCGCGCGACCGCGAAGCCATGGCTGAGACCATCGCGAAGTACTCCCAGATGATCTGGGACCTGAAGGATGAGGTCAAGGAATCCGACGCCAACCCGGTCATGCTCTACGAAGCCGGCAAGGGTCTGAAAGTCGTCGACGCCCGCATCATCCTGAAAGCGAAATAATCGGTCGTTTCTGATATAGATCAATGGAACAGGGACAATGTTTTGCATTGTCCCTGTTTTTTATACCTGAAGATGGTGATCCCCGGGGACGGTTGACCGTCCCCGTTCTCCAGCATCAACCACCAACCATTGAACTAATGACTATCGACTAATAACTATTTTCCGCAAACCCGATTGACAAGACTTTTGTTTTATGTATAATAATAAAGGTTTGCAAACGGGATACGTTTGGAAACGCATTTAAGCCAACTTCCCCTTGATCCGGCGGAGGACCGCGGGAAAAAAGGTGAAGTGAAGATTGGAGAAAAAGGAATGAAATACGCAATCGTTGAAAGCGGCGGCAAACAGTATAAAGCCGTCGAAGGTTCAGACATCGTCGTGGACCGCCTGATTGACGCAGAACCCGGCAAGAAGGTCAATCTGAATGATGTTCTGCTCTTCGTAAATGACGACGCTGTTTCCGTCGGTGCTCCCTTTGTGAAGGGTGCTTCCGTGGAAGGTACTGTTGTCGGTGAGGAAAAGGGCCCGAAAATTACTGTTTTCAAATATCGCCCGAAGAAGCATTTCCGTGTGAAGACCGGCCATCGCCAGGTTTACACTCGTATTAAGATTGAAACGATTAAGGGGTAATGAGATATGGCACACAAGAAGGGTGGCGGTTCAAGCCGCAATGGTCGTGATTCGAATTCACAGCGCCTGGGCGTAAAACGCTTCGGCGGTCAGTCTGTTCT
>DAIMGK010000014.1:0-43841 GCA_036723985.1 Flexilinea sp.
CGTCGAGCTTGCTGACGCTGACCTTCGTTTTTGTCCATTTGGCATAAAATTCCCGGTCTCCGGTGGATCCGGAAGCGATAGTGGTAACAGAAGGCTGATTAAATTCCGGGTCATCGAACCAGCCGCCGAACAGGAAGCCCGTACGTTCCGGATCGCTCAGGATGATCTCCGCGGAATCAGTCGTGTATTCCGTCGGGTTATTGTTGATAACGTCATCCACACCGTTCACCGCGTTGTGATAGGTGATGGAAAAACGCTTTAAGAGCGCGAAGTGATATCCCTCGTCGGCATAGGTTTCATTCGCGATCCAGTCATATCCTTCCGGAGAGGAAGCCACACTGGGTCTGTTTGTTTCAGAATAGACCCGCGGATTTCCGGAATCACAATTAAAGAATATTGATCTGGTGTTACCGCCTATGCCCGTACCCTTGATCCGGGTCACACCACTCTCCGCATAGATCGCATAGCTCGCATCTCCTGATGAGGTCGAACCGTTGATATAACCGCCGGTAACCTCCAGAGTGCCGCCGGAAACACGGATACCGCTGCCGATCCTGAGGTCTGCACTTCCCACGCCGTGAACATTTCCTCCGGAAACGGTCACGGATCCGCCCACAATATATATACCCTGATTTCCGTGGATATCCGCGGTTCCGGAAACGCTGAGCTTCCCGGCTAAATTTACGATCACGCTGTATCCGTCCGGTCCGTTGATTTCCCCTCCGGTAACATTGAGCGTCCCACCGTCATTCACGATCACGTCACCGGTCACGTCATCGGAATAATCAGAACTGATCGAACCCGGACTCTCCGTATGATCATCCGTAATCGTTAACTCCCCGGACGTGTTCACGATGATCGAAACCGCCGATGCTTTCGAGATTATTTTTCCGTTCAGGTCAAGGGTCAGCTTTTTTCCGATGTCCGTTGATTCATTCAGCGTGAAGTTCCTGACCACCCGGATCGTATCGCCGCCCGCCGCGGCTTCCACCGCGTCAGCCAGTGTTATGTAATAAGTTGTCCCGCTTTCCCGCGGAATACAGACAACGGCTTCGGCCCACCCGGCTCTCAGCGAGATATTATCGCTGATAACGGTCTCAAAATCAAAGGGCTGTTCCGCGATGATTTCTCTGCCTGTATCCGGATCTTTCGTTACCCGGAACCAGCCGGTAAATACGAAATTCTCCTGTGACGGATCCGCGGGTTTCACCGCTTTTTCACCGTACACAACCGTTTGTTCATCGATCGAAGCCGGTACGCCGCCGTTCGTGTCAAAGGTCACTTTGTACTTGTTGATCTCCCATTGGGCATAGAGCGTCAGATTTCCGCTCAGACCGCTGAGCGGTTTCCCTGCCTCATAGCCAATACCGGGTTCTGTCTCGGACGGGACAGCCACTGTGTTCCAGCCGGTAAAGGTATGACCTTCCCACACCATGTCACCCTGTTCCGCCGCGTTGACCGGATCATCAGGGATGACAACGACCGCCTCCGGAACCGTTCCGCCGGTATATCCGTTGCCGTCATAGGTGACCTCATACCCCAGGATCGCCTCGCCGGCAGCGTTCTGTCCCACGGCATAGCCTTCGTCGCTGGTGAACTTCGCGAGGTCAGCATCACTGATGGCAGCATAGGTGCCGCCTTTCTTCCCGAACACGCCGGTGCCGCTTTCTTTGGTGACACCGATGGTCCCGGTCAGGGTATCGGTGACGCTGATGACGGCATAATTTGCATCATCGATCACACCCAGCCAGACATTGCTCCCGGTATTGTCGGTGATGCTGACATTGCCCGATACTGTGAATGTCCCTGTCCCATATGATTCAGCCTCGACATACACCCCGCCGCCGTTTCCGCCCGCTGTATTGCCGGTGATCGTTCCGCCGGTCATATGAAATTCACCCGGACAGGAGATTCGTACGCCGCCGCCGTTCACATTAGCAGCCGTGGTGTTGTTTGTGATGCTGCCGCCGCTCATATTAAATACGCCTTGTGCCAATGTCATCACACCACCGCCATTACCCGTAATGGCCGGTTCACCGTAATCTTCTGAAACGGACATGCTGAAGGAACCCACGTTTATAACCCCGTAGTCTCCGTTTTCGCTGATCATGCCGCCGTCCATGACAAAGGTATTTGATGTATTGTATACCCCGGCTCCTGTGCCATCACTGATCATGCCACCGTGCATGGTAAAGAATTTACCGGTATCCACTCCGTATCGTTCGCTTCCGCTAATGATACCGTCGTACATGGTAAAGGTGCCTGAGTTTAACACCCCAGTGTCTTTGCTTCCGCTAACGGTACCGCCGGACATGGTAAAGGTACCATTGCTGGAATTTAAAATACCATTTGATATGCTTCCGCTAATGGTACCGCCGGACATGGTAAAGGCGCCTGCGTTTGTCACCCCAATCTCTTTGCTTCCGCTGATGGTACCGCCCTCCATGGTGAATTCGCCGCCATCGTTTAACACCCCGTAAAAGCATTCACTGACCGCAGCGTCACCTTCCATCAATAAGTTACCTGCATTATTGAGAATCCCGTAATTGAAGCTTTTGCTGATCGTGCCGCCGTCCATAGTGAGGGTAACGCCTGACCGGATCGTTACAGCATCAAAGCCATATACGATCATCCCGGTTTTATCCGTACTCTTGTCCGAAAGCGTCATTGACGCGGATACAGTGATCGTCCTTTCTTTGATTTTATCCAGGTCGATGGTCTGTCCGTTCAGGTCAAGGGTGAGCGGCGTTGTGACATTCAGCGCATTCGTCTCCTCTTCCGTATCGCTATCGATCCGGGCAAGCAACCTGACAGTCTTCTCCGCCCCCGAAGCCGCCGCGGCGGCGGCCAGCGCTTCATGCAGACTGAAGAAATACTCCGAATCATTTGTATCGATCTTGAGCCGTGCCACAGCCTGCGTCCAATGAGCGTGAAGCGTGGTATTTTGAGTAATGTTGAAGGTCTGCCCCGCCTCCAGGACATCCGTACCGTCGTTGACCGTCCAGCCGGTGAGGATATCGGTTCTGTCCTCCGATTTCCTGACCAGGATGCCTTCGGTGTCTTTTATCGTGACCGGTTCATTATCCACATAAATTGTATTATCCACCGGGACTTTGCTGCTGAATTCCTCTCCCGCGTCATAGGTGACCGAATAGCCGAAGTACGCCTCGCCGGAGGTGTTCAGGCCTTTGGCATAACCTTCGTCGCTGGTGAACTTCGCAAGGTCATCTTCGCTGACGGCCGAATAGGCGCCGCCCGGTTTTCCGAATACGCCGGTGTGGCCCGCTTTGGTGACGCCGATCTCCGCCCCGTCAGACAAGGCGCCGGTGAGGGTGATGACAGCATATTTTGCTGCATCGATGGAAGCCAGATATACATTGCCCCCGGTATTTTCGCTGACGGTGACATTACCCGCCGCTTTGAATGTTCCTGTGTAAGTTCCGGCGGCTACAAACACACCGCCGCCCTGTTCTGCCGTATTGCCGCTGATCGTACCGCCGGTCATATTCAATACACCGCCATCCACATACACACCGCCGCCCTCTCCTGCCGTATTGCCGCTGATCGTACCGCCTTTGAAATTGAAGGTTCCAAAGTTGATATACACACCGCCGCCGGTTGCGGAAGCGGAACCATTGGCTGTGATCTCACCGTCCTCCATATTGAAGACGCTGTCCCTTGAATTGACAACGACACCACGGCCATTCTTCGTAATGACCGGTTTGAGGTTCTCTGACGCGGACATGGTGAAGGTACCACTCATCGAAACAAATACAGCTTCTGAATTTTCAGTGATCGTACCTCCATACATGGTAAAGATACCGGTATCATTTACCCCATAGGTTCGATTCCCGCTGATCTTACCGCCATACATATCAAAGGCAACTCTGTTATTCACCCCATTTTCGCATCCGCTGATCATGCCGCCATACATAACAAATTTACCGTTATTATTCACCCCATTTTCGCATCCGCTGATCGTACCGCCGGTCATCGTCAGGCTGCCGTCAAAAGCAACGGACACACCATTGTTTCCGTTGATGATCTTCCCGCTTGCGGTCTGATCACCGGATTGGGCGGAAGCGCTGAGGCTGTCCGAAAGCGTCAGATTCCCGTTCTTATTGACAGTAATTGTTCTTCCGCTGATCTCACTCAGGTCGATGGTCTTCCCGTTCAGGTCCAGGGTAACGGTGAGGCCGCTTCGGATTTCCAGCGCGTTTTCCGTCCCTTCCGTATCCTTGCTGATATCGGCAAGCAGGGTGACCGTCTTGTCCGACCCCGATGCCGCCGCGGCAGCAGTCAGCGCTTCATTCAGGCTGAAGAAATACACCGGATCCCCTGTTCCGACAGTGAGACTGGCAGCCGCCGTACCCCACTGCGCGTGGAGTATCGTATTCTGTTCATGCATAGTGAAGGTATCATCCGCATGTACAAGATCGGAATCGTCATTGACCGTCCAGCCGGTGAGGATGGAAATCGTCCCGTCCTCCGCCGTCTTGTACAGCTGGCTGTCAGTCCCGAGGACCTTGACCGTATCGTTCGGCAGATAAATTTTTTCGTCGGACGGGACAGCCGTGCCGGGCGTATCCCCTTCGTCCAGGTTCGCGTCATAGGTGACCGAATAGCCGAAGTACGCCTCGCTGGCATCGTCGTTCAGGTCTTTGCCATAGCCTTCGTCGCTGGTGAACTTCGCAAGGTCAGTATCGCTGATGGCCGCATAGCCGCTGTCCTTCCTCCCGAACACACCGGTGCCGCCTTCTTTGGTCACACCGATCTCTCCGGTCAATGCGCCGGTAAGCGTAATGACCGGGAATTCTGTACCGCTGCCTTTCTTCAGATAAACATTGTTTGCCGCATTCCCGACAGTGTTGCCTGTGACGGACGCTGCTCCTTCCGCGTTGAATACAGCAGAAGTGTCTTGATAATCCGCATAAACGCCGCCGCCTGAAACTCCGGCGGTGTTGCCGCTGACCGTGCTGCTGCCGGACATGCTGAAATTGCTGTTATATACAACATACACGCCGCCGCCCCAGTCTGTGGCTGTGTTGCCGCTGACCGTGCTGCTGCCGGACATGCTGAAGCCGCTCCTGTTAACATACACGCCGCCGCCTGAAGTTACGGCGGTGTTGTCGCTGACCGTGCTGTCGCCGGACATGTTGAAATAGCCGTTGTTGGAAACATAAACGCCGCCGCCGTCAGATTTGGAGCTGTTGCTGCAGACCGAACCGCCGGACATGTTGAAAGTGCCGTCACTCCTAACTAAAACGCCACCGCCCCAGTCTGTGGCTGTGTTGCCGCAGACCTTACCGCCGGACATGTTGAAGGTGCCGAGAACATACACACCGCCGCCGTTCATTCCGGTGATCGTACCGCCGTTCATGTCCAGAACGCCCCTGGTCAGGACAGTTATCCCTCTGTCACCGCCGGTGATCACGCCGCCGGTGACGGGAACAGATTCGGAACTGACGGGATCTGTATAGGTCACGGCAGGGCTGTGTGACGCGCCGGGAACCTTGTCCGTGAGCGTCAGTGTGCCGGTGGTGATCATCAGGGTGCTTCCCGCAATACCGCTCAGGTTGATGATCTTTCCGTTCAGGTCCAGGGTGAGTGTCTTTTCGACATTCAGCGCGTTTTCCGTCCCTTCCGTCGTGCTGCTGATATCCGTCAGCAGCGTGACGCTATCCCCTGACGCCGCTGCTGCCAGCGCATCATGCAGGCTGATATAATAAGTCGTCACAGCTTCCGTGCCCGTACCGGCTGTGACGCTTGCCACGGCCGGAGTCCACTTAGCAGAAAGCACCACGGATCTGGTGTCCGTGTCCGGAAGAGTATCATCCATAACGAAGAAGAAATATGCACCGTCCTCTGAATAGACCGTATCATCACCGTCTTTGGTCCAGCCAACAAGTCCATAAACTTTACCGTCCTCCGCGTTCAGGACCAGGCTCCCTTTCTTCCCGTTGACGTCGACTTTGTCTCCGGACAGATACACATTCAGATCTTCCGGAATGGCTCCGGTGACGGTTTCTCCCGTTTTTGCACCTGTTTTATATTCGACCGTATATCCAAGGAATGCCTTGCCGTCATTATTTAGTCCTTTCGCATATCCTTCGTCGCTGCTGAAGTGCGCGAGGTCATCTGCGCTGATGGCTGTGTACAAGACGCCCGCTTCACCGAACACACCGGTGCCATCCGCCAGGGTGACGCCGACAGTGCCGCTCAAAGCATCGGTAATACCGATGGTGACTCCGGAAGGCAGATAGACATTGCTGTCTTTCCCTGCTTTTGTGTTATTGATGATCTCTGCGGCTTTGCTGAGCTCGAATGAAGCTGCGGAACTGATATACGCACCGCTGCCGTTTCCGTCCGCAGTGTTGCCGGTGACCGAACCGCCGCTCATGTAGAAACCGGCGCCTGTGTCCGCATAGACACCGCCGCCGTCTCCGCCCGCGGTATTGCCGGCAATCGCCCCGCCGCTCATGATGAAGTAACTGGTCATCATGACGGTCTCATCCTCATAGTATCCGGCAAAGACACCGCCGCCGTTTCCGCTTGCGGTATTGCCTGTGATCGTCCCGCCGCGCATTTCAAAATGACCGGCAGGATCGATGTGCACACCGCCGCCGTTCACGCCGCTGCCGCCGGTGATCACGCCGCCCTCAGGCAGGTCCGCATAATCACCTGTATGCTTCCTTCCGGGATTGCTGTCAATGAGATATACGCCGCCGCTGACCGTAAGGGCCGTTCCGGTCCCATCCGCCGCGATGACGTAACCATTCGTATCAAGATAAATGTATTTATTCTCAACCGTCAGCGGAGCAGTACGCACGTCTGTCAGCAGGGTTACTTTTTCATGGTATCCGGCCTGAGCCGCATCGATGGCTTCCTGCAGGTCCATGAACCAGGCATAAGGCTCCGTCTCCTCTTCATGGGTCAGGCTGGCGACAGCCGAATCCCACTGCGCATAGAGCGTCACTTCCCCGTCCGGTTCTGCCGTCAGGTTCCGTACCTCCGCCCGGTCCGCGTAAGCTGTCCCCTGTTCAGATGCTGTCGGATCCTTGACTGTGTTCCAGCCGCTGAAACCGTAACCGCCGCGCTGGTAAGTATTCGCCGACAGGGCGGCCGGTTCCGCGTCATATGTGAAGCTCTGGGCAGCCATATCATCACCCGTACCGCCGTTCTTATCAAAGATCACAGTGTAGGTGTTGGGTGTCCATTGGGCATAGAGATCCAGATCCCCGGTCAGCGGACGGATGGGATCTCCTGCCGGATAATCGACACCCGGGGTTTCCGTTGTCGGAGCCGCAAGCGTGTTCCAGCCGGTGAAGGTATAGCCCGTTTTCACGAGACTGCCCTGTTCCGCGGCATCGACCGTTTTTTTCGGATCCACAACGACCGCGTCCGGGACTTCCCCGCCGGTGTTTTCGTTGCCGTAATAGGTGACCGTATAGCCCAGCAGGGCTTCGCCGCCCTCGGTCAGGCCGACGGTATAGGCGCTGTTATCGGAAGTGAAGTTGGACGCATCGCCGCGGCCGTCCAGCCCTGAGGTGATCACGCCGGTGCCGTTCTTTGTGGAGACGCCGAAGACGCCGCTCAGGCTGCCGGTGACTGTGATGAGCTGGAATTCTGATGAAGTATCAAAAAAAATATTGCCTGCCGATATACTGCCGCCGGATCCTCTGGTATTGCCGGTGACCGAGGCATTCCCGCTCACTTTAATTATTTCTGAATTCGGTTTCGTATTACCCTGATATTGGATATAAACGCCGCCGCCATACTGAGCGGCGGAATTTCCGGTGATGGAGCCGCCGTTCAGGCTGAGAGAAGAGGTCTGATTTTGGACGAACGAAAAATACACACCGCCGCCATTTGGCGCGAAATTACCGCGGATCGTGCTGTTTCCGGACATCGTGAAACCGGCTCTGTCTTTGACGTACACACCGGGGCCGCTGCCGTTGCCGCAGATCGTACCGCCGGTCATGTTGAACGAGGCAACGGAGCCTGAAACAGTAACAGCGGGACCGCCGCCGGTGATCAGGCCGCCGCTGATGCTGACATCGCTGCCCGTCACCGCGTCTTTACAGGTGTTAACCCTATTCCCGGAATTTGTATCCGTGAGCGTAAGCGGACCATAAACTCTCAGGCTTTTATTATAGGTGAAATCTTTCAGATCGATCACCCACCCGTTCAGGTCAAGGGTCTTTGTGCCGCTGAAAGTCAGGAAACTATCTTTTCCATCCGTGGCAGCGTTGATATTTCCGAGCAGGGTGATGACGTCATTCGTCTGATTCGCTGCCGCGATCGCCTTCAAAAGGGAGGGATAGGTCCCGACCGGGGTTCCGTCACCGCGGGTGACGCTTGCCACGGCAGGAGCCCACTGCGCGTAAAGATCCAGGTTTGAATCAATTTCATCATAGAGATAGAAAGCTATTCCCGCTGCAAATGTATCGCCCGTACCGTTGGCTTCGGTATTCCAGTCGTTGAAGAGAAGCCCTGAATTCTCCAGATTTCCGGGACCGGAGACTGTCAGCTCTGAATCGGAACCCGGATCATAGACGACCGGAGCAGGAGCCGTGCCGCTTGCCCCGTTGGCATCATAGGTGACTTTGTACCCCAGGATCGCTTCAGTCGTGCTGCCGCTCTTCCTGCCGACGCCATAACCCTCGTCGCTGCTGAACTTCTCCAGGTCCGTATCGCTGATGGCAGAATAGGCGCCGTCCTGCGACACCGCGAACACACCGACGCCGGCATTTTTCGTCACACCGATCGCCCCGTCCGCACAGGTCAGCGCGCCGGTCAGGGAAATGGTCGTACCGGAGTCCAGCCAGACATTCTGCATCACATCATCTGTATTCCCATCGGTGCCTGTGTTGCCGGAAACCGAGACATTTCCGCTCATGGACAGGCTGCCGCCGTTTTGGATAGCAATGCCGCCGCCTTTTCCGTCAGCCTCATTGCCGGTGATCATGGAAGCTTTCTCCGCTGTGCCGGACAGCATGAATGTTCCGGAGACAATATTCACACCGCCGCCATATCCTCCTGTATCATTGCCGGAGATCGTACCGCCTTCCATGGTAAAGGTACCGCCGGCGATCTGTACACCACCGCCGCCGCCTGCACCGCCCGCGGTATTGCCTTTGATCTCGCCGCCGCTCATCGTGAAGGTGCCGAGGGTGCCTTCCGAACCGGATACGTACACACCGCCGCCGGATACGGGTGTATTATTCCCGGTGATCGAGCCGGCTGCCAGCGTGAATTTCGCGCCGCCGCCGACATAGACACCGCCGCCGGGATCACCGTATCCGTTGGTGATAGAGCCGTCTTTGTCGTCCGTATTATCGGTGAGGGTCAGTTCGCCCAAAACCGTGAAGACCCGGTGGGTTCCGTCTGATTTGATCTCGTGTCCGTTCAGGTCGACCGTGACCTTTTGCGTATCGTCCCCGGTCTTGCCGATCTCGAGATCGGATTCGATTTCGGCATCCTTCAGGAGCGTGACAAGGGCATCCTCCGTATTATACGGCACCGCCGCGACCGCCTCTTCGATGGTCTGATACCAGGTCGTGTTCCCGCCGTAAGTCAGGCTGGCTTCCGGTTCCGTCCAATGGACGTAAAGGGTCACATCTGTATCGCCCATGACAAATGTCTCGTCCGGTAAATAGACCGTGCCTTCGCCATCCGCGTCCGTGGCCCAGCCGTCGAAGAGGAGGGCCGCTTTGAACAGGTTCCCGGTGTTCCCGAGGACCGTGACCGCAGCGCCGGTCTTATAGGGGCCGTCCCCATCCACCGGGACCGTACCGCTGTCCGCGCCGTTGGCATCGTAGGTGACGGTAAAGGTATCGTAGTTCTTCAGCGTCATCGTCACGGCAAGCTTATCGCCGACCTTATCCAGTACACCCGGTTCCTCACATTCATCCGGATCCGCGCACATAGAGGGATATACAGAACTATTCAATGTATCGTATACGACTACTGTCTTCCCGCCGGGAGCATATGCCTCAAGAGCGTCATAAACCTCTTGTCCGCTGTAAGTGCGGATAACAGCATTTTTCAATTCAATGGATGAAGTTCCTTCAATGGAAACATTAAATTCTGTGCCGGCATAGCCCTGCATGAAAGTGGCATTCGAAATTTCCAGTGTCCCGCTGTTTTTCACTGTGATGAAATTCGCGTACCAGCCTAATTCCGCGGTACACACAAGCTTCGTGTTATCCACCGTCAATGTGAAGTTATTACCGTTGGCCTTGTTTTGGATTTCTGAAACGGTCAGCATCTCGGTCCCGGTTCCGGTCCCGGTTACCGTCAGATTGACCATGGTATCTATTTTATTCAACGCGGCTGCATGACCGTTCAGATCGATCGTGATATTGTTATATTTCAGATCAACATCTTTATCCCCTTCACTGATATCTTTCAGCGCCCTGACCGTATCGCCGTTTGCCGCATCATCCAGGGCTTCCTTCAGCGTCAGATAATACTTCGTCGAGGTCACGCCGCCCGATGTATGGGCAACGCTTGCGGCAGCTTCCGTCCACTCAGCGGCAAGGGTGATATTCGCTTGGGTTCCGCCGTCGAAATCAAAGGGATCGGTCTCGTGTGTATCCTCACCGGTTTGCAGGTACCAGTTGTCAAAGACAAACCCGTCTCTTACCGGATCAGCGGGCCTGGTGATCGGAGCACCGGCGGTGACGATTTGCGTTTCGACCTCGCTTCCGCCATTGCTGTCAAAGCGGACGACCAGGCCTTCGCCTTTCCGCAGCCAACGGCCGTGGATGTCATTGATTTGATCAGGCCTGGTATAGGTGCCTTCATTAAAGACACCCACCTTCTCCGTTTCCGTATAAACATAAAAGTCATTATTGGCTATCAGACTGCTGACTGAATAACCGGAGGAATATATGTAGCTCTCAACCCGGATTAATCCCATGGTAAGGGTACCGGTTGAGATTCCAAATAGATTCTCACCGGCATGCAGCCGGAGGACATCTTCTGAATCGCTGATAGCAGCAGAAGCGCAATGAATCGCTTTTCCTTCCTCTGCGTCCGCGGACACGGTGATCTTCCCGCCGCTGAACGTGACAGATCCATTGCCGCGGATGCCATAATCAGACCCCGCAGCGGTCACCGTGCCGCCCTCGATCATGATATCATTGGCAAAGATCGCATTCCCGCGAGTCCCGGTGGCTGTCGCGGTGATCTTCCCGCCCGAGATGTTAACATCGCTACTGGAATTTATAGCCTTTCCGCCCTCGCCGGTGGCTTTAGCTTCCACCGTACCACCGCTGACCTCGACTTTGTTACGGCCAAAGATGCCGTAAGTGGTTCCGGAAACGGTCACATGACTGCTGCCGCTGACCTCGACTTTGTTATGGCCATAGATGCCGTAAGTGGTTCCGGAAGCGGTCACATAACTGCTGCCGCTGATGGTGACAGTGCTCCCGGCAGAGATCGCTTTTCCGTATTCACCGGTGGCTTCCGCGCTCACCGTACCGCCGCTGATGGTGATATTCTTCCCGGAATCGATCGTCGCCCAGTCCTCACCGGGGTCCTCAGCGGTCACCGTACCGCGGATGATCTCAACATCTCCGTCACTTAGGATGTTTCCGTTCGTGATGTTCCCGCCGCAGATATGAAGCGAATAATTACCCCCAGTTAATCTGATTCCGCCGGACAGGGTGCCGGTCTGTTCCTTCTGCCCGTAGATATTGAGATTACAGTAACCATCGATTGGGTTATTCAGCGTCTTGCCGTCCGCCAGGATCAGATTGACAGTGTTACCGTCCTCGTTAGAGCCCAGTTCCCACATTTCAAAGAATCCAAAATTCTCATTGACCACATACCAGCCGGGTCCAAACGTATCCGCTGCAAAACGGTTCAAGGTGCTGATCGGCGTGGCAAATGCGGAAGCTTCATTGCCGTCCGCATCGATATAAGGCACTGCCCAGCGGGCAGAAAGGATAAATTCAGAGTCCTCATAATCCGCCGGGATGATGAGGAAATCCGGAGTTGATGGATCGTCAGGATCTTTATAAACATTTCCTTCGCCGTCCACCCAGCCGCGGAATTCCCCTCCCGCCGGACCGCCGGTGAACGGATCAGCAATCACGGTAACCGTGCTGCCTTTAGCATAATACTCTTCTTCCGGCACCTCACCCGCCCCTTTGTTGGCATTATAGACCAGTCTGACGGCCTCGCCGAGGTAGAGCTGCCCATCCGCGTTTTTGCCGACCGCATAAGCATTGCTGTCGCTGGTGAACTTTGCCGGGTCGTTATAACTGAGATTGCCGGATTCCGTATTCGTGAATACATAGGGAGCCGTCACGGATGCAGGCTTATGGATGCCGATGGAGGTATCCGCTGCCAATTCGCCGGTGATGATGATTAAGGCGCCGGTACCATCAAGATATACATTATCATCAGTCCCGGAGCTTTCTTTGTTGCCGGTGATCTTCCCGCCTTCCACCTTAAAGGTGCCGGCATTATACACACCGCCGCCATTTGCTGCTTTGTTTCCGGAGATGATCCCGCCTCCCATGGTGAAAGTGCCGCCGCTGTGGATATAGACACCGCCGCCGCCCAAAGGCGCGTCTGCGGTATTGTCCGTGATGGTACCGCCGGTGATCGTGAAGGTTCCCAACACATACACACCGCCGCCTTCGGAGGCCTCATTGCCGGAGACCGAAGCGCTCCCGTTCATGGTGAAACTGCCGCCGGCAACATATACACCGCCGCCATACGTCCCGGTCTCATTGCCCGAGACCGAAGCGCTCCCGTTCATGGTGAAACTGCTATTACTGCCGGTCACATACACACCGCCGCCGTTTTCGCCCGCATGATTGCCGGAGACCGAAGCGCTCCCGTTCATGGTGAAGCTGCCGCCGGCAACATACACACCGCCGCCTTCGGAGGCCTCATTGCCCGAGACCCGGCCGGCATTCATAATGAGGGTGCCGCCGTCAACATAAATACCACCGCCGTTTTCGTCGTTGTGACCGCTGGTGATCAAACCGCCGCTGACGGGAACTTCATAATCCGTGACACCGTCGGTATAGGTATTGGATGGCGTCGGGTCACTGTCCTCAATCGTCAGGACAGCCCCTGAATTCACCATGATAACGCGTCCACTCCCTACGGCATCGATCTTCTTCCCGTTCAGGTCGAGGGTGACGGTATTGCCGCTCCCAACCTGTGCCGGGAAGCCGCCTGCACCCACATTTTCCGTATCGATATCCTTCAGCAGCGTAACCTTCCCGCCGTTCCCGGCTTTCAGCGCCGCCTGCAGGGTGGGATAAAGCGTCGTCTGACTTCCGACCGTCACCTCCGCTGCAGCATCTGCCCAAAGGGCATAAAGCATCAGGCTGCCGTCTTCTGTCAGCCCCAGTTCTTCAGGTGTTTTCTCAGCACCGGGTTCATATGAATCTCCGCTGCCCGCCGCAGTTGTCCATGACGCAATGGAATGATCTTCCACCTCAAATAAATTCGACCCCGCCAGCGTGATGCTTACCGTACCCGCGGCGAATTTTACTTCTTGGGTCTGATTCTTACCGTCATTGGAATCATAAATCACGGTATATCCGGGATCACCAAGATAAAGCTGACCGTCCGGGGTTTTCCCGACAGAATAACTTGCATTATCGCTGAAGAACCGGGACAGGTCATTGTTTGCCGTATCGCTTGAGTCAGTGAATATGCCCGGTTGAGACATGGCAACGCCGACTGACGCGGCGCCGGTCAGCTTGCCGGTGACATAGATTTTCGCATTACTATTCAAAAAAAGATTGTTTCTGTCATTATCCGCAATGACCGGAGAACCGCTGAGGTTAATAGACGAATAAACCTGCACGTTTTTACCATATCTGGATGCCTTGTTCCCGGTGATCGTACCGCCGGTCATGGTGAATTCACCATTCACGCACACACCGCCGCCGGAATCGTCTGCCGTGTTGCCGGTGATAGTCCCGCCTTCCATGGTGAAAGTGGCATTATTATTCACCCACACGCCGCCTCCGTTTCCTGCTGTATTGACGGAGATCGTGCCCCCTTTCATATTAAAGGTATTGTCGGCATACACACCGCCGCCGTTTTCCTTTGCCATGTTGTCGGAGATTGTGCCGTTTTGCATGGTGAAGCTGCCGCTGTTCGCGACAAACACACCGCCGCCGTATTTGTTGACTGCCCAGTTGCCGGAAATCGTGCCGTTTTGCATGGTGAAGGTACCGTCGATATACACGCCCCCGCCGTATCTTTCTGACATGTTGCCATAAATGGCTGCGCCGCCGCTCATGGTGAAGATGCCGCCATTCGCGACATACACACCACCGCCATTGCTTTCGGCTTTATTGCCGGAGATGGTGCCGCTTTGCATGGTGAAGCTGCCGCCAGACGCGACATACACACCGCCGCCATCGCCGGTGGTATTGCCGCCGGTGATCAGGCCGCCGGGGATGGAGACCGGCTCACTTGTTTCGGGAAGCGTACATCTGTTTTCCGACGTAGGATCGGAGTCTGTGAGGGTAAGGCCGGAATTGACAGTGATGACATTGTTAATGCCGTCACCCTGGATAATCTTCCCGTTCAGGTCAAGGGTGACGTTGCCGCTCCCAACCTGTGCCGGGAAGCCGCCTTCGCCCACATTTGACGTATTGATATCCTTCAGCAGCTTCACCGTCCCGCCGTTCCCGGCGTCCAGTGCCGCCTGCAGGGTGGTATAAGGTGTCGTCACTCCCCCAACGGTAAGCTCCGCCACCGCCCACCGGGCATAAAGATCCAGTTTATTGTCGTCATCAAACACCAGTTCTGCAGGTGTTTTCTCAGTGCCGGGTTCATATGATGTTCCGCTGCCGTCCGCCGCGGTGTTCCATTCCACAAAGGCATAACCATCCCGCTCAAAGAAATCCGACGCCGCCAGCGTGATGCTTTCCGTCCCCTCGGCGAATTTTACTTCTTGGGTCTGATTCGTACCGTCATTGGAATCATAAATCACGGTATATCCGGGAGTGCCCAGGTAAAGCTGACCTTCCGCGTTTTTCCCGACAGAATACCTTGCATTATCGCTGAAGAACCGGGACAGGTCATTGTTTGCCGTATCGCTTGAGTCAGTGAATATGCCCGGTTGAGACATGGCAACGCCGACTGACGCGGCGCCGGTCAGCTTGCCGGTGACATAGATTTTCGCATTACTATTCAAAAAAAGATTGTTTCTGTCATTATCCGCAATGACCGGAGAACCGCTGAGGTTAATAGACGAATAAACCTGCACGTTTTTACCATATCTGGATGCCTTGTTCCCGGTGATCGTACCGCCGGTCATGGTGAATTCACCATTCACGCACACACCGCCGCCTGTACCGGTTCTGCCTCTTACTTCATTGCCGGAAATCGTGCCGCCGTTCATGGTGAAGCTTCCTCCATAATCCACATGAACACCGCCGCCATTTCCATTTGATGTGTTGCCGGAAATCATGCCGCCGTTCATGGTGAAGCTGCCCTGCACGAACACACCGCCGCTGATAGTTGCTCTATTGTTGGAGATCGTACCGCCGTTCATAGTGAAGCTGCATCCGGATTCTACATAAACACATCCCGCACGATTGACTGCATCGTTTCCGGCAATCGTGCCGCCATTCATGGTGAAGCTGCCGTCAGCAACATACACACCGCCGCCTGTTGGAGAACTGCCGCCGGTGATCAAACCGGCTGCTGTTGGGTCACTGTCCTCAATCGTCAGGGAAGCCCCTTCGTTCACCGTGATGGCACGTCGTGAGCTCCCTGCGGCATCGATCACCTTCCCGTTCAGGTCGAGGGTGACGTTGCCGCTCCCAACCTGTGCCGGGAAGCCGCCTTCGCCCACATTTCCCCTATTGATATCCGTGAGCAGCTTCACCGTCCCGCCGTTCCCGGCGTCCAGTGCCGCCTGCAGTGTGGTGTAATAGGAAATATCGCTCCCGACCGTGACCTCCGCCACCGGCACTACCGCCGCCCAGGCGGCATTGATCGTCACATTCCCGCTCAGGGAAATGGTCGTTCCCGCGGGCTGCGGGTCGGCATCATCCCCGACCAGCCATCCGGCAAATCCCATGGTATCCGGCGCGGTAAAGCCTGTCGGGCAGGAGGGCAGTTTATATTCCATAGCGGGTACTGTGACCTCTGTTGGCTCGCCGCTGCCGTCTCCCGGTGATAAAGTGACGGTGAATCCGATGACCGCCGTCACTTCGGTTTGCACTGACCGGGAGGCTTCGGTTATTTCGATCCTGCCTCCTTCTGCCAGTGCTGCAGGAGCAGTGATGAACAATATACACGCCAATAAAGCGAAAATCATTTCCTTCCAGGCTATATTCTTATTCATCTTTCTGCTCCTTTTTTTCATCTTTCTATGAGACAGCCCCGGAGGACTGCCCCTTTATGGGGCTGTACCCTTCTTATCACGAGCTCAGCTTACCCGGAAACTGCTCTCCATTTTGTCAAGCGCCCTGGTTCATTGGGTACAGCCCCGGGGACTGCCCCTTTATGGGGCTGTACCCTTCTCATCACGAGCTCAGCTTCCCCGGAGACTCCCATCCCATTTTGTCAGGCGCTCAGATCGCGGCGGCGGGCGCCGCAGGCGAACCGTCCCCCCTCGCCGTTCCTTACTGTGACTCTATAATAGAATAGAACACCATATAACCGCTGTAGTCGCCGATGATGTCCGCCATATTCATACCACGCAAATCTCTCTGGTTAATGCGCAGCGTACCTTCCATTGTCTGTCCCTGATAAGTAAAACTATACAGGTAGTAACCGGCAGTAAAATAGTCACCATTATTTACTCGAGACGCCTCGTTAACGTTTTCCTCACCCACCGCGCGGTATATATTATAGCTGAACGCCATGTTGGAATTCGATTTGTTCACGATATAGAAATTCCGCTCGTTTCCCGTCGCGTTCTGGTCCTTCACATAAACCACGATTTGCTGTGAATCCGGATCCAGCCCCTCTACTTCTTCCGCTACCACAGTGTATGTCACATCCCTGTAGGAATCCTCATCACTTGCGGGCGGGGTCAGGGTCCCGAAATCGACCACATCCGGGACGGTGATGATATACGTGACATCACCGGAATTCGGTATCACACTGGCTATCACTTCGGTGCTGCCGCCGGGTTTACCCTCAGTAAGTTCTACAGCCTGCGCCGTCATCGGCATCAACACACAAAGAAACAAAGCGATCAAAAGAATTGTAATTTTTTTCATTTTCCTTTCCTCCTATGGGACGATTCCCGCGGCGCGTTCCGCCGCGCCACGGAACTGTCCCTTAATTAACATACAGCGTAAAGCCCGAAACGCCTCCGTTCAGGGGCGTATGCTTCTGATCCAGTGTGACGCATTGATATACCACCTGCGCCGAATATTTTCCCGCTTTCAGCTTCTCCGAAAGGGGAACCAACAGGACAGCCTGCCCTGGTTCCAGCAGCGGAGAGGAATAAAGCTCCGTACCATCCTCCAGCATCAGCACCGCGAAGAATCCAACCCGATTTCCCAGCGGATTCCCGATAGTGAGCCGCAGCGTATCGTCGCCCTCATTCATCACCGCGCTGCCATAACCCGGGATCATGGTGCCCCGCCGGGTGGTATCGTCCGGATCGACGCCGGCGGGATTCCAGCCTTCGATGATCTCGCCCGGTTCCGTCTCCGGAAAAGGCGTGGGCGTCACTGTGGGCAGGGCACTCTCCGTATATGCAGATCCCGCCGCCAGGAATAGCGCCCCCAGACAAAGAAGCAGAAAAATCAATTTTTGTTTCATATATTTTCCTCCGTGCTGCGGCTGCGCGCGGCACGCGAACCGTCCCATCCTTACTCAAGGCGGGAATAGAAAACCATCGTGCCGCTGTAGTCACCCACGATCTGAGCCAGGGGTTTGCCAACCAGCTGGACCTGATCCAACCGGAGGATACGCACTTCACTTTGGCCCGATGCGGTAAAGGCAGCCACCTTCCCGCCGTTCGCGCCGGAGACATCCAGAACTTCGCCATTCACCAGAACCTCAAAGACCAGTTTCACGCTGCTGTCAGCATCATTGGCGATAAAGAATTGATTGTTCTCCCCCTCGCCCTTGACAGAAACAACGAGCTTAAATCCCTCAGAAAGGTCCTCGATCTTATCCGCGGTCAGCGGAAATTCTACCGTTTTATAAGCAGGCGTATTCCCATCATCCGGCTGGGAAAGCGTACCAAAATCCACCTCTTCCGGGATAACGATCAGGTAGGACACATTTCCCGCCCACCGGGCGTAAAGCGTCGTATCCGCGCTGATGGTGAAGGTATCGCCAGCGGCATAGGCTGTACCCGTACCATCGGCTTTCGTGTTCCAGCCTGTGAAATTAAAGCCGGCCTTCGCGAGATCCCCCGTGTTCCCGAGGACGGTGACGGTATCTCCGGAAATGTAAGCGGTCTCCTCAGCGGGGACGGTCCCGGAGTCCACGCCGACAGCATCATATGTCAGGATGACTCCTTCGGCAAGTATAATATTCCCGCTGCTGTCAAGGCTGACTGCGTATTTGGAATGGTTGTCCGGTGTAAAGGCGGCCGCGTCCGCAGCGGTGAGCGTATAGCCGCTTCCCACCGCGAATTGGCCGTCCCCGGCTTGCATGAAGACACCGATATCGGAACCCTCCACGGTGCCGGTGATATTGATCTTTTTGCCGGATGGCAGATATACATTTTCCTCTGTACAATTTTGGGTTTGGGACATGGGGCAGTTTTGATTACCGGAGATGTTCACGCTGCCATCAGCGCCGCTGATATTGAATGTACCGGCAGCATACACCCCGCCGACCCCAAGTGCATTTTGACTGCTGGCCTGCCCTTTATTGCCGGTGATCGTTCCTCCGCTCATGTTGAAACCCCCGCCTGAAGCCACATACTCCCCGCCGCCGTCATCCGCCATATTGAGGGAGATCTCTCCGCCTTTCATGTTGAAGATGGCACTGGATTTCACATACACTCCGCCGCCGTTTTTATGCGCTTCGTTATTGGTGATCTTCCCCCCTTCCATCGTGAAGCTGCCCGAGATGACATGTACGCCGCCGCCGTTTCCGAGATCCGGATCTGTTATGCCTGTTCCCCCGGTGATATAACCACCCTTGGCCTGACTGGTATCGGTCAGTGTGACATCAGAATTATTTATGCTGATGACAGAGCCATCAGATGCGGCATTCGACGAATTTCGTATGAGGCCATGGTCGTGCAGGTCGATCGTGAGGTTCCCAATTTCATTAATCTGCAGGACATCACTCGTATAGACGGTGCTGCCAAGCACGATTGTAACCGCATCCCCTTCCTGAAAATCCCGTAAAGCTCTCTCCAATGCGGTTTCAATTGTTATTCCGTAGCGGCAATACGATTGATTCCCGCATTCATTGAAATCGCATACCCCGTTTTCACAATATGTAGTAAATTCCCTCTGTTTGCATAACGTATCAGCACACTCGCATATTCCGTCACATAAGGGATGAGACTCCCCAAGACCGCAAAATCCAGTTTTCTCCGGATCACAGACGATGTAATATATGTTCTCTCCCGCGGCGGGAGAAGGGAGCAGAACAGGAACTGCCGCACAGAGCAGCAGGGAAAGCAGAAGGGAACCCGGTTTCTGCCGCTTCACTCTTAAGAAGTGCAAAACAACGCAGATCAATATGATCGCTGAAATCACGTATGTATATGTATTCATCAATAAACCGAGTGTTTCTGGTATCGTGTTCATAGCATTGATCTCCTCACTATCCGGGGATCCATCCCGCAAGGTTCGCTCCGCTGATACGGAAAGCGCTGCAATCAATAAGAGAGAGAGCCTGACTGTCCATCTTTTTGTCTCATTCCCTGTATCAACCGGCAGATCCCGTCCTGTTTATCCATTTTCCGCCACAGTGAAAACCACTGTAAATTTGTACGCAAAAACGACGATGCCGCCGAGCATCGTTTGAGATAAAGCCTACCATTTAATTCCGCATTTGTCAAGAAATTCAGTTACAAAGTGGTACAGTAGTGCCTGTCCCGAACCCCCGCCCAAAATCAGAAGTCCCCAACCCATCAAGGGAGACGGTTCGCCCGAGTAATCCGGGGACGGTTCGCCCGAGGCGAATGCCGAGAGGCGCAGCTCCTGTCCCGTATATAAAACGGACGAAG
The DNA here is from genome assembly GCA_036723985.1 of Flexilinea sp. GTDB lineage: Bacteria > Chloroflexota > Anaerolineae > Anaerolineales > Anaerolineaceae > Flexilinea. The sequence goes on from DAIMGK010000014.1 coordinate 20,156, forward strand.
TCCGTTCCTTACGGGACAGGTGTCCTCCCGCCTGCAGGGGATGAGCATCAATTTAGATCCAAAAGGTAAACCCGGTCCCCGCCTGCAGGGGATGAGCACCGATTTGTTCCCACCTGTTACGGCCCCAAATCGGGGACTGTCCCTTCACGGGACTGTCCCCACAACGGTTATTACGCTGATCATCGGGACAGTCCCCTGAAGGGAGCGTCCCCCATCGGAATAACTTATCGACCCCCATTATCTTGAAGATCCAAAACATCAGGAAAAGCAGTACCACACCTTCTGCCGTCAGATTTCCGTTATTCATCAAATAAGTTATTCCGTTCATAATCATTCTCCCGGGCATTCCGTCCTTCCATTTTCCGGGGACAGTCTCTTTTTAGGACGATCCCTCAACTTTTCTTTCATTCTGTCTTCTGCGGTTTGATGACTGTCCCTTTATGGGACTGTCCACCCATCTTCTATCCCTTCCGCTTATGCTGTTCGATGACTGTTCCCCATCTTTCCCATCATCCTTTTTGGTGATGGTTACACGCAGCGGAACTGTCACGGTGAAAGAGCGCGAACCGTTCCATACGCTCCCCTCTTTACAAAACAGCAAACGGAAAATCTCCGGATTTTAATCCAAAAATACTATTTATATTATATGTAAAAATCCGTGCAATGAGGGAAATATATGGTTGAAAGCTGATAATTGGGTGTCGGCGGCGGCTTCGGGGGACTGCCGGGACTGTACCCGGGTACAGTTCGCCCGGCCTTTAATGTATCGTTATCTGTCGGGGAGGGGTATGTTATCGTTTCTCCCCTGTCAGGGCGGGGACAGTTCCGCTTCTCGTAACCGTCCCCGGGTGCGGATCAGCAGCAGTATTTCTCAAGGAACATGTTGCGCAGGACCACCAGCTCGGATTCGGGATCATAGCCCGGGTAAGGCTGATAGACCAGGCCCACCGCGTAACGGGTCACCGCCGCGAGCATCATGTGAAGGACCAGCGAGAACATCTCCTCTTCCGGGGTATCCAGGCGGAGCGTGTGATCTTTTTCCGCCATCAGATACATCCTGTGGAAGCGCTGCGCGAGGGACTCTATGAGATTCTGATAAGGCTGCAAAACATCCGGTCCGATATTTTCCGTCTGCAGGTAGATGTTGAAGAACTGGTTGAAGCGCAGCAGAGCTCTGTGGTTCCGGTACAGTTCCAGGAACGAATCCAGAAAGAAGGTAAATCTCTGGGCAGCGGTCCGATCATCCTGCCAGATATTTTCATCTGCCCGCAGATATCCGGACCATTTCCGGACAGCGATAGCGATCACCAGGACCGGCTTGGAACTGAAATAGCGGTAGAGCGTTGCCACCCCATAACCGGCCGCTTTCGCCACATCCTTCATGGAGACGACGGCAATGCCCTTCTCCGAGAAAAGTTCAAACCCCTTTTCCAAAAAAGCGATCCTTTTTTTCTCCATAAATGGTTTTACTTTTTCGCCGTTCATAATGGTCCTGCAGCCGGATCCGCGTCCGTACCGCTTCTCCCCCTCTTAAAAATAATGCCAATATTTTTTATTTTAAAATAATAACGCCCGGGTTATCGTTTTGAGAACAAGCCTATCATTCGCTCGCCGTTTTGTCAAGACTTCCGGACACAATCCGCACATTCTGCCCCGCCATCCGGCGGGACTTGCGCCTCTTGCACAGAACCCCGTTATCCTGTATAATTTTGATGCAGACGTCAGACATCGGATGTCAGACGCAGCCGGCCGGATATAAGCTATTATACACCGCGTTACACGCAGCCGACGGCCAATGTCCAATCACTGAGGGGGGAAAATATGACACAATACGAACGTATGACCGCCGGTCTGATCTATGACCCCATGGATCCGGAAATTATGGCGGAGCAATCCGTCTTTCAGGAGAGATGCTTTGAATTCAATCAGTTGAAGCCTTCCGAATCCGGGGAAAAAATTGCATACATGAAGGAAGTTTTTGCCGAATGCGGCGATAACTGCTATATTGAGCTGCCCTTTCACGCCAACTGGGGCGGACGCCATCTGCATCTCGGTTCAAATATCTATGCCAATTTCAATCTGACGCTTGTGGACGACGGGCATATTTATGTGGGGGATAAGGTCATGATCGGTCCCAACGTCACCATCGCCACGGCGAATCACCCCATCGACCCGGAGCTGAGGGCGAAGGGGCTGCAGTACAATAAAGACGTGCACATCGGGGAAAACGTCTGGATCGGCGCGAACGCCGTGATCGTCCCGGGCGTCCGCATCGGCAGGGACAGTGTGATCGGCGCGGGCAGCGTGGTGACAAAAGACATTCCCGGCGGTGTCGTCGCTGCCGGAAATCCCTGCCGGGTCCTCAGGCCCATCGGGGAACACGACCGGCGTTTCTTTTACAAAGACGAGCCCATAGATGATTTCCCGGCTTGAGGATCCGGTTCCCGAACCGGGAATACGTGAACAAAGATACAGCCGCCCGGCGGCGGCAGCGGAAATTATCGTTTCCGATAATTGACCCGGAATACGGACAACGGCGGTATAATTTTTTCCGGAGAAAAAGCATAAGTATGAAAAAACTGTTTGATGAGATCCCTTACATGGAAAATGAGCGCGTTATTCTGCGCCGGATCATCGATGATGACGCTGCCGCCATAGAGAATATGGTCAAAAACGATATCATCTATCATTATGAGCCGACCTATCTGTTTGAGCGGCAGTACACGGACGTCCATGAAATGATCAGGAACCTTTACGGGGAATGTTTCCTGACAAAACAAAACCTGATCCTCGGGATCTTTCTGAAAGAAAATGCCGAACTTTGCGGACTGGCAGAGTTTTACGATTACATCGAAAAGCTGCATGTGGTTTCCATCGGGATCAGACTGCGGAAAAAATACTGGGGAAAGGGGATCGCCACCGATGCCACGAGACTGATGTCAGAATACCTGTTCACGGAGACGGATATCGAGATCATCACCGCCAGTACCATGAGCGATAATAAGAAATCCCAGCACGTACTCGAAAAGACCGGATTTATTAAAACGCAGAGCGGAAAACCGGAAGACTGGGGATACGATGACCCCATCCTCGCCGACAAATGGTTTTTGTAGTGTTTGCGGCAGGGCGGCGGTTTCTTTTGAACCCGCCGCCCTGTTGTTAAGACATCATCGGAACCCTTTCCGCACTCAGCCGATCCTTTCAGCCTGCGGCAGGCGGTAAATACGCAGCCCGTCAAAATGCCGGACCAGCTTCAGCATGCTGTTGAACGGCTCATAATCCTTTTCCTGCTCGGATCTTGGCAGCGCGGCATAATGAGCGCGGATATCCGCGGAGGAAGGTTCACCATCCATCATCAGTTCATGCACGCGCAGCTGCTCCCGCAGTGCTTTCCGGGCGGCGTTTTCCCCGATCCCCTCCGCCGCGGGAAGCTTCCCGGCAGGGACATCCCGGTAAAGCGTCCCGAACTGCCATCCCATCGAGATCTTTTCCCGGATCCAGCGTTCGTGTTCCAGCGGTGCGAAAACCCTGATCTCCTCCTCCGTAAAGGAAACCACCATTTCACAATCCACCGGCTTATCGGTATAAAAACAGTTGACCGCGTTCAAAAACCCGGCAAAGCTTTTCGCCTGGTTGATGTTGGAAAGCTGATATTCCAGCGAGAGCCCGCAGAACTCGTTTTCAAGCTGTTCCGCCGGGATCGCCGCTTCCCTGCCCTGCCAGGAATAACGCGCGTTCAGCGCCTCGGCGAAATCATACAGGTGGAGGAAATTCCCGGAAGAAAGATAAATGCGCTTTTTCTTCCGGTCCGCGTCCCTGAGCCTGACACCGACCGTCAGCGGGATCCCGGACATGTCCACTGCCGCCGTGATCTTCCGTAAAAATTTCTGCTCCTTCACCGCCATATCGCCGTAAACCTTCAGCCGGGGCGCCTTTCCCTGCCCGCCGTTCTGCTCCCATTCCCGGTAGCGGGCAAGGAACTCCCCGATCTTTTCCTCTTCCTCACGGTCAAATTCATAAGTTATCCGGAGGGCATTTCCGGAAAAGTCCGTATCCACCGAGAGCGGATGCGCCATCTGCCGGGTCATGCGTCCGTACGCGGTACGGTCCCAGCACTGCAGTTCATCGCAGAGCATCAGGAGAAAGGCCAGCGGAAAGGCTTCCATCCGCAGGGGAGCTTTCCTCTGTGCCGGGTCATCCGAACTGAACAGGGCGATCGAATATTCATAAAGATAGTTATGCAGGAGGATCGCGGTCAGGGCGTCGATATGCGCTTTCGTCAGCCGCGCGGCGCCGGCGGGTGTGTTCACCATTTCCCTGTAAAGCCGGACCGCGCTGAAATAGGCATGGTCCTCGCTGTAGCCGAAATAATCCGGTTCTATGGGTTTCCGGTGGATCAGGTCATAGGCTTTGCTTTCCGGCAGATCAAAATCCGCCTCCAGATGCGAGGAAAGTACATGCGCGAGCAGCTCTTCCAGCGTCGCGAAGCTCCTGCCGTACAGCTGTTTGAAATGGGCGGTCTCCTCAGCGCTGAAATTGATCAGCGGATCCAGGTTGCGGTACGCGAAGTAAATGGTGGAGCTGCCCCGTTCCTGCCCGTTGATCTCAAAATATGACATGACCTGCTCGAAGGGGATCTCAAAGGGGTAACCGATGTCATGGAACAATGAAGTCATTCCCCAGTAAGCCAGGAAATGATGGGCCGCTGCCCGGTCCTGTTCCTTATCGGCGTCATCCGTGCCGAAATGATAAAAGGCCTTGTATGCCTTCCGGAACAGTTCGTTGGTTTCGTAGATCGCCAGCCCCAGGCAAAAGACATACACGGAATGGGAATAATGGTCCCGGTGATCCAGAAGCAGGGATGTGCCGTTGGATTCAAATTCCGAAAGGAGTTCGATCATCCGCTTTGACCTTCCGTAACTGCCGTTAAAGATCTGGAAATAACAGTAATATACGGTATAAGCGTCATCCGTGCTTCCGCTGTCGATGAAGTGTTCCAGCTCCCGCTCGAGGCACAGACGGTTGATGTCCATCTGCATGTTATAGGGGATCTGCCCGGGTTTCAGGCTTGCTCCCCGCAGGATCCCGTCCGCTTCTTCCTCACGGGTTATCGTTTCGCTGAAGCAAAGCTCTTCGCAGCGTTCATGGATAAAACGCAGCGCGGCGGACCTCATGTCGTTTTTCCCGTCTCCTGATAATTCCGGCTGTTTCGGACCGGCATCGATCCCGAATGCCCGCATATTTTTTTGTCTCATTTCCTCGATCGCCGTGTAACTCATCCATCCTCCGCCGGTCTGTACCGGGATATTTTATAAATTCATACCTCATTATACCGTATGGCATCGAGGCCGATTGAAGAAATCATAAACTCCGGTGGGCAATGACAGGCATGCTGCATGCTCCGGATGGGATAAAAAACACCGGAGGCAATGAGTGTCTCCGGTGTTTCATATTATTTATTTATCGGTTTAGTACTCAGGCATCTGAGGGGCAGCCGGCTTTTCCGGTTCCGGAATGTCGGTGACCAGGGCCTCGGTGGTGAGGATCATGGCAGCGATGGAAGCCGCGTTCTCAAGAGCGCCGCGGGTGACCTTTGCCGGGTCGGAAACGCCGCCTTCGATCATATCGACATACTTATCGGTCAGCACATTGTAGCCGATGCGGTTGGAGCGCTTGACCTTCTGCTGAGCCTTGATAGCAGCGACGACGACTGCGCCATCCTTGCCGGCGTTTTCAACGATCTTGCGCATCGGGACTTCCAGAGCCTTGCGGACGATGTTGATACCGGTCTGTTCATCATCGATGCTGCTCTTCAGGGACTGGATCTTCGCGGAAGCGTTCAGCAGAGCGACACCGCCGCCGGGGACGATACCCTGTTCCACTGCCGCGCGGGTAGCGGAGAGAGCGTCTTCCACACGATGTTTCTTTTCCTTCAGTTCGGTCTCGGTCGCGGCACCGACGCGGATGATGGCAACGCCGCCGCTCAGTTTCGCCAGACGTTCCTGCAGTTTTTCGCGGTCATAGTCGCTGGTGGTCTTGTCGATCTCGATGCGGATCTGATCGATGCGGGCCTTGATGGCGTCAGCATCGCCCTTACCGCCGACGATGGTGGTGTTATCCTTATCGGAGATGACCTTTTCGCAGCGGCCGAGGTCAGCCAGGGTCGCGGTATCCAGCTTGCGGCCGGTCTCTTCGGAGATGACGGAGGCGCCGGTCAGGGTCGCGATATCCTGCAGCATGGCCTTGCGGCGATCGCCGAAGCCCGGAGCCTTGACAGCCAGGACGTTCAGCATACCGCGCAGTTTGTTCAGCACGAGGGTGGCAAGAGCTTCGCCGTCGATATCTTCGGCGATGATGACCAGGTCGCGTTTGCCGGTCTGGACCATCTTTTCAAGAAGGGGAACCAGATCCTGGGCAGCGGAGATCTTCTTGTCGTAGATCAGGATGAACGGATCCGGAATGTTGGATTCCATCTTGTCATTGTCGGTGATGAAGTACGGGCTGATGTAGCCGCGGTCGAACTGCATACCTTCAACGTATTCGGTCTCGAATTCCAGACCCTTGGATTCTTCAACGGTGATGACGCCGTCTTTGCCGACCTTGTCCATGACGTCAGCGATCAGGTTGCCGATGTGGGAATCCTGAGCGGAAACGGTAGCGACGTTGGCGATATCGGACTTGGAAGTGACTTCGATGGCCTGTTTGCGGATATCTTCGGAAACAGCCTTGGAGGCGGTTTCGATACCGCGCTTCAGCAGCATCGGGTTGGCGCCGGCGGCCAGGCTCTTCAGGCCTTCGGTAACGATGGCGTGAGCCAGGACAGTGGAAGTGGTGGTGCCGTCACCGGCGATATCATTTGTCTTGGAAGAAGCTTCCTTCAGAAGCTGGGCGCCCATGTTTTCGAACGGATCGGGCAGTTCGATTTCTTTCGCAACAGTCACGCCGTCATGGGTGATGGTCGGGCTGCCGTATTTCTTATCAATGGCCACATTGCGGCCTTTCGGGCCAAGGGTCGTGGCGACAGCGTTCGCGACAACATCAATACCGACCTTCAGCTTTTTTCGTGCATCTTCACCAAAAACTAATTGTTTTGCCATAATATTTTATAATCCTCCGGATTTTGTTTTTATTTTCTCTGCTATAAAAGCTCAGTTTGTAACAGCCTGCTGTATGCGGGACATTGTGCTTCGCAAGGTGCGGGATCGAATATTTGTGTGTTTACGAAAGTCACTTTCCGCACCTGATTTCCGGGGGCTTGCAGCCCCCATACCCCCGCTGAATAGGTATCAGGCTCTTTATTAGACTCACACGCTTTCGCGGCGGTCACCTTCATTCGGTGCCATTTTCGGTTTTTCATCTATATCTGAAACCTGACACCTGCGGTCTGTCATTATTCAATAATTGCGAGCAGGTCGGTTTCGCGCATGATCAGCAGCTTCTTGCCGTCGATCTTGGTTTCGGTTCCCGCGTATTTCGCGAAAAGAACAGTATCGCCGACTCTGACATCCATAGCGATGCGTTCGCCTTTGTCATTGCGCTCGCCGGCGCCGGCATAAAGGACTTTACCCTGCTGCGGTTTTTCCTTGGCAGTTTCAGGAAGGACGATACCACCGGCAGTAATATCTTCCTGTTCGATCGGTTCAACAACGATACGGTTACCCAACGGACGTAAATTCATTTCATATCTCCTTAATATCATCTGATATTTTATTTTTCTCATTTTTAGCACTCAAAATATATCAGTGCTAACGATGAATATAATAATCAATTCTGAAAAAAAGTCAAGATGTATATAAGATTTCTTACAAACTATTAATATTAGCGTTCAGAGTTCAGATATCCGGAGAATATGGTATAGGGTTTAGACGGAAAGATGCAGGATTCAGAATACAGAATGCAGGATCCGATCGGCAGCTTTTTTAACAACAGAGTCGGCGGACATTTAATAACCATCCACCGGCTCAGAAGATCCATATTATTCAAATGTCTCTGATGCTCAGCTAACAACCACCAACCATCAACTAACAACCAATGACCAACAACTATTCCCCACCGGGATAGCGGAAGACTTTGGCGAGGCCGCCTTCGGAGGTCTCGCGGTAAAGGCGGGGCATATCCAGGCCGGTGTTCATCATCGCCTTGACCACATCGTCATAACTGAGACGGTGCTGGCCGTCGGTAAACATCACGAACTGCGCCGCGAAAAGCGCGGCATTGGCTGCCGCCGCGTTCCGCTCGATACACGGCACCTGCACGAGTCCCGCCACCGGGTCGCAGGTCAGGCCCAGGTGGTGTTCCAGTCCCGATTCAGCGGCGTATTCGATCTGCCGGATCGTACCCGAATAAAAATAGGACGCGGCGGAAGCTGCCATGGCGCATGCCACGCCGATCTCAGCCTGGCATCCGGCTTCGGCACCGGAGATCGAGCCGGTATGCTTCGCCACATTCCCGAAGACACCGGCTGTCGCCAGCGCCCGCAGGATGTTATCTTCCGTGATATCCATTTTCTTCTGGAAATAGCGCAGCACCGCCGGGAGCACACCGCAGGAGCCGCAGGTCGGCGCGGTGACGATCTTCCCGCCCGTAGCGTTCTCTTCCGAGACTGCCAGCGCGAAGGCGGTCATCGGTGTTGAATGGATGTAACCGTCACGCGTCAGCTGGCTGCGGCGGAAATACAGGTTCGCCTTGCGGCTGATGCCGAGCCCGCCCGGGATCACCCCTTCCTGCCGCACGCCGCGGTCCACCGCGTCGCTCATGACATGCCAGATATCCCGGAGATAATCCCAGATATCCGACCCTTCGCATTCTTCCACATATTCCCAAAAATTCATGCCGGTCGCATCGAGGTACCTGTGGATCTCGGTCATATTCCGGTGCGGATAAGTCACACTGATGGTTTCCGGAGGGATGCGGTCACCCTTATCATCGATCTGTCCGCCGCCTACCGAATAGACCGTCCAGTCATCCATGACATTCCCCGCCTCATCAAAAGACTCGTATTCCATCCCGTTCGGATGGTAGGGAAGCTCAACATCCGGCTGCCAGATGATCGTTGTACGGTCCGCGCCCAAAACATCATTGATGGCTTTATCCGTCATATGGCCTTTGCCGGTGGCAGCCAGACTTCCGTAAAGCGTCACCTGGAAATGGTTGGCGCCGCGGTTTTTCTGCAGGAACATTTCCGCCGCGTTTTTCGGCCCCATGGTATGGCTGCTGCTGGGCCCGTACCCTACACGAAACAAATGTCTGATGGTATCCATAACGTCTTTCCTTTATTCCTGTGCTTTTGCGTAAGCCCGCAGCAGAGGCGCGGCTTTCTTGATCGCGTTACCCCGGTGGCTGACGGCGTTCTTTCCCTCTTCCGTCATTTCCGATAACGTCATGCCTTTCTCCGGCATATAAAAAATCGGGTCATAACCGAAACCGCCGCTGCCCCGTTCCTCGGGGATGATCTCACCTTCGCAGGTCCCGACGGTCGTCAGCGTCGTATGGCTGTCCGGGAAAACCACGGCGATATGGCACACAAAACGGGCTGTCCAGGGCCGTTCCGCTCCGCATTTCCGGATGTTTTCCAGCAGATAGTCCCGCCGGTCCTTGTCATCCGCACCGGGTTTGGGGCAGTAACGGGCGGAATAAATACCCGGTTCACCATTCAGGCAGTCCACTTCCAATCCGGAATCATCCGCCAGCGTTACCAGCCCGGAAGCTTCCGCGAAAGCTTTTGCCTTGATCATGGCATTTTCCTCAAAGCTGCTGCCGTTTTCATCCACATCCATATCCAGCCCGATATCTTTCGGGCGCAGGATCTCAAAATCCGGCAGCATATCGCGGATCTCCTGTGCCTTATGGGCGTTGTTCGTCCCGATCAGTATTTTCATATGCATTTTTCCCCGCACTCCGCCATGGACCGGCGGCCTTTCTCCGGCAATAATTTCAAAGTATCTGTTCAGAACGAGTCAAAAGGTCGATCCCAGAAAGGGACAGTCCCGAAAGCGTATGTTCCGAATAGTAAACTGTACAATATTAATTATATCCCATAGGATTCAAAAAGCACAAATTTCGCAGATATAAATCCCACCCGGGAATTCCTCAGCAACCGTCCCGCCGGCCACCAACTAATGACTAACGACTAACGACTATATTCCTTTTTCCCGGCATACTGCCATAAGACAGCAAACGGAATGACGCTTGCCAGCACCAGCAGGAATACAAAACCGGAAGAGAAGTCAATGCTGGTCCCCAATACACTGTCCAGGAGGAAATAATCCTGCATCACATTGTTGTGAACATAGTAAAGGGCTCCGGAAATCATGCCGAGCCACACAAAAGGTTTCCATTCAAGGAACATCCTGACCGGGTCCAGATTCAGCGCGGCAAGCAGCAAACCGGGCGCCGCGAGAAATTCAAAATATCTTACATACGGCGCAGACCCAACCGTGCCGAAAATGTTCCCGAACCCGATCAGCAGCCGGACACAAAGAAAACCCAGGATCAGCGTTCCCCAGACGACGGATACACCTTTTTTCAGCTTTTCATCCGCTTCGACCTGAAACTCGCAGAGCAGGGTGCCGAGAAAAAACGGTGCGTATCCGCGCCCGTCAAGGCCCCAGAGGAAAGGCTTTTTCGGCGAATGTTCCAGGCAGACCCACCCGATAAGGACCATCAATGTACAGGCGCTCAGATACAGATAACGGTTTTTCGCGAGCCTGCGGATCGGATAGTATATCAGATAGCACAGCAGCAATACGTCAATAAACTACATCGTAGAGTTCAGCGGCAGCATTGTCTGACTGTAGGAGGTGAACCAGCCTGTATTCAGCATCAGAATGGAAAGAACGACCCGGAGCGGAGTGATCGGGGAGATAAACGCGTCGCTGCCGGGAACAGCCTTGAGTATAAGCACCGCGTTGACCAGTGCCCAGAGATTGACGATAACGGACGGGATGAGGAGTTTCATATAGTGCTTTTTCAGGTATTTCCACAGGGACACAGACGCGATCCTCTCACGATAATGCCAGGCGGTCAGAAAACCTGAAAGCATAAAAAACAGTTCGACCGCGTTTTTACTGTATAGAAAGAAAAACTCAGAATGGGGCGCGAACGGCAAAGCATCCAGACCCTTGCCCGGGTCATCGACATACAGACAAAAATAGTGATAACATACGATAAATATACACGCTATGCCGCGCATCCCTGTCAGTGATGTGAATTTCAGTCCTTTATTCTTCCCGTTCATAAAAAAGTCCCAACAAAACAGATTTTTTCATTACCGGTACGGAACCGATCCATTTATGCGCCGGTCCCAAATAAACCGCAGGCGTTACTGTTCCACTAACGTCAAGGCAAGCTCGATTTCGTCTTCGTCTTCCGCGCCTGTCGCGGTAAAGCCACGGCTCTCGTACAGTCTTCTTGCGGCCGGATTGTCTTTATTGCAGGTCAGGGCGACCCGGTTTGAATCACCGAAGGGTTTCGTCCTGATATAGCCAAGCACCAGATCCAGAGCGGCGCCGCCGTAACCGTGCCTCTGCATCGATTCGTCGATCATCATGTGCCAGATGTCGTATTCGGGAACATCATAGTCATAGATCACCATGACATAACCGATCATCTTCCCATCCGCGCAGATGCCAAAGGGCTGGCACTGTTCCCTGTACACATACGCCTGAGCGAGACTCCGGATCGGATGAGAAACAAAAGGCTCCTGTCCCGGAGCCAGCCTGAGATTAAAAGCGTCAATAAAGTTATCCTCTGTTATTTTTCTGAGTTCAACCATCTTTTCCTCTGTAATATTTGAAAATTCCATTCCATCCGGAACACCGGATCTGCTTCAGTTTCCGCCCTTCCACACGAACAGGCCTTCCCCGCCCGAGATCTCCCTGACCAGCCCCAGGAGCCGCTCATCCGGGTTGAAAAGCGTCAGGTGGGTATCATCAGGCTCGGACAGGATCATGGAATCCCCGGTCATGATATACACATAGCGATCCTTCATGATCTCCCCGATCCGGGCAGGAGCGGGATTTATTTCCCCATCGATAATGATATCCATATAGCAGTTCAGCTTCAGGACCAGGTCGATATGTTTCCGCTTGATCTCCGGCAGCCGCTCTTTGAGAAAGTGATCCTCGACGGCAAAATACTGTCCCGGACTGTCTTCCGGCACCCGCATCGGGAGAATGTCTATGATCCAATACGGCGTGTTCAGGAGGTCTTCAATACGGTCTGTGAATTCATTACCCATGCGAATGCCTTCGCCGTCCTGATATCGGCGTCCATAAAATGATTTCCCTGGTTCCACTCAAGTACAGTGTTTACACCCTGTCCCTTCAGCACCTCATGCGCTTCCCGGATCCGGCTGCTTACCGTAGCCATGACCGGGTTCCGCGTTTTCTCTTCTTTATCGCCAAGGCTCAGATAGACAGAACCGGCGTGGATCGTATTGTTCCTCATGTAATCCGTAAACCCCGGGAACCACACAGACGGAGAGGCTGCCGCCGCGCCCCTGAACACATCCGTCTGATAAACCGCCCACAGAGCAAAAAGTCCTGCCAGTGAATATCCGCCGATATAATAGGTTCTGCCCTTATCCCCGGTATATTTCAGTACTTCAGCCAGCATATCAGCCGCCCCATTCCCAAAATCATCCTTACCGTAAACAGCCGGGGCGGGCCAGGGGGACAGGTCGGCATTCCAGTTCCGGACTTTGACGGCGATCAGGTAAAAACCGGTATCCGTCAGCTTCCGTATCTCCGCTGCTTCGGTTCCGATCCGCTCAAGATCATGGTCATCTGCCATCTGGATCAGGACCGTTTCCGCGTCCGGATCCCCATATGTATACGTCATTGCAGTTTCCTCACATTCCCGCTTCACAGTTCATAAGTTCCCGATGATCTCCGAAAGCTTCTCCGCAAAACGTCCGATATGGATGCCGTCAATGAAGCGGTGATTGACTTCTATGGAAAGCCCCAGCTTTTTTCTGCCATTCTCTTCCGTGTACTTTCCCCAGGCGATCCGGGGGATGCTGTCATCCTTCGCTCCCGGTGCGGACAGATCCCGTTCGTTCGTGAGGGCAGTCATATCCACCCACGGCAGGCAGGAGAAGAATATGAGGTCATCCGTTTCGGCGGACAGATCAATAAAGAAGTCCTGCTTTTGGCTGAGCTCTTTCGCGTTCCGGCAGAAGAGCCGGATATCTTCATCCATCTCCGCGGTAACGATATGGAACTGTTCGGAATCCGGTTTGAGATCGGTAAAACTCGGCCTTCTGTCCTCGATATAAACCGGCTCCCCGCCCCGCAGCGCGATATGAAACGCGTCCACATCATTGACCGCCTTCGTGCATGCCCAGATCATAGCGTAATAAAACGACGATCCGCTGTTTTTCGCGAAGGCATACAGATCGGTCACGTCCTGCCGGAAAGTAACCATATAATAGGGATCGGACATGCGCGAGAAGAATTCAAAAATCTCCCGCCTTTTCCATGATGAAAAATCAAACCTTTCCATAATGATCATCCCTTCGCGGACATACTACTATAAGAGCTCAGTTTGTATTTACCCCTCCGCATGCGGGATAGTATGCTTCGCAAGGTGCGGGAGCGTGTATTCATGTGTTTGCATATGCCACTTCCCGCACCGGATTTCCGGGGGCTTGCAGCCCCCATACCCCCGCTTAAGCAGGTATCAGGCTCTTCATAAGACTCACACACTTTCAAGGTGGTCACGTTTTCGTTCAGATGCCTGACTTATATTATACCAACACCCTGAGCCGGGTGACCTGTTTTCCCTGACTCGGGGGAATGTAACAATTCTCTGTTCAGAAACATAGCGGATGGCGTTCTTATAGTAAATTAAGGGGTATCTGTTCAGAACTCTGTTCTCCGCAAGCGAAGCGAGTCAGCGGGGACAGGTCTGTTGACTCGCACCGGTTGGACGATATATGCCATGATCATATCATTTTTCGGAGAATGCTGCGAGTCAACGAAAACCGTCCCCTTGACTCGTTCTGACATTTACCTTAAGGACAGGAACGGATCTTCAAAGGGAGGGACCGGCTTTTCAGCGGAATTATGAGCGGGATCAAGACTTTTTTCAGACACAATTGGCATTGGATCGCGGGCGCCATTCTCGGGCTGGCGGCATTCCTTTGTATTTACGGGCCGGAGCCGCTGCGGGTGACATCCATCGGATGGACACAGCAGGGGTTCTACGGGCAGGACATCCGGCAGCATCAGGCGGGATGGATGTTTTACCGCAATTCGCCCTGGTCCTTTCCGCTGTGCAGGGCGCTGAACCTGGGGTATCCGGAAGGGACGTCCGTCTCCTATACGGATTCGATCCCCGTCGCGGCGCTGTTCTTCAAGCTGCTCTCCCCGGTCCTGCCGAAAAGCTTCCAGTATTTCGGCATTTACACCTGTTTCTGTTTCATGATGCAGGGGCTTTTCGGGGCGGCTCTGGTTTACCTGTTCACGAGGGATCAGCTGTATTCAGCCCTCAGCAGCCTGCTTTTCGTTATCTCATCCTGCCTGCTGGAACGCTGTTTCCGCCACACCGCGCTGGCATCCCACTGGCTGCTGCTGGCGGCGCTGTTCCTCTGGTTCGCGCGAAAAACAGATCAGGGGAAAAAACCGTGGCTTCTTTATTGGACCGCGCTGCTGTGCCTTTCTATCGGCATCCATCCCTACCTCTTCGGGATGGTATACGGCGTGTTCATCATCTCGGAGATCAAGGCGCTGTTCGGCGGGAGATCTCTCAAAGCCACGGTTTTCGGCATTCTGGTCAGTACCGGGATCGTTTTTCTCTTCGGTTATGTCATCGGGCTGTTCGGCACCGGAGTGCGGGCAGATGAAGGGTTCGGCATCTACAGCCTGAACCTCAACGGGCTTTTCAACCCGAAGTCCAGGGAACATCCCGTCTGGTCGCTGTTCCTCGGGAACCGGCCTGTTTACGGCAATCAGGGCGACGGGATCTATTATATGGGTCTTGCCCTGCTGCTCACTTTCGCGGCGGTGACGCTCTGGCTGCTGATCTGGAAACGCGCCGCGCTTCTGAAGGGCATCCGCTCAAACTGGCTGCTGCTGGTACTGCTGGCGGGATGCACACTTTTCGCCGTCAGCAACGTCGTCACCTTTGACGACAAACTGCTGCTGACCGTCCCGCTGCCGGAACAGTTTTACCACGTCATCAATATTTTCCGTTCCTCGGAACGTTTCTTCTTCCTGCCCTATTACTGCATCATCCTGACCGCCGCTGCCGGTTTTTACCGGCTGCTTGCCGGGAACCGCCGCGCGGCGCTGATCGGCTGCGTTATCCTGTGTGTACTCCAGACCGCGGATATCCTCCCGGGTCTGAAGGACCTGCACGGCTATTTTGAAACACCGAGGGAAGAAGCTGTCTTCACCGGAGACTGGGATGTGCTGGCGGACCATTACAACACGGCGATCACCTTTGACCGCAACGCGGATTACCGTCTGGGATTCTGGCTGGCAAAACACCACTTCCGCACGAATGTGATGATCTCCGCCATGGTCCACCGGCTTGATTTCTGGGCACGGACGGAGGATGAGCGGGCTGAATTGAAGACGGCGCTGGCGGACGGCAGCCTTGCCCTCGACCCGAAAACGGTCTATTTCATCGCGGACAAACTGGATTACGACCCGAGCTTCGCGTCCCACGAAGAACTCATGGCATACCTGGACCAGGTCCGCAGCGCCTATGAAGGAAGGGCTGAACTGCAGTTCATGACTGTCAATCCCGTAGGCGATTACTGGGTCCTCGTCCCGGGTAGATAGTTAATAGTCAATAGTTAATAGTCAATAGTCAGTAGTCAATAGTTAATGGTTAATAGGTATTCGTTATCAGTTGCTGAGACATGCCAGCTGAACTTCAGAAATAATTATCCGAAAAACAAGATCCTTTAAATTTGATAATGAACCGAATCGGTCTGGCTTTCGTATTCTATAATAATGGGGGTGACGGGGGCCACGCGTGAGCTTGCTCAGCGCGCGGCCCCCGGCTGTATTAAACCGGGCGCGGAAAGAACTCCGGCAGGCAGAAATGATCCCGCTCCGCGCCTTTGCGGAGCATGATATTACGAAGGCAATTCCCCGTGTTGTCAAGGTGATTTGTTTTTACGATATATATCGTGTTATTAGCTGTCAGGTTTAAGTTAGTTATCAGCTGACAGCAGGCAGCTGAATCAGCACGGATACCATAATTGAAAGTTGTAAAAAGGGGATGGATACTTCATGGGAAGGGAGAGATCTGTCCCCCTTCCCTTCGATCTTATTCTTCAGTCCCGCAGCGGTTGTACAGGAGTTCCAGGGCTTCGATATAGGAGCCGAAGCCTTTGCCCATAACGGTAGCGATGCAGGCCTGGCGGATGTAGGATATCTGCCGGAATTCGTCCCGGGATTTGACGTCGGACATGTGCACTTCCACCGTGGGGATCGCCACAGCCTTCACCGCGTCGAGAATCGCCACGGAAGTATGGGTGTACGCCGCGGGATTGATAATGATGCCGTCGGTATCCGGATAAGCACCCTGGATCGCGTCCACCAGGTCGCCTTCGTGATTGGACTGCATAAAGGAGATCTCCACACCGAGCTCATCCGCCCGCTGTTTGAGCACATTTACCAGATCGGCATAGGTCTGTTTTCCGTAAATATCCGGTTCCCGCAGTCCCAGCAGGTTCATATTCGGGCCATTAATGACCAGTACTTTCACAATAATCCCTCCATATCGTTTCAACAGTCTCATCGACCGTTCCGTTATTATCGACCTGTACATCCCGGAAAGCGGCATAAAGCGCAGCCCGTTTCTGATACAGTTCCGCCGCCGGCGTCTTCTGTGATACCGGCCTGCCGTCGATGGGCAGCAGATCCAGAGCACGGTCCAGCTGATAGATCCGCCCGTTCTGCCGCAGCGGAGCGTAATTCTCTTCCCGAGTCACTACACCGCCGCCGGTGATGATGATCTTTCCGGTCTCCTTCCCTGCCTGCCGCACGGCTTCCGACTCCAGCGTCCGGAACGCATCTTCACCCTGATCCCGGAACAGATCCGGAATGGAACAGCCTGCCATCCTCGTGATCTCTGCGTCGAGGTCGATCACAGCCCGTCCGGTCCGGTCCGCGAGGGTTTTGCCCACGGTGCTCTTCCCGCTGCCGGGCATCCCGATCAGCACGATATTCATCATATCACGGCACAGCATGGCGGCGATCCGCTCGATCTCCGCATCGTCGATCTTTTTCCCGAAAAAGTGTTCCTCCGCAGCCACCGCCTGCGCCGTCAGCATCGGCAGGCCGCTGCTGTGCGGGATGCCGAGCCTTTCCGCCTGAAGCAGGAGAGCCGTCCGGATCGGGTTATAGACCACGTCCAGGACACCCCGCAGCTTTGTGAATCTTTCCAGATCAACCAGGCATTCACCGTTATGCGGATACATGCCCACCGGCGTCGTGTTGACCAGGACATCCGCGTCGAAATGCGCGGAAAGGTTCTGATAATTCCACTCCCCGGTCCGGGAAACAATGACCAATTCCCGCGCGCCCTCATTCCTGACCACCGCCCGGGCAGTCAGGGAAGTCCCGCCGGTACCGAGGATCACGACCTTCGCATCCCGGAACGATATGCCGGCACGTTTGGCAATATAGGAAAAACCGATGGCGTCGGTGTTATATCCCTTCAGCCCGCCGTTCCCGTCCGGCACGAGGGTATTGACACTGCCGATGGCTTCCGCGTAGGGATCCAGCGACGAGCAGAATGGGATCACCGCCTTTTTATAGGGGATCGTGACGTTCAGTCCGCCGATGGAGTTTTCTTTAAGGAAAGGTTCCAGTTCTTCCGGTTTCAGCTCGTAAAGCCGGTAAGACCCGCATCCCAGCGCGTGGTGGATCGGTACGGACCAGCTGTGCTTCAGTGTTTCCCCGATAAGTCCGAATACAGGTTCTGTCATAGATCAAACCTCAGCGTAATTTCCCAGGAAGCAGACTTCCTGGTTCGTCCGTTCCAGATCTTCCAGCATGGAAAGCACACCCTGTTCCTTCACAGAGGCCTCCAGTTCGATGAAGAAAACGAACTCGAAGTTATGACCCGAAACCGGGCAGGATTCCAGCTTGATCATGTTGATCCCCAGCGCCGCCGGTTTGGAGAGCATCTCATGCAGCGCGCCGGGCTTATGGGCACAAGAGACGATCAGGCTGATATGGTTGGCACCCTCGAACATGACCGGATCCTTGCTGATACAGACAAAACGGGTATAGTTATTCTCGCTGTTCTGGATATTCTCGTCCAGCACTTCCAGTCCGTAAAGCTCCGCGCAGCGTTTGGAGGCGATGGCGGCGCTGTTCCCATCCGGGTCTTCCGCCACCATTTTGGCAGCGATCGCCGTATTCCCGCAGGGGATCACCTGGACGCCGCTGAGTTTCCCGATGAATCCGGAGCATTGCCCGATAGCCTGTTCATGGGAGTAGATCGTTTTGATATCGGACATTTTCGTTCCGGGTTTCACCATCAGTGTATGGTGTATCCACAGGCGCATGGACCGGACGATGGAAAAGTGATATTCCGCCAGCAGATTATAGATCTGGCGGACAGAACCGTTGGAACTGTTTTCGATGGGGACCACACCGTATTTACACAAACCGGACTGAACCGCCTGAAAAACAGCTTCGAAGGTCTTGACGTAAAGGATCTGCCCCCGCGGGAAAAAGCGGTCACAGGCCTCCTGTGAGTTCGCGCCTTCCACGCCCTGGCAGGCGATCAGGCCGGTTTTCGGGAAGAGTTCTTCTTCATTGGCGATCATCTGCCGGACAACGTTCCCGATTCGGGTATTGCCCGTAAGCAGTTCCGCCTGACGGGCTTTGGAAAGATCCATCAGCGTACTGAAAAGACGGTACACGTACAGTTCGTTGTTTTCCCCGCCTTTTTTCATCATGTCCGCAAGGACTTCCCGTTCCCGTTCCTTGTTGAGGATCGGCAGCCCGTGCTCTTTTTTATATGCCGCGATCGATTCGCTGATCTCCATCCGCCTGAGAAAGAGCGAAAGCATTTCATCATCGATCTCATTGACCTGTGAACGAAGTTCATTCAATTCCATTACTGCTCCTTTGATATGAACTATTACCTGTGTAAGTGTCCGAGGTGACGGTTCCGGCTTCGCCTTATTGTAACCGTCCCCGGAAGAGGTCCAGCATCACCAGAGCCGTGACGGCTTCGATGACGGGGACTGCCCGGACCGCGATACAGGGATCATGTCTGCCGCGGATCTCCAGTTCCGCCGTTTCCATGCGGGAAAGGGAAACCGTCTGCTGCTTTTTCGCGATGGAAGCCGTCGGCTTCATCGCCACATGCAGGACGATCGGCATACCGTTGGAGATGCCGCCCTGAATGCCGCCGGAATGGTTCGATGCCGTCCTCACGGCACCATCTTCAACGATGAAGGGGTCATTGTGTTCCGATCCCCGCATCCCGACGCAGTCAAATCCGGATCCGAACGAGACGCCCTTGACGCCGGGGATCCCGAACAAAGCACAAGAAAGCATGCTCTCGATCCCGTCGAACATTGGGTCGCCGTTTCCCGCCGGGAATCCGCTTACCGCGCATTCCACCGCGGCGCCGACCGAGTCGCCATCCTGCGCGGCACTCCGGATCTGCGCCTGCATTTCCATACCCTTTTCATCATTCAGCACGGGGAACTGTTTCGCCGCGATCTGCTCGAAGCTTTCCGCTGATGGGTACAAGGGGAATGGATCATCCGCTGCCAGCCCGACCTGCAGGAGATGCGCCCCGATAAAGACGCCCTTCCGCGCGAGGATCTGTTTCGCGATACCGCCCGCGGCACAGAGCGGAGCCGTGAGACGGCCGGAAAAATGTCCGCTGCCGCGCATATCCGCGGCGCCGTTCCATTTTACCCGGGCGGTATAATCCGCGTGTGAAGGGCGCGGGGTATCTTCAAAACCGTTATAATCGGCGGAACGCTGGTTCGTGTTGCGGATCAGCGCGGCAAAAGGGGCGCCGGTCAGGACACCGTCTTTGACACCGCTGAGAAATTCCGGCAGATCCGCTTCCTTCCGGGCTGTCGTCAGCGGACTGTTTCCCGGAGCCCGCCGTGCCATGAAGCGCAGCAGTT
Organism: Flexilinea sp.; assembly: GCA_036723985.1. Classification (GTDB taxonomy): domain Bacteria; phylum Chloroflexota; class Anaerolineae; order Anaerolineales; family Anaerolineaceae; genus Flexilinea. The sequence goes on from DAIMGK010000014.1 coordinate 40,278, forward strand.
CATCGGTATCGATCGTCTCACCCGCCGGGAAGCCGTTCACCACGACGCCGATCCCCGGCCCGTGGGACTCCCCGAAGATACTGACCCGCAGATTCTTTCCGAATTCAGAGGACATATACCGCTCCTTTCAGTGACTGAAAGTCTTCAAAAAACGTGGGATAGGATTTATTTACCGCCTCCGCTCCCCGGATGACCACAGGTTCCGTACATAATGAAGAAGCAATGGCGGCGGCCATCACGATCCGGTGGTCGTTAGCCGCGTCAACAGACCCGCCCCGCAGCGTCCCGGTGCCGCGGATGACCAGCCTGTCGGGTTCCGTCTCAGCAGTCCCGCCCAATGCCCGGACCATATCCGCGGTGGTTTCGATCCTGTCGCTTTCCTTCAGCCGGAGACGCGCCGCGTTGTAAAACACGGTCTCACCCGAAGCGGCACAGGCGGCAACGGCAAGTACCGGCAGCAGGTCCGGAGTTTCGTCGATATCAATGGATGCCCCATGCAGTTCCGCGTGCCGGACGCTGACGGAATCTTCGTCCGACTCCACCGCAGCACCGAAGCATTCCAGCAGTTCCAGGATCTTCCGGTCTCCCTGACAGGATGACCGGTCAAGATTCTCACAGCGGACCGCGTTTCCGGAATGGATCGCGGAAGAGGTCAGAAATGCCGCCATATTGGACCAGTCCCCGCCGGCATTCATTTTCCGGGGACTGCGATACCGCTTATTCTCACCGATCCGGTAACAGGAACCCGTCCGCAGGACATTAACACCGAAGCTTTTCATAACGTCAAGCGTGATATCGATATAAGCCCCGGAACGAAGCGGTGTGGTCAGTCTGATCTCCGCGTCCTCATCCAGCAGCGGAAGCGTCAGCAGGAGCCCGGTCAGGTATTGGGAACTGACGTCACCGGGGATCTCATAGGTCCCGCCGGTGAGTTTTCCCGATACGGTAAAGGGAAGGCGCTCGGAAGACATAGCCGCGCCATGGCTTTTCAGCGTATCGGTCAAACCGCTGATCGGACGTTCCGGCAGCCGGCCCTTACCGGTGAATGACGGACGTTCCGCGGCAGCGGCAGCCACCGGCAGCAGAAAGCGCAGTGTTGAACCGCTTTCTCCGCAATCCAGTAAAGGTTCGATGACGGGGACTTCCCGGCTGACCGGGGTAACACGGATCAGCCCGGGAACAGCTTCACATTTCGCGCCCAGGGCTTCGAGACAGGAGACCGTCGCGAGGATATCGTTGGGCAGCGGATGTTTTCCGTCATACGCGGAGCCGGAAACATACAGTTCCGTTTCTTTGTCTGCGAATGCCGCGCAGATCAGCATGCGGTGCAGTTCGGATTTGGAAGGGATCGCCTGAAGTGTGCCGCTGAGCGTGCCGGGGATGATCTTTATATCCATGAGTTACCGATCCTTGATGAATAAAATTGGGTAAATCACCGCTGACAGCCGGCAGTGAACACTTCCAGCAGCTGCGTATCCGACACTTCACGCATCACACAGTGCCCGATGGATTCCGGAATAATGACTGTCGTCATTTTGCCTGCCCGTTTTTTATCGGAAAGCGCGGCATCCAGCAATTGCTCCGGGCTGAAATCTGTTGTCAGCGGCAGGTCGAAGGTCCGCAGGACCGTTTCGATCCGTCCGCTGAGGGGTTCACCGCTCCATCCCAGCCGGTCCGCTGCCCTTGCCATCACAGCCGTACCGATCGCCACAGCCCGGCCGTGAGAGACGGAAAACGCGCTGCATTTTTCAATGGCATGCCCTGCCGTATGTCCCAGATTCAGCAATTTCCGCTCGTTCTGTTCCTTCTCATCCCGTTCCACGACCCCGCCCTTATAAGCGATGCAAAGGGAAATGATCCGGGCGATATGCTCTTTCGGATCCTCGGTGCACAGCAGGTCCCAGAGTTCTCCGCCTGCCAGGATCCCGGTCTTGACAGCCTCCGCGCAGCCGTCCGCGAAAATTTCCGGAGTCAGTGTTGAGAGCGTGCCGATATCACAGATCACCAGTGAAGGCTGATGGAAAACGCCGGCCAGGTTCTTTCCCGCGGGCAGGTCCACCGCGCATTTTCCGCCGACGGAAGAATCCACCATGGAAAGTACAGTGGTCGGTATCTGCACAAAGGGGATCCCGCGCATATAACAGCCCGCGGCGAATCCCGCCATATCACCGGTGACGCCTCCGCCAAGCGCGATCACAAAATCTTTCCGGGTAAGCCTTGCTTCCGCCAGACCGTTCAGCAGCCGCGCGAAAGTATCCAGATTTTTGTTTTCCTCTCCTGCCTGAAATACCAGGCTTTTTACGGAAAGTCCGGCTTCCCCGCAGGATCTCCGGACGATATCCTGATAGAGCGGCGCCACATTGCTTTCGGAGATGATCACACAGCTGCGTTGCCCCATAACATCCCGTATGTACGTGCCGCAATCCTTCAGCAGATCCCTGCCGATCAGCACATCATATCCGTCCCCGACCCCGATCCGAATTTTCTTCTCAACCGCCATACCGCTCCACTTCTTTCATCTGACAACTGCGACTGCTAACTAATGACCATTGACTAATGACCAATGACTAAATCACCTTCCCCCGGCGCTTTCCTTCATTTCACGTCCCTCTTTCAAAAGGGCGCGGAGTTTTTCCGCGTCACGGTCATGGAGTGCCTGCTGATAGGCCTGCAGATGCTCGATCAGCAGGTCGATCTGCGGCGTCAGGTAATCCGCGTTATCCATCATCAGCACGGTCCACATATCTTCATCCAGACGGGCTACCCGGGTCATATCTTTAAAACTTCCTGCCGAAAATCCGAACTGTTCCTGGGATTCCGGTGATTTGATGTAGGCGCTGGATGTAATGTGGGCAAGCTGAGATGTATAGGCGATGATCCGGTCGTGTTCTTCAGGCGTTGAGAAAGTCAGTTTCGCGAAACCGACCGCGTAGAAAAAGTCCCGGAGTGTTTCCAGCAGGGGCAGGTCTGTCGATCCATCCGGCGTCAGGATCATGGAAGCGCCGTCGAACAGATGGGAAACAGCGTTTTTGAATCCCGCGACTTCCTTTCCCGCCATGGGATGGCCGCCGATATACCTGAATCCATATTCCCGGGCAAGCGGAGCGATCTCATTGACGACCGCCCGTTTCACACCGCACAGGTCCACCAGGACGGCATTTTTCGCGATCAGCTTTGCGTGTTCCTTTACCCATTGGACCGCGTGATCCGGCCGGATCGCGATCAGGATCATGTCACACTCCGGAAGGTTCTCATCATTCAGCGCGGCATCCATCGCGCCCGTCATCGAAGCCAGAAACATCATCTCCTCATTTTTATCATATCCGAAGACGGTGTGTTCCGTCCGCTCCTTGATGGCTTTCGCCATGGAACCGCCAATCAATCCAAGTCCTGTGATCCCTATCTTCATCTTTCTATTCTCCCATCCGTTCCATACCTGTATCTGTGCATCAGAATGCTGCCGAAAATTCAATTAAGAACAGCTCTCATCTTCTGCAGCCTTATTCCTCGTTCCTCACCGCTTTTTTTACTACTATAAGAGCTCAGTTTATATTTACCCTCCGC
>DAIMGK010000015.1:0-43534 GCA_036723985.1 Flexilinea sp.
AGTTCTACCCCACCTCCAAGGCTGAATGGGCTCAGGTCCGCCAGGGTGTCACCACCGTTGAACAGAACGCCCTGACCGGTGCCGATGTCCGCGCCGAACTGGATGCACTCCAGGCCGAGATCACCGGTAAATAAATAGACTGATATCTGGTGTCAGGCGGCAGGGATCGCAAGGCCCCTCCGCCTGACACATTCTTTTATCAAAAAGGCAATTGTTCATAACGAGTCGGGGGAACGGTTTTCTTTGACTCGCAGCGGCCGAAAAAAATCGGCAGAAACATGACAATTATCGTCCATGTATCGCGAATCAGCAGAACTGTCCTCACTGATTCGCTCCGCTTGCGGAGAACATAATTCTGAATAGTTGAGTATTCGGATAATTTGCAGTAATAAAACATCATATACAGGCTGAGTACCGGCTTTCATCCGATGTCATTTAATAAAGTAATAAAGAGGACAGCCGCGAAAGTGTGAGAGTCTTACAGAGCCTGTTACCGTTTAAGCGGTGTTATGGGGCTGCGGGCCCCGGAAAACAGGCGCGGAAAATGACTTTGGTACACACACGAATAAATTTTCCCGCGCTTTGCGAAGCATACGATCCCCCTTGCGGGATAAAGTGAGCTCTTAAAGCAGGAAGGTTAAAAAATGACCGGGATCAAACATAAAAAATGGGAACCGTATTTATGGCTGCTGCCCAGTACGCTCCTGGTTTCAGTTTTTGTACTGTTTCCGATACTGATCGTTTTTAAACTTTCCTTCAGTGAGATATCCCAGGCAGGTGTCGTGGGCGGATTCATCGGTTTCGACAACTATATCGAAGCGGTCAACCTTCCCGCGTTCAAGGTCGTTATGCTCAACACACTATGGTGGGTCCTTTCCGTTGTGATCCTTTCCACGATCCTGGGGTTCATCATAGCGCTGGTCATCAATCAGAAATTTCACGGGCGGAAGATCGCCCGTTCCATTCTCGTTTTTCCCTGGGCTACATCCCTCGTCATCCAGGCTTCGGTCTGGAACTATATCATCAAGTATGAATACGGCAACCTGAACAATGTTCTGCTGAATCTCGGAATTATTAAACAGGCGATCAACTTCCGCTCCAGCTATCAGATCGAATTCATCTGGGAATGCTGGGTCGGTATTTTTGTGACAGTACCATTCGTCACCTTCTGCGTACTTTCCGGCCTGCAGTCCATTGATGAATCGCTGTATGAGGCCGCGACCATGGATGGGGCGGGCTTCTGGAGCAAGCTGCGCAACATTACACTGCCGCTGGTAAAGCCGTCCCTGACGGTTAGTACCGTGTTGAACATTATCTATGTGTTCAACTCCTTCCCGATCGTTTACACCATGACCAAAGGGGCTCCCGCGCATAAAACGGATACGATGATCACCTATCTGTATATGCTTTCCTTCTATGAACGGAAAAAGGGACCCGCGACGGCCCTCTCGGTGATCGGGTTCCTGATCCTCTGTATCTGTGCGGGGGCTTATATGATGACTGTCATGCGGAAGGAGGAACAGCTGTGAATCGATTCCCGGAAACTCGGAAACAAAACAGCCGTATGTTCGCTCTGCTGATCCTCGGGCTGGTCCTTTCACTGATCCTGATGAGCCTGCCGCTGTACAGCTTTGACGTCGGCGTCTATACCAAAAAATCCCCGAATACCTTTGTCGGCGACGAAAAATATCTCGCCGCGCGGGAAGAGGCTGAGGCGGCTGCTGAGGAATACCGTGCGCAGGGCTTTAATGTTGAAGTGTCGGAATCTGTGCTGGAACGGACGAACTCCAAAGGAAAGACCACATCTCTGGTCACTTTCACGGTCAGCCAGCGCAACGGCAAAAATTTCTTTTCTTTTCTCGGAAAGGATCTGCCATCTGCCGGGGTGCTGACCTGTATCCTCGTACTGATGGCGCTTTCTCTGGTTTTCAGTGTTTTGGGGCTCGCCGGGTCGGCTGACCTGCTGCACCGCAGGCTGGACAGGCGATCCTGCGTTTTCCGTGATCTGGCTATTGCCGCGCTGATGCTGGCGATCATCCTGATCCCGGTCTTTATCCTGATGAACAACGTGACATTTTCCCGCAAGCTTTCCCTTTACAATTCGAACCTGATTTCCGAAGGAAAAGAAGCTTTTTACAGCAAACTGGACGCCTTTCTTTTCAACGGGCAGATGGGGGAAAATATTTCCGACGCGCTCAGCGGGCTGGATATTGAACATTCCCCCCTGGTTTGGCTGATGATCCCGACGCTCTTCATTTCCCTGCTGGCTGCTTTCGGCCTGCGGCGGGGGGAGATCGGGAGCAGTCTGGGCAGGATGTGCCTTTATTTCTTCGTGATCGTCGTCTGTGTCATCACCCTGTATCCCTATTATGTGATGCTTATCACGGCCTTCCGCTCCAATGCCGAGAGCCTGGATATGTATTTCCTGCATATGTTCCCGACGGAATGGATATGGAGCAATCTGACGGATATCATTCACCGGGGCGTACCGCGTTACCTGCTGAATTCTCTGTTTGTCGCGGGCGGCGCCACAGGGCTTGCCATGCTGTGCGGGATCCCGGCGGCTTATGCCCTGGCACGGATGCGCTTCAGGGGGAAAAAGGTCTTTCTCGGTTATGTGATCATGAGCCAGATGTTCTCGCCGGTGGTGCTGCTAATCGGTATTTCACAGCTGATGACCACGCTCCATCTCAACAACACGCTCTGGGGGCTGATGCTCATCAACGCCGCATTCAACCAGGCCTTCGCCATCTGGCTGCTTCGCGGGACTTTTGTCTCCATTTCACCGGAAATGGAGCAGGCCGCCCTTATCGACGGCTGCGGGACCATCGGCGCGCTGACGAAGGTGCTGATCCCGATGGCGGCGCCCGGTATCGTCACGGCCCTGATTTTTGTCTTCATCAATGCCTGGAATGAGTATACGGTCGCCACGATCCTGATCTCCACGGCTCAGTACCGTCCGATCACGGTCGGGATCACACAGTTCTCTTCCTTCAACATGATCGAGTGGCAGTATATGTTTGCCGCGTCCCTGTTGGCGACCATCCCTGTCGTTATCCTTTTCATGACTATCGAAAAGCATCTTACGGCAGGTCTCACCTCCGGTGGGGTGAAAGGATAAGAGGCCTGCAGCTGTTATGATGGGGCCGGCTGAGATAAAGCGAAGCCGGAACCGTTACCGCAGGCATAATTTTTGGGGACTGTCTCTTTATGGGGCTGTCCCGGCAGCATATAAAGTATCAGGAGGGGGACTGTCCTTTTATGGGATTGTCCCCATTAACATGTTCTGAAAAGTTACAGTGACTGATAAAAATATAATGATAAGCTTGGAGAATAAATATGAGTGAAAATCTGGGAGATCTGATCGGTTCATTAAATAAAGCGTATATCGCATATCGGAAAGCTTTCCTGAAGAAAAGTCAGGTTCATGGGTTGTATATCGGACAGCCTTCTATCATTTCTTACGTTTTGAACCATCCGGGGTGCACACAGACAGATATCGCGAATGAGCTTGGCGTGTCATCCGCATCGATAGCCTTTTCGACGAAACGGCTCCAAAAAGCCGGATTTCTGATGAAACAGGTCAACAGCCTGAATTTGCGCTGCAATAAGCTCTATGTTACGGCAGAAGGAAAGGCGATCCTGGAAGGCTTTCAGAAAGATCATGATGAGCTGAATCAGAAAATTTTTGATGGATTCAGCGCCGAAGAATTTGAGCAGCTGGCTTCTATAGCGGAACACTTCAACACGAATGTGGAAAAATACATGGCGGAAGGATGAATCGTTGAAAAATTATAAACGGATCTTTGCCTATCTGGGGCAGTATAAAAAGTACGCGATCCTGGCTCCGCTGACGGTTTCACTGGAAGTTCTCCTGGAGATCTGGATCCCCTATCTGATGGCGGATATTATTGACGTCGGCATCGCGAACAAAGATACAGCTTACGTTATCCGGACGGGGGGCCTGATGGTGCTGACTGCGCTGGTCTCGCTGGCTTTCGGAGCTTTCGCCGGACGCTGCGGGGCAATGGCTTCCACAGGTCTGGTGCGGAATGTCCGGAAAGCCCTTTTCGACAAAGTTCAGGACTTTTCTTTCTCTAACATCGATCATTTCAGCACGCCGTCACTGATCACACGCATGACCACAGACCTGAACTACGTACAGAACTCTGTCCAGATGATCGTTCGGATGCTGTTCCGCGGACCGCTGATGATGATCGCGGCTACCTTTATGACTTTCCGGATCAACCCGGAACTGGCCGTGATCTACCTGATCGCCATTCCGCTGCTGGGCGGTACGATTGCCTTCATCTCCATCAAAGCCCATCCGCATTTTATCGCCATGTTTGAAAGATACGACAGGCTCAACGGAACTATCCAGGAAAACCTGATCGCGATCCGTGTTGTCAAATCTTTTGTCCGAAGGGATCATGAGAATAAAAAATTCATCAGGTCCGCCACAGACGTAATGGAAGAGTCTGTGAAGGCAGAGAAATTCATCACGCTGAACGGGCCGATCATGCAGCTGACGGTCAATGCCTGTATCATTGCCCTGCTCTGGTTCGGCGGAAAACGGATCATTATCGGCAATATGCAGGCCGGGGAACTGATCAGCTTCATCAATTACACTAACCAGATCCTGATCCAGCTGATGATGCTTTCCATGGTACTGGTCACGGTCATCATTTCCCGCGCGGCGATCAAGCGTATTCTGGAAGTCCTTGATGAAAAGATCGACCTGGATGACACGAACGCTGACCCGAACCTGGTACCGGAAAACGGTGAAGTCCGCTTCGATCATGTCTTTTTCAACTACTCCTCCCGGAAGGATGCGGAGGATATGACATTGACGGATATCGACTTTGATCTGAAGCCCGGCGAACTGGTCGGCCTGATCGGTGGTACCGGCGACGGAAAATCTACCGTGGTCCAGCTGATCCCGCGGCTTTATGACGTTTCAAAGGGTGCTGTTTTTGTCGGCGGTCACGATGTCCGGGATTATAAGCTGAAGAATCTCCGCGACGCGGTGGCGATCGTTTTGCAGAAGAATGTTCTTTTCACCGGCACGATCCGCGAAAACCTGCTGTGGGGGAATGAGAACGCGACCGATGAAGAGATCATCGAAGCCTGCCGGTCCGCGCAAGCCCATGACTTTATCATGTCCTTTCCGGATGGCTATGAAACGGAACTGGCTCAGGGCGGTACGAATGTCTCCGGCGGGCAGAAACAACGTCTCTGCATTGCAAGGGCGCTGCTGAAAAAACCGAAGGTTCTGATCCTTGATGACAGCACCAGCGCTGTGGACACGGCGACGGACGCCAGGATCCATGCGGCATTCCGGGAACGGCACAACGATATTACGACCATTATCATCGCCCAGCGCATCAGTTCCGTGATGGACGCGGACAAGATCATTGTCCTGGACGAAGGACGCATCGACGCCATAGGGACCCATGATGAGCTGATGAAGACGAACCGGATCTATCGCGAAGTCTACGAAAGTCAGCAGAAAGGGGCGGAATAATGGCTGAGAAAAAGAAACGATCCATTCAGGGACAGCAGATCAGTAAAACAGGCGGCCCGGGCGGCGGAAAACGCATCGAACGTCCGAAGAATGCCGGCAAAACGCTGGTCCGCATCCTGGGCTATGTCATGCGTTATAAGGTTCGTCTTGTCATTACCGCCGTCTGTATGGTCCTTGCAGCGCTGTGTACGGTCGCCGGGACCTATTTCCTGAAACCGGCGCTGAATGATTATATTGTTCCGCTGATCGGGCAGGAAAACCCCGACCTCAGCGGCTTTATCCGCACGCTGCTGATCATGGCGGCGTTTTACCTGACCGGTGCGCTGGCGAACTTTACGCTGAACCGGATGATGATCCAGATCTGCAACGGGACATTGCGCCAGGTTCGGATCGAAATGTTCACCCATATGCAGGATCTGCCGCTGCGCTATTTCGATTCCCGTACCCACGGTTCGATCATGAGCACGTACACAAATGACACGGATACGCTGCGTGAAATGATCTCGATGAGTATCCCGCAGATGGTAAACGGGATCATCAGTTCGGTCACCGTCTTCATTATGATGATCACACTCAGCTGGCAGATGACGATCATTGTGGTCCTCTGGATCGCTGTGATGTTCCTCATCATCCGCCTTATCAGCGGAAACAGCTCCAAATATTTCATCCGGCAGCAGCTCGAGCTGAGCAACACCAACGGATATATCGAGGAAATGGTTGAGGGTGCCAAAGTAATCAAAGTTTTCACCCATGAACCGGCCGTAAAAGAAGAATTTGATGAGCTGAACGGTGACCTGTGGCATGCCGCGAGCAAAGCCCATACTTTCGCGAATATCCTTTTCCCGGTCATGGGCAACATCTCTTACATCGCTTACGCGATCCTTGCGGTGGCGGGCGCGTATCTGGCGATCCGCGGGATCACAGATATCGGTACCATCGGGGCATTCCTTCAGTATTCCCGCAATTTCTCACAGCCGATCACCAATTTGTCCCAGCAGCTCAATTCTGTACTGACGGCGTTGGCCGGCGCGGAACGCATCTTTGCCTTGCTGGATGAACCTGTAGAAGTTGATGAAGGGAAGATCACGCTGGTCCGGGCCAACATCGCGGCGGATGGATCGATCACCGAATCCGAGCAGCGGACCGGGCATTGGGCCTGGCGCGTTCCGCTGGCGGACGGTACTTTCCGCTATGTCGAATTGCGCGGTGATGTCCGGTTTGAGAATGTGACTTTCAGCTATGACGGGGAGAAGATCGTCCTGAAGAATATCAGCCTGTACGCGAAACCGGGGCAGAAGATCGCCTTTGTCGGGTCTACCGGCGCGGGAAAGACGACCGTTACCAACCTGATCAACCGTTTCTATGATGTACAGGAAGGCTTGATCACCTATGACGGGCTGAATGTTAAGGATATCAAAAAAGATGATCTGCGCCGTTCCCTCGGAATGGTGCTTCAGGATACACATCTTTTCACCGGCACTGTTGAAGAGAACATCCGCTACGGACGGCTGGACGCCGCTCATGAAGATATACTGAAAGCGGCAAAGCTCGCCAACGCGGACTTTTTCATCCGCCATCTGCCGGACGGTTATGATACGGTGCTGACAGCGGACGGCGCCAATCTCAGCCAGGGGCAGCGGCAGCTGCTGGCGATCGCCCGGGCGGCGGTTGCCGATCCGCCGGTTTTGATCCTGGATGAGGCTACAAGTTCCATTGACACCCGTACAGAGGCTCTGATCGAAAAAGGAATGGACAGGCTGATGCAGGGCCGTACGGTATTCGTGATCGCCCACCGTCTTTCCACGGTTCGTAATTCCAACGCGATCATGGTCCTGGAAAAGGGTGAGATCATCGAGCGCGGCGACCATGACAGCCTTCTGGAACAAAAAGGCCGCTATTATCAGCTCTATACAGGAATGTTCGAACTGAGCTGAACTTATCAGCAGCTGTGACTGTCCCCGTTTGATGACGGGGACAGTTTCTCTTCGAAGGATAGTACGCACAGAAGCAGAGCGATTCAGAATTAGAAATCGAGAGGAAAGAATGCGAAAAGACGCTTTTCTGTTGTTTACATTCTTGTTTTGTATCATTTTTTCATCCGTCTGCGCGGATGATATGGAGGACAGCATCATGGAAATTCCCATTACGCAAATCGAATCTATCACCATCGGACAGGTTGAAAATGCCGAAGCCGCCACGGGGCTGACAGTCTTCATCAGCAAAGAGGGAATGCCGGCCGGCGTGGATATCCGGGGCGGCGGTCCGGCAGGCCGTGAAACACAGCTTCTGGATCCGCTGATGACAGCTCAAAGCATTCATGCCATTGTACTGGGAGGCGGGAGCGCCTTCGGGCTCGGCGCGGCGAACGGTGTGATGGCTTATCTGGAAGAACGGGGTATCGGCTTTGATGTCGGTGTGACGAAGGTCCCGCTGGTCGTTCAGTCCGATCTCTTTGACCTGACAGTCGGTGATACTTTTGTCCGTCCGGATGCCGAAATGGGTTACGAAGCCGCCCGCCGCGCATTGGAAGAACCGAATTACCGCGATGGAAATTTTGGCGCCGGATGCGGAGCGACTGTCGGGAAATTCAGCGGAATGGAGACCTGCATGAAAACAGGAATCGGCAGTTATGCCATTCAGATCGGGGATCTTCAGGCCGGAGCTGTGGTAGTGGTGAATGCGTTGGGGGATATCTATGATTGGAAGACCGGTGAGAAGATCGCCGGACTCCTGACCGAAGATAAATCGGGATTCCGTGACTCGACAGATATCATGAAACAGAGCATCGCGGTTCATGAAAACAAATTTGTCTCCAATACCACGCTCGGTGTTTTCATTACCAATGCCGGATTTTCCAAGTCACAGCTCTCCAAGATCGCCGGTATGGCGCAGGATGGGTATGCCCGGTCTATCCGCCCGGTCCACACTTCCGCTGATGGCGACACCATTTACGCTGTCTCAGTCGGTACGGTGGCAGCGGATCAGGACCTCGTGGGAACACTGGCGGCGGAAGTTATAAGCGAAGCGATCAAACGGGCTGTTTACAGTGCTGACAGCGCTTACGGGTACATTTCCGCGAAAGATCTGGATTTTTGACAGTTTAACAGGAAAACCGGGGTGGTGATCCGCGCTTGTCCTGAAAAGAGTAATTGCGAACTTTCCCCGGTTTACCGCTTTGCGTATGATATTTATTCCCGTTCCAACAGGAGCGCGTTCAGATAGAGATAATTGAATTCCCGCTCCGGCTCAGTGTTTATTCCGCAGTTGATCTGTGTGATCCGGAGGATCTTTCCGTCCCCCAGATCAACTGTTCCCGAAAAGTCCGGTGTCCCGGTCTGGTTTTCTGCTTCAGCGGAAATGCACCGGTTGATAAACCCGCTGAGGTCAGCTGTCAGGATCAAATTCCCTTCCGCGTCATAGAATTCGATCTTTTCCGGATCGTAATTTTCTCTAATTTCACCGGATCCCGCGTTCTCGTTTGTGACGGATGTTATCCGTGAGAAAGAACGGATATCCTCGCTGGTCATCGGAAATTCGTAATTAAAATAAATGTTCCGGTCATATTCCCGCTCGCCGATCATGCCGCTGGATTTGATGGCTTCGATTTTTTCCTGAGGTGTCCTGGACAGCAGTGCTTTCCCTTCCGCGTTCCCCGCAAGATAATAATACGCTCCGGCAAGGTCGGACTGATCCTCTGTTGACAGGTCTGCGAAATCCGATACAATAAAGCGGTCGAAAATGGCCTTCTGGGAGCGGTTCGCCGTGCTGTACATATTCACATAGGGAAGCGCGAAACTGATCACTGCCATACCCGCCAGAATCGGAAGCATGATCCCGGTCTCTTTATCCCGCAGCGCGTAGACTGCGATATAGATGATTTCAAAAACCATCAGCGCCAGGCATAAATAACGCAGGGGCGTTATGCCGAACGCGGCTATGCGTTCCCGTATGGCGTACCACTGCAGGAACAGAAACGGGATGAATATATACGGGAGTTTTACTCCGATCCGAACCAGCAGGTGGTCTTCCGGTAAAGCTCCGGTCATTGTCCAGATCGGCAGCCCGATAACGAAAAGTGCCGCGAGGATGCGGAAGATCTCGTTTGACGGTACTACCCGGGTGATGATGATCTTCAGGATATAACCGTAGATGATGGCGAAAGCAGCGATCAGCATCACCATCAGCAGATATTTAATGATCGCGGTGAAGAACCGCGGCAGCTCTGTGTCCGGATCGCTCAGTGCGTAAAGCAGTCCGAATCCGGCCAAACAGCCCTGAATAATGATTTCGGCGCGGATGATCAGCGTATCATACTGATTATTCAGGATCAGCGTCACGAAAACGCCCATCACCATCAGGACCCCCGTCGATGTGATGGAGCAGATGATCATCAGCATAGCCAGTTTATAAACGGCATTGAGGCAGTAGCGGTTAAAAGGCATTCCTGAATTTTTGAAACTGCGGTATATTCCGAGCGAGATCATGACGATACTCCATGCCACGCCCCAGTTAGAAGCTGAATCACTGACTGTTTCAGACGGAGAATTGCCGAGCCATACCAGCCCGGCAGCGATCAGGCCCATTAACGCGATCCCGCAATACTTCAGAGCCCTTTTTCTGATCCCGCATGTCTCAATAAAAAAACTCCCGAAACCCCATAACATAAGGAAGATTATCCCGTGATCCCGGATGAATTTTCCAAATCCTTCATCCCGGTCAAAAAATATCGCTGAGGTCAGGGACAGCAGCATGATCAGCACCAGCGTTGCCGGATAATGTTTGATGACCTGCTTTGAGTTTTTGTATATGCCTTTCAGCATGTTGTTTACTTTTTCCATATTACCTTATCCTTTTTCCTGTCAGGCAGGGATCCGGTGATCCCGTGGTTTTGTTACATCGTATCACAGAAATACAACTGACAGCTGTCAAAAGCTATCAGTTTTGACGCAAACCCTTTCAAATCATATCATTTTCCCGGAAATGAATATCATGGCTGTTACTGCACGCAGGCTGCAGTAACGATAATCCCTCGTGGATAAACAGAATGAACGGTTCTCTCCGGCTCAGCTTTGAGCCTCCGCAAACCGTCCCCGGACAGTCCCTTCAGCCGAGGGCTGCTATTTTTCAAAATACTTCCGCAGCGGAAGCCCGTCACGGAATTCGAAAACGGATTCCAGAAACTTGCAGATACGGCCGATCAGCGGGCCGTTGATTGCCGCGCAGATGACTGTACCGAGTTTGACGCCCTCGAAATGCCCGAACCCGAAGAAGATGAAAGACAGAATGATCCCCAGCATGCAGGAGCAGCAGTCATAGACGGTTTTGACCCTGCTGATCTCGATCCCGAAATTCGCGGATACTTCCTTAACAAAAAGCTCATAGGCTTCCGGTGCGATATAGGTGTGGAAAAGGAAAGAAACGCCGATGGAACAGCAGAGAACGCCGGACAGGTAAAACAAAAGCCGCTGCAGAAAAGTTTCGGCAGGAAGATGAGCCAGCAGAGAGATCATTATGTCCAGTGTGATACCGAAGATCACCGCTGTGATGAAGGAGAACAGATAGCTGACTTTGAAGCGCCGGAGTACGATAAACAGCAGGATCAGCAGTACAGCCTGGAAAACATATTCAGAGGTTCCGAAGGTATAAAAAGGATGGGTTTGGGATATCTTCAGATGCAGTATATATGCCGGTGCCACGACCATTGATACGCCGAAGTTTGACTTCTCCATCAATGCCGTCCCCAGCGCCAGGATCAGCAGCCCGACAGCGTATGCGGTCTCACAATAACAAACTTTTTTCGTCTCCATAAAGCCTCCGAATTTTGATACCGTTTGATACAGAAACGGAAAAAGATGATCTGCCCCAATTATATCGTCATGCAGAGTAAATAAGCAAAAAGATCCGCAGCCATATGAGCTGACGTTTACAGCTTGCCTGCGGAAAGTATCCCGAATATCATTGTCTGTATAAAGTGCTCCATACGTATATCCCGGATCCGAATTCACCAATGCGTCATGAAAACCGTCTTTGCTGACACCTGAAACCTGATACCTCAGCTCTGACCACCGGCCGCCGGCTGCTGAAATTCCGTCACTAAAATTGAAAATCGTTCCCAAATTGCTTGACAATCTGGATGCTTTGCGCTAAAATCGGGAATCGTTCTCAATTTATAAAGGAGGCAGGAGAACTGTGGAGCAAAAACCGAAATATAAAACCAGACAGCGGGAAATGCTGATCGATCATCTGAAAACGATCCCCGGCAGGCACTTTACAGCGGCGGATATCTGTGAATATTTCCGGCAGGAAGGCCAGCCTATCGGTCAGTCAACAGTTTACCGTCAGCTCGAACAGCTTGTCGATGAAGGTATTATCAATAAGTACAACCTGTCTTCCGGCGATCCTGCCTGTTTTGAATACATGGAATCAGATGTTCATTGCGACGGAGAGCCCTGCTTCCATTGCAAGTGTGTCAAATGCGGCAGGCTGATCCATCTCCATTGTGATGACCTGGTCGAAATTCAGGCACACCTGCGGGAAGAACATCATTTCACGCTGGATCCGCTGCGGACCGTTTTTTACGGTATCTGCGATTCCTGCCGGGAAGAGGGGGCGGATCAGGTTCCTGTTTCCGGCTGAAAGTAAGCGATGTGTATGTTAATAAATATCATAAAGGCTTTCATGCGGAAAAAAAACGCCTGAATGGAGGAGCAGATTGAACAAAAACAGGATGATTCCCGTGATCCGCTCAGTGGCTGTCTGTTTTCTTTTCATGTGCCTTTTTTCGGCATGCGGTCAGGCTGTGAAAAAGGAAACATCAGACCGGCTCCATATCGTCGCGGCGATATTTCCCGCATATGACTGGACAAAGAATATTTTGGGTGAAAATCCCGCGAACGCCGAGCTGACGCTTTTACTGGATAACGGCGTGGATCTGCATTCCTATCAGCCTTCCGTGGATGATATCCTGACGATCTCCGGCTGTGATCTATTTATCTATGTCGGCGGGGAATCCGACCGCTGGGTGACGGATGCCCTGAAACAGGCGAAAAATCCGGATATGAAAGTGATCCGCATGATGGATGTGCTTGCCGACACGGTGAAAGAGGAAGAGCTTACTGAAGGCATGCAGGAGGGCGATAATGCGGATGATGCGGATGAGACTGAATATGATGAACATGTCTGGCTGTCCCTGCGCAATGCGGCGGCAGTCTGTGATGCCGTTGCGGCAGAACTGTCGGCATTGGACGCTGTGAACGCGGATGTCTATCAGCGTAACGCGGAGAATTACAAAGCAAAACTTGCGGCGCTGGATGCGGAATATCAGCAGGCTGTATCGGAAGGCTCCGTTCATGCTCTGCTGTTCGGGGATCGCTTCCCGTTTCGTTATCTGACCGAGGATTACGGTTTGGATCGTTATGCCGCCTTTTCCGGATGTTCCGCTGAGACGGAAGCCAGTTTTGAAACCATCACCTTCCTCTCCGGAAAGGTCGATGAATTGTCGCTTCCGGCGGTATTGACTATCGATGGCTCGGATCAGCGTATAGCCCGGACGATCGTACAGAACACGCGGTCCAAACAGCAGGCGATCCTGACACTGAATTCCATGCAGTCAATTTCCGCTCAGGACATTCAAAAGGGAGTCGATTACCTTTCTGTTATGACAGAGAACCTTAATGTCCTGAAGCAGGCGCTGGGGGTGAACTGATGGCGCTGCTGACGGTCAAAGATCTCTCTTTCGGGTATGATTCGCACGCGATCATTTCAAACCTGAATTTCGTCGTGAATCAGGGCGATTATTTGTGCATCGTCGGCGAGAACGGTTCCGGAAAAAGCACCCTTATGAAAACACTGCTTCATCTTCGGGAACCGATCAGCGGTCAGATCATTCCCGGAGATGGCTTGAAGCAGAATGAGATCGGTTATCTGCCGCAGCAGACCGTTGTTCAGAAAGATTTTCCTGCTTCCGTCCAGGAGATCGTCCTTTCCGGCTGCCAGGGACGTTCGGGGCTCAGGCCTTTCTATAACCGGGAGGAAAAAAAGCTGGCGGAGCAGAACATGGATCGTATGGGTATCAGCCATCTGGCTAAGACCTGTTACCGGGAATTATCCGGCGGCCAGCAGCAGAGGGTTCTTTTGGCGAGAGCGCTGTGTGCTACGCGGAAGATCCTGCTTCTGGATGAACCGGTCTCCGGTCTGGATCCCATCGTGACCGCGGAAATGTATAACCTGATCCGGTCGCTGAACGGGGAAGGGATCACGATCATTATGATCTCTCATGACATCTCCGCAGCGGTTCAGTTTGCCAGCCATATTCTCCACATCGGTTCTGATGTTTTCTTCGGGACCCGTGATGAATATCTGAACAGCGAGATGGGCCGGAAATGGCTTATCCTGAACAGCTGACATCTGTCCTCAATTAATTATGGCTTACGTCTGAAATTATGCTCGAAAAACTGACCCTTTATTTCCAATATCCTTTTGTGCGCTACGCGTTGATCGTCGGCGTACTGATCGCGCTTTGTTCTTCCCTGCTGGGTGTTACATTGGTGCTGAAGCGCTTTTCCTTTATCGGTGACGGGCTGTCTCATGTGGCTTTTGGGGCGATGGCGGTTGCTGCTGTGCTGAACCTCAGCAATGAGATGCTGCTGGTCCTTCCGGTCACGGTCCTCAGCGCTGTCCTGCTGCTGCATACCGGTCAAAATACGAAGATCAAGGGCGATGCCGCCATTGCCATGATCTCTGTCGGTGCGATGGCTCTGGGATATCTGATCATGAACATTTTCTCCACTTCGCCGAACCTTTCCGGGGATGTATGCAGTACGCTGTTCGGGTCGACTTCCATCCTGACACTGACGAAACGGGAAGTGGTCCTTTGTGCTGTCCTGTCTGCTTTGGTTGTGCTGATTTTTGTTCTTTTCTATAATAAGATCTTTGCGGTCACTTTTGATGAAGCCTTTGCCAAAGCCACCGGAACTCAGGCTGACCGCTATAACCTGCTGATCGCAGTTGTTATTGCCGTCATCATTGTTCTTGCGATGAATCTGGTCGGTTCCCTGCTGATCTCCGCACTGGTGATCTTTCCCGCGCTTTCCGCCATGCGTCTCTTTGGCAGTTTCAAAAGCGTGACGATCTGCTCGGCAGTTTTTTCCGTCGTTTCGGCATTTTCCGGCATTATTATCTCGATCCTCGCCGGTACCCCCGTCGGTTCCACCATTGTCGCAGTAGACATATTCGCCTTTGGCCTCTGCTGTATCATCGGCAAACTCACCGGCGCGACAAAAGAATAAAGCTTCTTCTTTCATTTTCCCGAAATAACAGTTTGTCCTCTTCAATGCCCTTTTCCCCGGAAATGAGCGTATACTGCAGTATTTCCCTGTTTGTATGATGCTTTTTATAAAAGTGTATATCAGATACGATAAAAAAACAGACGGCATGTAAAAAACTCTGAAATAGCCGGCAGTTGAAATGCTTTTTTATGCTGATGATGAAATGGCATCAGTCATGCACTGTTAAATGATTATATATTTAATATCTAGGAGGAAAACTGATCATGAAAAAAAGCTTCTTGTTGATGATCGCTGCTGCGATCCTGATGTTATGTGTATTCGCTCCATCGATTTATGCGGAGGACAGCGGAGATACGGAGAACGGATTTGGAAAAAGGATCTATGGTAACGGCGCTGTGTATGAAGGTGAATGGAAAGACGGCAAACGTGATGGTAAAGGAACTTATATCTATGCCGAAAACCGTGACCGTAAGGAATATGTCGGTGAATGGAAGGACGATAATCTGAACGGCCATGGTGTAATGACCTGGAAAGACGGGAAAATTTATGATGGCGAATGGGCGAATGGACAAATGTCCGGCAAGGGAAAAATGACCTGGAAGAACGGTGATGTTTATGATGGTTCCTGGAAAAATGGTATGCGGCACGGCAAAGGGAAAATGACCTGGAGCTATGGCGATGTCTATAACGGTGGATGGAAGAAAGATGTCCGCAGCGGTCAGGGAACGTATACCTGGGTGACCGGCATTACCTTTAAAGGCGAATGGAAAGACGGAGTATTTGTCAAGTAATCGAAAGAAAAGAACAGAAATAACAGGATCTCATCTCGGGTTAGTCCGGGCGTTGAGTTGTGACAGAGAGCAGACGGGAGTCACCGTCTGCTTTTTTTCAGCAGTGAGATAAATTTCGGCAGGGCATGGATGAAGAAGCGGTAGCCGGTTTTTTGCAGGGGCAGATCCCATGCGCCGGGAGTAATGACGACCCTGCCGCCCAGGCCGCGTTTAAATTGATAGACTCCCCACATGCGGTCATTTTCATTGAACTCATCCGGAGCGCCCCACAGGTCGTAGGTTTTGCAGCCTTTTTCTTTTGCCAGCATGATCGCTTCCCATTGAAGCAGATAGTTTGGCATTTTTTCGCGGTGCTTCTCGCCGGACATACCATAAACGTAACGGGCTGTGTCGCCGGTAATGAAGATCATGACCGCGGCGACCATCTCACCTTCTGCTTCTGCGATCAGCGGTGTCAGCATCCCCGCGGTATCGAAACGATTCCAGACATCCAGATAATAATCCTTTTCCCGGATGAGGAAACCATCCCGCGAGGAAGTTTCGGCATAAAGATCGGCAATGGCATTAAAATCAGATGAATTGCCCCGCCGGATGGAAACGCCTTTTTTTGCCGCCAGACGCACTTTGTAGCGGGTGCGCTGCTTCATATTTGCCAGCAGGTCCTCTTCAGAGGGCTCTGTGTTGATCCATACGGAATTGGCAAACTGGATCTGCTGGGGCGAATGGACCCAGCCATGTTTTTCATAGGCTTTCAGCAGAGCCTGACCGGCCGGGTTTTCAACACAGTCTTCACTGCCGGGTTCTCCGAAACAGACCGGTACATCCGGGTCTATTTTTATAAACAGTGCGTGTTGGCTGCGGCCGAATTCTTCCAGATCCGCGAATACCCTCTCCCGAAGGGAATCATTATTCCAATCCATCAATGGTCCCCGGGGAATATAGAGAAAATTCATGCCGGCTGAAAAAGGGCCCGGCGCGAGGGGGCGTTTCAGGATCAGTGCGGCAGCTTCCACGCTTCCGTCTGCTGTTTTCCATAATTTCGGAAAAGCTTCCCATCCCATGCGGGCTTTCACTTCTGCCCACTGTGATGTTTGCAGCAATGAGGCTCCCGGGAGCCCGGAAATGATCTCGTTCCAGTTTTCGGGGATCATGCAGCCTGCCGTTTCCTTCGCTCTGCATCAGCGAATCGCAGTGTCTTGTAAAGCAGCGGATCATAAATATAATCGAAGGAACCCATCGTCCGCATTACCTTTCCGCCGAATCCGCGTTTAAACCGATAGACCGGCCACAGGCCGTCATGCCGTTCCTGGAACTGTGCTTCCAGAATATCTTCTTCCTCATCGGGAACACCCCACAGGTCATATTCCGTGCATCCGGCTTCTTTGCATATCTTCATAGCTGTCCATTGTGCCAGATGGTTGGGCATACGGCTGCGTTCTTCATTGGAAGATGCGCCATACAGGTAATAGCCGCGTTTCCCTTCGATCATGAGCATCAGCGCGCTGAGGGGCTTCTCCTGATAACGAACCAGCAGAATACGGGCCTTTTTTCCATCTTTGAAACATTCCAGACATTTGCGGTAATAAGCTTCCGAGTGTACACCGAATGTGTCCCGGGCTCCTGTCTGGACCATCAGCTGATGAAAGACTGCCGTGTCACTGCTTTCTTCAATGACCAGGTCTTTTCGCTGGGAAAGGCGTATGTTGTAGCGTGTTTTCTGGTTCATCCTTTCCAGCCAGTCGTTTTCGCTGCCATCAAGCGGGATGATAATTGTCCGCGGCGGCTGAACCGTTGCGAAGGCCGGAACAAAACCTTTCATGGATCGGTTCAATGCTTCCGCCTCAGGTGAACCGATCCAATAATCAGGCTCGACCCGCAGAAAGACCGCGTGCTTTTTCCGGCACAGCGAATGGATGTCATCCCATAGCTGAGAGAAATCCTGTCCAAAGGGCCCGCGGGGAATGTATGCGACCTTCAGCCCTAACGGCAGCGAACGGAAGAGAACCATTGCACCGGCGTTTCCCGCCTGCACATAATCAGGGCTCCATCCGAAGCCGGATTTCAGATCTCCCCATTCGGCATTCTGCAGGATGGAATGTTCAGGATTGCTTTTGCAAAAATCCTTCCACTGTTCTTTTGAGATATTACCCATACCTTATCCTGTGATCTGTGTTGATTCCGGTTACGAGTTCCCGCCGCCTGCCATAAGATTCGCATCGGGGATGATCCCGTTGAGCAGTTTGCGGATCTCCTCTTCTTTTTCCTGTTCCGCCAGTTCATTGAGCCGATCTACAAGCGGATCCAGCTTTGCGGCAGGAATGAGGTCTTTGCGTTCCAGCTTGAAAATATCCGGATGCAGTGTCGGTTCCAGTGTCTGTCCCTTGTTCCACAGATCCTCGCTTAGTTTTTCACCCGGACGCATTCCGGTGAACTTGATCTCGATGTCCCGTCCGGGTTCCAGACCGGAAAGGCGGATCAGGTCTTCCGCGAGATCCATAATGCGGACCTGTTTCCCCATGTCAAGAACAAAAGTTTCTCTGTTCTCACTGAGGCCGGCTGCTTCCATAACAAGATAAACAGCTTCCGGGATGGTCATAAAATACCGTTCCATGTTTGGATCGGTGACAGTGACGGGGCCGCCTTTACGGATCTGTTCCTTGAAAATCGGTACGACACTGCCGCGGCTGCCCAGAACATTGCCAAACCGTACAACTGTGTATTTCGCGTTTGTGTCAATGGATTCATTCAGGACGACATTTTCAGCCAGCCGTTTGGATGCGCCCATGATGTTGATCGGCCGGACGGCTTTATCAGTGGAGATCATCACAAATCGTTCCGCGTTATACAGCCGGGCTGCTTTTACAACGTTCCGGGTGCCGATGATGTTATTCGTCACCGCTTCTGAAATATTGGTCTCCATCAGGTGGACATGTTTGTGAGCGGCTGCATGGAATACGATCTGCGGATGGTAAGTTTCAAAGACCCATTGTATCCGTTTTACATCACGGACATCTACGATGAGCTGTTTAAAATCCATATCCGGGAACTCGGTCGTCAATACGAAGCTGCTCTCAAATATACTGTTTTCCCCATGTCCCAGCAGCAGGATCTGCCGTGGATTCCAAAGGGCTGTCTGCCGGGCAATTTCCCGTCCGATGGACCCGCCCGCACCGGTGATCAGTACTACTTTGTCCCTCAGGATCGAGCCGATATTTTCCTGGTCCAATTTTACGGGATCCCTGCGCAGCAAGTCAGTGATTTCCACATCCCGCAGACGGTTTATGTTGACGCTTCCGCCGATCAGCTCATAAATTCCGGGCATTGTACGGAATGGAATATCTTTTTTCCGGCAGACGTCAGATACCAGGCGGAGGACCCGTCCGGGTGCGCTGGGAATGGCGAACAAGACGGTCTCGATGTGATATTTGTCAATGATATTTTCCGCCTGGGAAAGCAGTCCCAGAACTTTAATCCCGTAGATCTCCTGGTTGATTTTTTTCTTATCATCGTCAACGAACCCTACCGGCCGGAATTGCAGCTGAGGGTTTTTCATGATCTCGCGGCATACGATCGCACCGGCATCTCCGGCGCCGACGATCAATGCACGTTTCATGGATTTCTGCGCTTCTTTTATCACTTTATCCCTGGACGCTGAATCGACAAGACGGATCGTGAAGCGGGAACCGCCTACGATGATCAGCGATAAAAGAAAGTCTATTACCACAACTGAACGCGGAAAACCTATGAATACATTCAGTTCCTGCAGAACGAGCATGATCACACCCACTGCCGCGGAAGCTGTTGCCACCGCACGGGCGATCAGCCACATCTCATCCACACTGGCGTACGCCCAAAGATGCCTGTACAGTCCGAATTTGAAATAAATGTAGGGCTTCAGAATGATGCTGATGCCGATCATCCAGTACAGAGACTGCTGGAACATCTGAACGGACTTAGTGTCGAATTCAAAACGCAGCAGATAACTGATGTATACACATACAGCAGACATGAATATGTCGATCAAGCCGAAGTAACGGTTTCGAAACCCATGTTTGATTTGAGAAGACAAGATCAGCGTCCTTTCAGCCCGAAAATTGTCTTGAGAGTATGAAATATGATAGAAAGGTCCATCAGCAGATTGCGGTGTTTGATGTAATAAAGGTCATACTCTAATTTGATCGTATTTTCTTCCGTGCCCGCTGCGTAATTCTGGTTTACCTGTGCCCAGCCGGTAATACCGGGGCGGACCAGCAGGCGTGCCCGGTAGAAGGGCACTTCACGCTGAAGATCTTTGACAATTTGGGGGCGTTCAGCGCGCGGACCGACCAGACTCAGGTCACCGCGCAAAACATTAATAAATTGAGGCATTTCGTCCATATGACTGTGACGCAGGAATAATCCGACTTTTGTGATGCGCTCATCATTCTCAGACGCCGGACGTGCAACCCCATCGTTTTCGGCATCCTTGATCATTGTGCGGAATTTTATTATATTGAAAGAACTGCCGCGCAGTCCCAGACGCTCCTGCGTATAAAAAATCGGGCGTCCGCTGTCGACGAATGTGGCGAAAGCGATAACAGGGGTGAAAATGATCAGCAGTATCAGTCCGATCAGCCCGCCGAGAATGTCAAAGAAACGCTTGGCGATTTCAAAAAACAGGCTGGTGTGGGACATATCATAGAATGAGCGCAGCAGCCAGTCTGTATGCAGCAGATGGACCGGCACCCGACCAAGCAGTTCTTCGTAGATCATCGGCATGGTCGTGACGGTAATGCCGCGTTCCTCAGAAAGCGTCAGCGCGTCAAAAAGCCTTTCATCCAGGTCATTGCTGATGGCCATTATGATTTGCGTGATCTGCAGTTCTTCCACGATTTCAAAATACTTGTCAGATCCGCCCAGTACCTGATAACCTTCGATGGTTGTTCCGATCTTGTTCTCATCATCATCAATAAATCCCAATACCCGGTAAGGAACACCTTCGATGGTATTGATGATCTCTGCGACGCGTCTTCCCGCTTTTCCGGCACCTACGATGATCGTATTGATGAAGGCGTCTTTCACAAAAAAGAATCGTGCGAAAATGCGATGCCATATCAGTGTAAATACCGCCGCTGATATGAAGAAGATGATCACACCACGCCGGGGAAGTGTCTTTGCCGGGGCGAGGAAGAAGATCAGCAGATATATGGAAATACAGGAGGCAGCGGATATCAGGACGATTTTCAGCGTGTTCTGGAAGTAATGAACCTTTCGGACATTGTACAGCGGAACCATCAGGATCAGCCAAATAAACGGAAGTGAATAAAACCATGGGTCAGGACGTTCCAGTAAAAATTTCAGGGAAACGCCAAGCCATTCATCCTCATTTGCCCAGGCAAGCAGTGAGACCGCCAGTGCCAAAACAACTGCGGCAATGTGCCCGAATATCAGAATTACTCTGCGTTCACGGAATGAGAGCTTGAGTTTAAGTGAAGATCGTGTTTTATTTGTCGCTGCCATTTATTATTGTTACCATTCTCCCGCATAATTGTTATATGCGCACACAAATCTAATCATAACACAATTAAAATATTTGGAAATATGTGATGGGTTATTAAATGAAGGTGCCTGTTCCGGATCAGGCGGTTTGTATGCGGCATCCTGTATCAGAATGGAAAATCATACGGAAGGCAGCTGTTATTGAGGAATAAAGCGCCGGCGGGGACGATTTTCGCCGGTTTGCGGCGGTCAGGTGTGATCAGCGGAATTAAGCGTATTGCCATCCATATACAGCAAGCCAGTGTGAGAAGATCCGGTCTCCGTTATCGGATGGACTTTACCCGGTCTATTCGGTTTCTGTCAAAAACCCGAAAAGTTCTTATTTTCGAATGTTATGTATGAGATCCCGCGGTCGGGTTTCTGTTTTAATCTGTGTTTCTATTCACCGGTTGGAATAAAAAATGTATAATTATTAGTTATAACAGTAACTTTTGGAGTCTTAGAAGGCGGGAAAGGAAATACGATATGGCTGAAATTCTTGATAAGACGCTGGTATGTATCGGCGGAGCGAATATGGATATTCAGGGATTTTCAAACGCGCCAATCAATATGAGAGACTCTAATCCGGGAAGCATCCGTTTGTGCCCGGGCGGTGTCGGTCGGAATATTGCTGAAAATCTTGCCAGAATGGGTGCGCGTGTCCATATGGTTTCCGCGGTCGGAGATGACTTCTTCGGTGATATGCTGCTGAAATACTGTGCTGAGGCGGGGATACTTACTTCTGACATGGAGATCATTCCCGGCGCGAATTCTTCCGTCTACCTGGTTTTGACGGATCATGATGGGGATATGCTGGCTGCGATTTCGGATATGCATATCATGAAACGTTTGGGCGCGGATTTTATTCTTCGTCATTCGTCTGTTCTGAATAATGCCGATGCCATTGTATTGGACCCGAATCTTTCTCCGGAATCATTGGAAACACTGACCTCGGAATGGTCTTACAAACCGATTTTTGCGGATCCTATTTCAACCGCTTATGCCGGATTACTGAAATCTTTTCTTTCAAAGCTTTACATGGTAAAGTGCAACCGTCAGGAAGCTGAGATTTTTGCTGACATGGAGATCCGGAATAAAAAGGAGCTGGAGACTGCAGCGGACCGTATGCTGTCGCTGGGAGTCGGATGCGCTGTGATCACGTTAGGTGCGGAGGGCGTTTATTATAAAGACCGAAACGGATCGGCCTTATGGAAGCGTCACACTCCGCTGGAGCCTGTCAGCGCAACGGGAGCGGGTGATTCCTTTACCGCTGCGATGGTTTTTTCCTGGCTGAATGGGCTGAAGCCGGATGCCGCGTTGGAGTTTGCAATGCTCGCGGCGGAAACTACGCTGATGGACTCTCTTACCGTCAGTCCGAAAATCGAAACATTAACAAAGACTTTTTTTCACGGCTGATCCCGGCATTCATTCAATGCCCGGAAAATTGATGAACAGAATTATTCTGAATAATGTCGTAAAGTGAATCAAACCCGGAACCGTTCGGGATGAAAGGAAAAAAATATGAAAAAAGATTATCTGCAAATTCTGCCTGAAATTCAGGATGCTTTGCACGATGGAAAGCCGGTCGTGGCTTTAGAGTCAACGATCATCTCTCATGGGATGCCTTATCCTGAGAATGAAAAGTTTGCCAATGATGTTGAAAAAATCATCCGTGAAGAAGGTGCTGTGCCGGCGACGATCGCCATCATCAATGGTACGCTGAAAGTAGGCCTGACGCCCGATGACCTCGGTCTCATGGCTCATGGTGAAAATATTGCCAAGGTATCCCGCCGTGATCTTCCCTATCTTGCGGCTATGAAGCAGACTGGCGCGACAACAGTTGCAACGACGATGATCATTGCGGCGATGGCAGGGATCAAAGTATTCGCGACGGGCGGCATCGGCGGTGTACACCGTGGCGCGCAGCAGACTTTTGACATCTCCGCGGATCTGCAGGAACTGGCTCATACCAATGTGGCCGTTGTTTGTGCCGGCTGCAAATCAATCCTGGATATCGGACTGACACTGGAATATCTTGAGACCTTTGGTGTGCCGGTGCTTTGCATGGGAACAAAGAAATTCCCTGCTTTTTATTGCAAAGAAAGCGGTTTTGAAGGAGATTACGCATGTGCTACTCCTGAAGACGCTGCTTCTGTTATCCGTACCAAGTGGGATATGGGACTGGACGGCGGTGTTCTGGTTGCCAATCCGATCCCTGATGAATGGGCGATGGATCCTGCACGTATGAACAAAGTGATCGATGAAGCGGTAGCGGAAGCGGAACGGCAGCATATTCACGGGAAGAATATCACACCTTTCCTTCTGGCAAGGATCAAGGATGTGACCGGCGGGGAAAGCCTGGCGTCCAACATTCAGCTGGCTTTCAACAATGCCCGGATGGCGGCAAGGATCGCTTCCAGCCTGTGATCACTAATACCTGTTGAATCAGGAGCGAAAAAAGGCATCTGAGTGTAGATAGCAGGTAAAGAATTCCGATGCGGCGGGTCATTCCCGGATCCGGCAGCGCGATCCCGGTGGACTTTATTACAAATCAAAATGGTGTTCAGGCATCCGGTTCCGGAAAATCACGGCTGACATCTGTATCAGATTTAGCTGGAACGTATTTTCCGGACCGGTATTCCGAAACCGGTCTTTCATCTGCAAATACTCTCCGGAAAGGAGAGTTTTTTATAATGTGCCGCGGCATTGAAACGCTTGCCTGAAACCGGATCAGCAGCGGAAAATGCGGCGGAAGTTTTTGATGCAGCAGCCCGGAGACAGGAAGGTCTTGCCTTTGCGGATCTATAAATGCCACCTGAAGCAGCCATCCGCTGTATTGAACCACAGGATATTTATTGTGATCACGATATACAGACAAAAGCATCAGACACTGTTTCCCGTTGATTTCAAATTACGGATCAGCTGCTATCATATCTCAATTTCAATATTGTCAATTTTGCATTAAACTTTAGCTGTTAGAATTGTGATGGCATTTTACGGATGATCTGGTTTGTTTTATTCCCTTTTTTTCTCCTGATATCGGGCCCTGATGTTGTGTCAGCGGTATCCGCCGCGCTGCTGTATATAGCGGGCGGTCTTTTGATCACACATTTTTCCCGGAACCATTCCGATTCCGGTCAGCAAGGTTTCAGGCTGGAGCATCCGCTTCCTGCCGTAGGGATCGGTCTTACAGCGGGTATCTGTTATTATCTTCGGTGGCAGGACGCAGCGGTTTTTCGGGATATTGCGATCGATCCGAACTTTCCTGCCAAGCGTATTTGCGGGGCGGCAGCTGCGGTTCTTGTCACTCTCTCAATATACGGTATTGATCTGCTTCTGCGAACGGCTTTTCAGGTATTCCGATGGAAGAAAACTGTTCCTGAAAACGTGACGGAAAAGCTTTATATCGGGCTGACTTCTGTTTCTGTCATCACACTGGTTTCCAATTGTTCGCCGTTTTATGCTTTCAATGACTGGGTCGATCCGCATACCATGTTTTCAGTCGGGAAGGCCATCCTGCATGGTATGATGCCGTATCGTGATGTCTTTGAACAAAAAGGCCCCGTCATTCTTCTTCTTCATGCCTTTGCTGCCCTGATCTCCCGGACATCCCTGACAGGTGTATGGATATTGGAGATCATCAGCTGCTTCCTATTCCTCTATTGTTCCTGTCAGATCATGAAGATACGTCTGGGAAAGGCAGCGCTGCCGCTGATCCCGGTTCTGGCTTTGATCTCATATACTGTGACTGCGTTTGCCCAGGGTGACAGTGCGGAAGAGTTCTGTCTGCCGGTGCTGGCTTACGGATTACTGGTCGGATACCGCAGTATTGCGAATGAAAAATTGCCTGCCAGCCGGGAATGGTTCTTTGTCGGATTGAGCAGCGGACTGGTACTGTGGACAAAATATTCCATGCTGGGATTTTATTTCGGATGTTTTTTTGCTTTGTTTCTTTACGCGAAAAAGAACAAAAGGCTTCCGGAATTATGGCGTGGGGTGGGGCGGACCGCGTTAGGACTTGGATGTATATCCCTGTGTATTCTGCTGTGGTTCATGATCAACGGAGCCGCGTATAATCTCTTCGAAACCTATTTTTATCAAAATCTGTTTCTGTATCCAAAAACCGCGGATATTTACGGTCATTTGACTTTGATACGGAATCTGGGAAACGGTTTGCTGAATTTTTTAGTCTTTTGTGCTCCGGTTTTTTTCTTGTCGCTGTCAGGTATCATATGGGCAGGGAAAAATGAAAAAAAGGATCAGTTTCTGCTTATCATTTCTTCATTATGCGGACTGTTATTAAGCGTCTATATCAGCGGCCGTTTTTATTCCTATTATCCGTTGGTTTTCTCTGTTTATACGATTTTCGGACTGTTATGGATCAGTGGTGTGATTCATAATGTCATCCGTAAAAAAGCTGTACCGGAACATGATACGCTTTGCGCTGCGGCCTATTCCTTATGTTTCTGTATCATATGTGTGTTCTTTTGTTCCGGAAATATGCGTTCTCTCGGAAAAGAAAAACAGGATTATCCGCAGTACCGGGCGAAGGCACTGATCGAAAGCAGCGGGATAGAAGACCCTTCGCTGATGAATTATCAGTACCTGGATATGGGTGTAAATACAGCTGCGGATCTGCTGCCGACCATGCGGTTTTTCTGTGGATTCAACCTGCCGCTGAAAGAGATCAGCGAAGAACAGAATGCCTGCCTGGATACCGGATGTGTTGATTTTGTGATGACATATATGCTGGAGATCAATTCTCCGAATTACGAATTACTTGAGCGTTTCCCGCTGGATTTTCATCTGGGAAAGATCCAGCCTACTTATAATCTTTACCAAAAAATCAGATAAATACCCGGCAGAGTCATCAAAGCCCGGTCATAGTTTTTCTCTGGCTGTATCCTGTTCCAAAGAATTTTTATTTCCAGTCAGGTGTCAGCGTCGGACGGAGCGTATCCGTCGGACGCAGTGTCCGTGTGGGAACGAGTGTCTTTGAAGGTGTCAGAGTGAATGTCGGTACGCGCGTGTCCGTAGGACGGGGTGTTCGTGTAGGCGTAATCGTGTAAGTGTTAGTCGGTGTAAGAGTAATTGTCGGCGTATTGCTGGGCGTGAAGGTATTCGTCGGCGTCCGGGTAATAGTCGGAGTCGGTGTGATCGATGGCGTCCAGGTGATCGTCGGGGTCTTTGTGATCGTCGGAGTCGGTGTGATGGTAGGCGTCCGTGTCGCTGTGGGTGTATTTGTCGCGGTAGGTGTGAAGGTGTCAGTCGGAGTCGGCGAGGGAGTCCTGGTCGGTGACGGTGTGATCGTCGGGGTCAGTGTAATGGTCGGTGTATGTGTGGGCGGCATTCCCACGACTGTAAAGCGTCCTGAATTGATCCATTCTTCGTTGACGAAGATCTGCATTTCATAATCGCCCGGAAGCCAGCGGTCCGGGGTGTCCGATCCGCAGGATGTGTGATAGTAACCGCCGGTGCTGCCTTCGTAAACGATAGCGCTGGAACACATGGTCACCCAATCATCCATCCGGTACCAGACAAATGCCAGATGACTGCCGCTGACCATGCTGTCATAGCTGAAAAACGCGGTGATCTCTTTGATGGGGTTATCAAAAGAATCCCTGGTCTCAGTGGGCATGCCGTTATCACCGAGTTTCAGGGTGAACTGGATCGGGCTGACGATCACATTGGTCCCGATCAGGGAGCCTTCACTGCGCAGGTGCAGGTCAGAGGGAAGTGATGGTGTGTTCGTGACGGATGGCGTGTTGGTGATGGTGGGCGGCAGAGTGACCGTCGGAGTAAGCGTTATCGTAGGTGTGATCGAAGGAGTGAATGTGGGCGTGATGGTAGGAGTGGGAACGATGACAGAGTAGATCGCCTGTTCTCCGTAACGGTTCAAAAGGAATGTGAATCCGCCCATCAAAATGCTGAAAAAAAGCAGACGCCAGCCTTTGGATACCATCTGCTGGCGTTTCTGGAAAAATGTGATGCGGCTTCCTTTACGGATCGTGTTGAGCCCGACAATAAATGTGACCACTGTCACGAGTGCGGACAGTATGAAAGCTGTCCGCACTCCGGACGTGAAATCCATATGCAGTGATTGCGTATCAATGCCGGAAAAATCCAGACGATCCACAGCGAAACCTGCCGGTTATTTCAAAAACTGACGCTGGTCCAGTCAACGTTAAAAACAATGCGCAGGACAAGCATGATAAAGATGACAAAAAGGACAGCGCCGACAAGGCAGCCGCAGCAGCCTCCCCGTTTCGCGCCGAAATGTTCCTGCCCCCATTCATAGATCTTGCTCAGTAAAAACAACTGCGCAAGTCCGGACAGGCATCCCGGATTTTTATTATTGTCTCTGTTCATAATTCCCCCCGGGCAATCATTCAGAAGATGCCGTTATTCTTTATTTTGACAATATCTCAGCTGTGCCGCCGGTGAATTGACGGCACATGCTCTGTATATTCCGCACGGAAGGCGTTAATTCGGGATCACCTTACATCCACCGTCAGACGGTAATTGGACGGTAAATCCATGGAGATCACTTCGATCAGGTAATCCTGTGTGGCAGGTACGACAGAATACCAGCTTGGTGAATAGGATGTGTAATCCATATATACGATGCCGGTCTGAAGTCCGGAGACCCGGAGGAATGATGTCGGCTGCGGACCTGAATAGTCATCGATCCTTGCGGTCTGTCCGGCATACATATAGGCTGTATATCCGACAACGCCGTATGCACCGACGGAACCGCTCATGACCGCCGCTGTCTGCCCGGCCGGGATCGTGACCCGGGCGGGAATGAAGATCTGAAGCGTGAAGTTTTCCGAATAGCCTGTTGAATGGATATTCACATAGTAAGTCGCGGTGCGCGGCAGATACATATTGTAGCTGGTCTGGCGCTGGTTGGGATCAAGAAAGACATTGCCGTAAACATCATTAATGCTGAGTACGGATGTGCCTGAGTCGGAAGAAAGCAGCACGAGGAAGTTCTGATTCGCGAATGCATAAAGGTTGTAACTGACGACACCTCCTGCCGGGACGTAGCCGGAGATGACCGCGGAGGTCTCACCGTATCCGAAGCTTATGGACTGTCCGTTTGCCAGCTGCATCGGAGGAATGTATCCCAGCGGCTGAAGCTTTCCGGAGGACACACTTTTCTGAATGACGGATTGTGTTTCCGGATATGTGACTGTATGATCATTGGTGATCACCAGCCCGTCGCTGCTGCTGTCAGGCCGGGTGATCTGTGCATTTATGACCGGCGATACATGGTATGCGGCGGGTTTCCCCAGCGGACTGCCGACTGTGAGATCAGCTTTCGGCAGTGATGACCTGTCCGGGTTGACGATCATTGAATCGCCTTCATCATCCGGTTCCGGTGAGGTGATTTCCGTCCCGGTTTCCGTATTTTCTGAGCCGGCGTTATTATTGATCATCAGTTCTTCACTGTTTTCCGGTTCGGAAGTGGCAGTCGGAGCCGGGCTCTGACCACTTTTAGGTGTATTGCACCCGCTCAGCACCAGCGCCAGGATCATTAATCCCAGGATAAAAGATAAAAGTTTATGATTCATTTTCATTATTTCCTCCTGTGTCAGACATTATTTCTGAAGCTTCATGTTCAGAAGCAGCACTGACTGCATTGATTTCGGCAATGGACATGCCGATTTGATCCCAAATTCCGGGAATGTCTTCGGCTTTTGCAGATGGATTGAAAATATAAGCAAAGCCGTCCGATAGGATCCGCTGATCCGTAAGCCAGTTCTCATCGGCGTCACTGTTCACCAGATACTGCCGGTAAGAAAGTGTTTGATACAATTTGTCTTTTCCGCTGTTCCGGTACAGTTTTGTGATCGCGTCATTATCCTGCACCGGCCACCCGCCTGCGGAAAGGGCGAGTTCCGCTGCATGTACATCCTGATACAGCCAGCGGACAAAATGCCAGGCGGCATTCATATCCTTTGCTTCTCCCTGCGGGATCGCGATCGAAACAGCGTCCGCGTATATGCGCGGGTCGTTCTCTTTTTCAGAGAAACGGCGCGGATAAACGAGCAGATCCCAGTTGTCAAAACTATTTTGTTTTGACTGCTCAAACGCATTAAATTGACGTTCTGCGTCCGCATAAGTTCCCGAGTAGATCAGCGCATAGCGGTTCGCGAAATAATCATAAGGCTCTTTGACACGGCTGTTCCAGGCACAGCCGTTGTCGTAAAGATTTCTAAGCCAGGCCGCGGTATCTGTAAAAATGTCACCGTCATCATTCCGGAGGATCTGTCCGGGTGTCTGTTTTTTTTGATCAAAAGTCAGCAGCCAGCTCATGACGCCGTTGGCTTCAGCGGAGATGATCCATCCGCCGGTACCGTGTTTTCCGTCATCTTCATCCGCGTAATTGGCTTTCCCGGCAGCGCAGGCCTGTTCCGCAAACGCGGCAAGATCTTCCGGAGAATCGGGATAACCGAGTTCTATCGCCCATGTCTTGTTGTAAAACAGGAATGCCGGTTCCGCATACAGGGGCAATGCGTAATAGCTGTTTTCCATGTTTTCCTGCTTCAGCATGACCGGCATGATCGCTTCAATGTCCTCGGCATCCAGTGACAGTTCAGGATCGTTCATAAAGCCGGTAAGATCCAGCAGGAAAGAGCTGTTTCGGTTCATACTTCGCAGCCACGCGGAGTCAGCGATCAGAATATCCGTCTTTTCTGCCGGGCTTCCCGCGATGGCTTCCATGAGTTCATCATTGGAATAAGCGAGCTGAACGTTGACGGTGATCCCTTCAGGATTTTCCGCGTTGAATCGTTCGGCAAGCTCTGCTACTGTTT
Organism: Flexilinea sp.; assembly: GCA_036723985.1. GTDB lineage: Bacteria > Chloroflexota > Anaerolineae > Anaerolineales > Anaerolineaceae > Flexilinea. Next base: position 29,942 of record DAIMGK010000015.1, read on the forward strand.
CCCGGACCTTTCCGTCAAGGCTGTACCGCAGGGTCAGGGTGGTCCCTTCCAGAGATCCCGGCTGGATATCCAGATACGCCGGTACCGGTGTATCTGTCGGTGTCGGCGTTTGGGTCGGCGTTGAGGTCGGCGGGATCGGTGTGGCGGTCCAATCCGGTGTGCTGGTGGCGGTCGGCAGTGGTTCCGGCACATTACAGGCGCAGAACAGGCCGGCAAATATCATCAGCAGCGGCAGGAACCGTGAAACCTTAACGAAAACATTCATCAATAAAAGACCTTTTCATCCCTGACGGTGGTAAAGTCATTATGTCCGGGCATGATCAGAGTTTCCGGCGGGAGCGTGAAGACCTTATCCCGGATGCTTTTCATCAGTATCCATTCGTCTCCTCCCGTCAGATCCGTCCTTCCGAAACCGCGCCGAAAGATCAGATCTCCCGAGAAAAGCCAGCCGGCCTGCTCACAATAAAAACAGCAGTGTCCGGGGGCATGGCCGGGAGTGAAAAGTGTCCGGAAGCTGTAGCCTCCGACCTTCAGTATCATTTCGTCAGCCAGGTCCATGACCGGCTCAGGACTGTTTTTGATCAAAGGGATCGCCCGGGCCATGATCGTTTTCCCCTCCAGAAAAATCGGTTCATCCAGCGGATGCATCCGTGCGCTGATGCCGAGATCGAGGGATTGCGGGTATGCGGTACCGACATAATGATCATAGTGTCCGTGGGTCAGCCAGTATTCCCGCGGCTGATAGCCCAGCTTTTGCACTGCCGCGAGCACCCGGTCAAAATTGAAGGAAGGATCGATAATTACACAGTCTTTACTTGCCTCATCAAAGATGGCGAAGGTGTTGTTATCGATCGGCCCGCAGATAAACGGCAGCGCGTGCAGCGTCTCAAATATCAATTCCTGTATGATCATAAGATCCTCAATTCACGCGGAAAATCCGTGATGCATCTTCCGGCGTCAGCCGTTACCGTTACGTCATCTTCGATGCGGACGCCGCCCCAATCCGGCAGGTAGATCCCCGGTTCATCGGAAAAGCACATTCCCTGTTCGAGGATCACCGCATTTCCGCCGAAAATATAGGGCTCCTCATGTTCTTCCATGCCGAGTCCGTGCCCGATGCGGTGTGTAAAGTACTGTCCGTATCCTTTCGCGGTAATGACCGCGCGTCCCGCGTCATCGATGCTGCCGGCGGTAACTCCCGGCCGGACAGCAGCCAAAGCAGCCCGGTTTGCGGCGAGAACGGTATTGTAGATCTCGATATGTTTATCGGAAGCTTCCCCGACAACAAAGGTGCGGGTGATGTCCGAGCAGTATCCCTTATAGCGGGCGCCCCAGTCAAAAAGCAGAAAATCTCCTTTTTGAATTTCCCGGTCGGATACCTCAGCATGGGGATTGGCGGAATTGGGACCGGATCCGACGATGGGATCAAACGGCAGTTTCGGCTCACTGCCCATCCGCAGCATCTGGGATACCAGCTCAGCGGAGAGCTGCCGTTCCGTTACGCCCGGTTTGACAAGTTTCAGCGTTTCTTCCAGCGCGTCCTGTGCGATAATTGCGGCTTTGCGCATGTATTCCAGCTCTGTTTCCGATTTCCGCAGGCGCAGCTCGGTAAACAGGGGCTGTGCTCCCCGGATGTCGCATTCCGGAATGGCATCTTTCAAAAACTGGTATTCTAAAAATCGGAAATTCGGGGGTTCTGCCGCGATCTTTTTCCCGGCAAGACCGAGATATTCACCCGATTTGCGGAATGCTTCACCCCATTCCGTGGGAACGTCGCTGAAGGTAAAAACTTCCAGCGGGATGTCCATTTCAGGTGCCGCGTCTACTTCAAAACCCGCGATGATCAGGGCAGCCTTTTTCCCGGGTCGGTAGAGCAGTGTCGTGGGACGTTCCATCAAATGTTTGGATTGGCCTGTGAGCCAGGTGAAGTTGGCGCTGGGAATAAAAACAGCCGCGTCGAAGCCGTATTTTTCGATCAGTTTATCTAATAAAGCGGTTTTTGCACTCATTCTCTCCCTCCTTGTTTGAAACCATAATATAAAATTATATAACAAAACCTGAAACGGATGGGAAAATCAGAAGTTTTTGTTTGATTAAATTTCTTTAATCTTTACTTAATCTTAAAAAATCTGATATAATTCATTTCTGACAATGGTTTTTTATTGAAAACCAATAGAATTCTTGATTTATGCCAATTAACTGGAGAGAGGATTGCTGAATCATGAGAGGTTTTTATATTTCCCGGAACAGTGGAAAAAGAAGGGCCCAGTCGGTCCTGATATTGTTTTTATTATTTGTTTTGGCAGCCGGAGCCATCAGCGCTGATGCGGCTGATGTGATCCGTTATAACGGAAACGGAGCATCTTCCGGACAAATATCCGACCAGCCTCTTACCGCCGGTGAGCCGGTAACACTGAAGAAAAATGCCCGGTCGGAAGGAAGCAGCGACATTCCTTATGTCCGGAACGGCTGTGACTTCTGGGGCTGGAGCCTCAGCAATGGTATCGATGATGACGCGGCGAGTATCATGCCGGGAGGTTATGTCTGGAACCCGGACGATGATGACGCGGTGATCTTTTATTATGATGATACGGTTCCCGGTTATACCCTTTATGCACGCTGGACCAATTGCGACCTGAGCGTGCCGGATGAACCGGTGGAAGAATCCGGGCAGGAAGATGTTGTGCCTGACTCAGGAGAGACCGATCCGAATGGCGACGTGGATAATGTCGCGCCTACGGCAATTGAAGGCCTGTTTTACGATGGAACATCCCGTTATTTGGTAAATGCGGGCATTGCCGTTGAACCCTGGGTCTGCTATTACAGAACAATTGATGATGAATGGACTACGGATGTCCCGGAAGCAACATATCCCGGTACCTATTATGTCGAATATAAATTCGCAAAAGCCGTGCCGCTGCATGATGATACCGGACATTTTGTCGGCCCGATCATTATTGCAGAATCAGAGGAAGCGCCTGTTCTGCCTGTGGATGAAAATGCCCCCCGGGCGCGTACCGGACTGGTCTATGACGGCACAATGCAATATCTCGTGATCCCGGGAATGGCACAGGGAGAATACCGGTATTTTTATCGGAACTTATACACCGGGGAATGGGACCTGGATATCCCGGAAGCGACGGAACCCGGAACATATGATGTCGAATATATCCTGTCAAAAAATGTACCTGACAGAAATAAACGGGGAACAATTATTTCGGGGATCGTGATCGCAATGCCGGAAGATGTTTCTATTCCGCCCCGGGCGAAGGAAGGACTTGTCTATGACGGCAGCCCGAAGAAACTGCTGGAACCCGGCATCCCTGCTGACAATTTCAAGTATTATTACCGCCTGAAAAACGGGACGGATTCCTGGCGGCTGGCTGTTCCGGAGGCTGTTGAAGCGGGTACATATCAGGTGGAATATGTTCTCGTTCCTTCCTCAAGGCTGCCGCAAAGTACTGATGTCCCGGAAGTGATCGAAGTCACGATCGCGCCCTCTGAAGACGGATCCGTACCGCCCAGGGCAAGGACAGGGCTGGTCTATAATGGAAGGCCGCAGCAGCTCCTGGTCGCCGGTATATCCGTGGATCCCAATAAAAAATTCTACTACCGCATGCATAACGGGACTGATCCGTGGACGACTTATATTCCCGAAGCAACTGAGGCCGGAACTTACGTCGTTGAATATATTTATTCCGCTCAGCCCGCTGATACAGACGAAGGGATACTGATCACAGTGACCATCGCAAACAGGACCCGTCCCGGTACCGGCGGGCATTATGAGGGAATGCTGTTCCCGTTTGATGAAGACATGTTGCTTCCCGGGACCGGTTTCCCGACATTTACCCATAAACCTCTGGCAATTCAGCCGGCAGATCTGGCTTACAGTGAACTCTCCATGCGCATTCAGATCCCTGTGATCAATGTAGATGTGGAAATGGTCGGTGTTCCGGAAACAGGAAATTCCTGGGCGGTGGAGTGGCTCGGGGATCGGGCGGGACTTTTAAGCGGTACTGCTCTGCCCGGAGAAGGATACAGCATGGTTGCTGCCCATAATCATCTGAATAACACCGAAGCAGGTCCGTTCGTGCTTCTCTTTGATCTCACGGAAAACGACCGTATCTTTGTGAACACGGATGACGGTGGGCTGAAGCTTTACAGTGTCTATGCCAATGAACTGGTGGAGCCCGATGACTTTGATAAAGTTGCCTCCATTGCGCAGCAGGAAGAAAATACACTGATCCTGGTCACCTGCGAAAATGAATCCATTGAAGGAGGCTACCTGAACCGGCGTGTTGTTTTCGCAAGACAGGTCCTGTAAGGTCCTCTCTTCCCTGACGTATCAAAGGCCCGGTTTTCCGGGCCTTTTTTACGTGAATGGAGCGAACCTGACCGCCGGAAACCTGCTGGCGGCGGTTTTTCCCGGCGGCAGGGGATCAAATGATCCGGGCAGCAATTGTGCTGAAACAATTTACAGGTGAAAATGATAAAAAACCCCTGAAATCGTAAAAGAATACGGGAAGCATCCGGCTGAAGTAACTGATGTACGGTATTTTACTGCAAGAAAGATAAGCCGGAACTGCCTGCAGGCCGATGGAGCGGGCTTTTTGTATGATCTCTGACAAAGGCCGTTTTTTTCCAAACACGGCAAATTGCGGGCTTGGAATTTCAATTCGCGGTTATAATGAGAATATGGTTTTATCGGAAGATTCATTAGTACTGGTAGCGATCATGCCGAAGCCGCGGGATCTGGATATCGCGCGGCTGCTGGGGTGGTACCGTATTCCGCTGAAAAGTGCTCCGAAGATCCTCCATCCGGATGCCATCGCATTCTATCAGACGGGCTCTTTTCCCAAAGGACACCGCAGCCGCATTGAGTATTACGCGGAAGTGGCCGGCGTGGAACTGACTACCCGGAGTGAGTTATTTCGGGATGAACCGGATCATCCGCGGGCACATGAGGAGTATTTCAAGATCCAGCTGCGCGGACTTGAAAAATTACCTCATGCCATTGAAGCAGATGAATGGAAACGTTTTACATTTTTCTATACGACCGGCAGCCGGATCTGTTCTGCAGAGACGATCCGCGGTCTGGCCATGAATGCCCGGGAGAGGGGAGACTTATGGAGGGTCCTCCGGGAAAGGGAAGAAACTTATGGCAGGACATCCGGTCCTGCGGATGAGACGCTGCCGGAAGACCTTCCCGCGGAACTTCTTTTCCTCCTCGGAAACCTTTCTTTATCCGGGCTTGAATTGCAATCTGAATAAATGTCTTAAGGAGGCGGTAAATGAAAAAAATCATTAAAGGCGGTACGATCGTCAGCGATTCCGCTATGTATGAGGCTGATATTCTGATCGATGGGGAAAAAATCGCCGCCATCGGAAAGAATTTTGACGGTATCGCGGATGCGGAAGTGATCGACGCTTCCGGGATGATGATCCTGCCGGGGGGTGTGGATGCCCACGTGCACCTGGATCTGCCGGGAATGAATACAGTTTCAACGGATGACCACTATACCGGGACAAAAGCGGCGGCTTTCGGCGGAACGACGACCGTTATTGATTTCGCCAATCATGATAAACCATCGCTGATCGACAGTTTCCGTGTCTGGGAAGAGACTTCCGCAGGAAAAGCGGCCGTCGATTATGGCGTGCATATGAACTATACCCGCTTTTCACCGGAAAGCCTTGCCGAGATCGCGAAGCTTCCGGAACTGGGGATCAATTCCATCAAAATGTTTACCGCCTACAACGGCCGGATGAGGCTTGAGGACGGGGAGATCTTCCGGGCGATGCGCGCCGCGAAGGAACAGGGTATTATTTCCATGTTCCATGTGGAAAACGGCGATTTGATCGACCTGCAGATCGCGGAAACGCTGGCTGCCGGTCATACCGAGCCGATCTGGCATGCCCGCACCCGTTCCAAATACGGAGCCGCATCCGAATTTCTGAATGTATGTATGCTTTCCCGGACAGCCGGCGATGCTCCGATCTATATCGTCCATATGAATAACGCGGAAGAAGCTGATCTGTTGAGTTATGTAAAGGACCTGGGGATCAATATGTATGGTGAGACCTGTCCGCAGTATCTGATGTTTACGCAGAAAGACATGGATCGCGGATGGGAAGGCGCGAAATTTGTCTGTTCCCCGCCGATGCGTGATGAAGAAGATAATGAAGCGCTCTGGGGTACACTGGAAGACGGATCGATGGATGTTGTGGCAACGGATCACTGTCCGTTCATGTTTGACGGAACAAAAGAGATCATGTATGAAGGAAAGCCTTTCAAACGGCCGGGAAAGGAACTCGGACGGGATAATTTTACTAAGATCCCGAACGGCCAGCCGGGGGTGGGAGACCGCCTTCCTGTTATGTGGACACAGGGTGTCGTCAGCGGGCGTATCTCACCCATGCGCTTTGTCCAGCTGATGTGTACCAACCCCGCGAAAATATTCAATATTTATCCGCAAAAAGGCTGTATCCTGCCGGGATCTGACGCTGATATCGCGATATGGGATCCGGTAAAGAAAGTCCGGTACGGCGTGAATGTCGCGCAGCACCGCACGGACTATAACCTGTATGAAGGTATGGAATTGACGGGATTCCCTGTCAAAGTGATGCTTCGCGGGGATGTTATCGTTGATAACGGCGAATGGAAGGGTAAACGCGGAGGCGGACGATTCCTCCATTGCGCTCCGCTGAGTGAGTAAAAAAATCATGGCCGCCGTGATCTGTTCTTTTCAGTCCGGACTGCAGGTTTTGGGCTCTAAAGAATAATAAAGCGGCGGGATCTGTATTTATATGAATTTGATCTGGTTCATCCCTGTAAGCGTTTTGCTGGGGGCGGCTTTGTTTATCGCGCTGATCAACCGCGGAAAGGCAAATATCGGTGCCGCGTGGTTTGCTGCGATCATTGCGGCTCTGTTTGTGTGGGGATGGACCATTTCTTTATATTGGCGCTATGACTTTCGTTCCGGCGAAATTTTTTCACCGGGTGTTTCGTGGATGCAGGTACAGGCTGTTGAGAATACCGGTGATCCGTCAGCCGTTCCCCAAAGCGGCAATATGAATTTTGTGCTGGACAGGGTCTCCTATCCGTACATGCTTGCGGTTTCCGCGCTGCTGGTCATATTATTATTGACCGCGCCGTCCTATATGGAACCGCAAACAGCTCCCCGTCTGTGGTTTTTCTATCTGTTGATCGAGGCGATCGGTTATATGACCGTTTCGGCACATGATGTTTCTTTCTTTATATATGGCTGGGTCATTTTTGACGGTATCGACCTGGTCACACAATATCTCCAGTCCCGTCCGGGGATGATCCGGCGTAATTTTCAGATAGCCATCGGCATACGGTTTATCGGAACGATCATGGCTGCGGCGAGCCTTGCTTACAGTATGTCGGATCCCGATTTATCCGGCAGGATCTTTATCACTCCCGCGGCCGGAGCCTTTTTACTGGTAGCCTGTGCGCTGCGTATGGGGATCCTGCCGATTTCTCAGCCTTATTCCGATGTCAGTGTTTCCAGGGTCGGCCTGGGTACCATGCTGCGTCTGGTATCCGCCTTGACTGTAATGCCGGTGCTGAGCCGGACGCCGCTGTTGGTGATGAGCCTGGATATGAATACACTGCTGAGCCTTGCCGGCGGTGTGGCATCTCTTACCGGGACGGTCGGATGGCTCCTTTCTGAAAACTCTGCCGCGGGAAATACATATGCGGCGCTTGCTGTCAGCGGTATGGCTTTTGTAAGTGCCCTCAGCGGTGAGCAGGATTCGCTGATCGCCTGGGGGATCTCACTGGTCCTGACCTGTGCGCCTCTCTCGCTATATCAGATCCACAATCCTTTTATGAATGTTTTCGCAGGCCTGCTGATCGTAGCTTTTTCCGGCCTTCCCTATACCCCAAATGCCGTTGGCTGGTTTGGGCTGGTGCGGGCACCTTATTCCGTTAAAGACATTTTGTTTGTCCTGGTTGCGATGCTGTTTATGGGTGGGGGATTTGTCCATATTCTTCGGGCGGAGGGGCGTAAATTCTCTGAATTGGAACCATGGATGCGTTCTGTGTACCCGCTGGGTTTTCTCGCGGCTATCGGGATCCATGTATTTATCAGCGTGATCTGCTATGATGAGCCATTCAGCCTCGGTGTGATCCCGGCATCAGTCAGTGCTTTTATCGGGGCTGTATTTCTCGCTGTTTTTATACACCGCCTTCCGGAAAGGCTGCGGACACAAAACCTGATCGCGTGGGGGCGGGAAAGTGTGTCATTCTTTTGGCGGGTGATGAAAAAGGTGCTGGATATGGAATGGCTGCTTGCGGCTTTTCGTTTGGCTGCAAGGGGAATTCGTGTCCTGATCGGCAAAGTATCTGTTGTTTTGGAGAATAATGGCGGTTTGGTCTGGGAGCTTCTGCTGTTGGCGGTGCTCCTTGCTGCCGCTTATTCGGGAGATCTGCTGTGACAAAGGAATTCCTGATCCCGCTTGTCGGTTTTCTTATCAGCGGACTTGGCTGCGCGCTGCTGAATACGGTCCGGATGCGGTTTTGGAAGCTTGCAGGAGTGATGCTCTTATACTTTGGCGGCAGTATTCTGCTGCTGAATGTATGTTCATTTCAAATGTGTGTGGCTTTTTTTGTTTGCGGCATCGGTGTTGTTGTGCTGTTTTGGGCAGGGGGCGGGAGCCTGAACAAAATGAATTTCTCAGTGAACGACGCGAAAGAAGATCTGATTTTTCGATTTCTTCTGTTTGTTGTGTTCGGGATCCTGTCATATACCATAATGGAGCATATCCGGCTTTGGATCCCGGTACAGCGGCGCGTGCTGTTTATTTCTGTCTGGTGTATCATGTCGGGGCTGATCAGTTTGTCCCTGGATGATGATTTGTTCTTTCGCTGTGTCTATTTACAAAGTATTTGCCTGTCGCTGACGATCGCTTATATCAACATGGAAAACTCGATGCTGGTTTTTGCCTGTTTTGCTGTGATCAACCTGATGATGGCTTTCGGCTGTGGTGTGCTGATATCCAGACAGCTTCCTCTTTCTCTGGATAATGGAGTGACGGACGAATGAGCGCGGCTGCGTTATGGATCTATATTCCGTTTTTTACAGGGGCATTTTTACTGCTGTTTTCCGAACGGAAACGGTTTACCCGCGTCCTCAGCCTGGCCCTGACTGCTTTCCTTTCCTATACGGCACTGCGGATCCCGGTAAACAGCATGATCGTGATGAATCGTTCGTCCCTGATTTTTTCGTCATCAACCAGGTTATTGGGACGGTCCATCACGATCGACCGGGCGGACCAGACGCTTGTTGCCTTTTTCTATGTCTTCGCGTTTTTATGGATATTCGGCAGCATGTTCACCCGATGTTATCGTTTCTTTATTCCGATCTCTCTGATGAGTACCGCGCTGCTGATCGGTGTGATCTCGGTGCAGCCTTTTATTTACGGTATCTTTCTGGTGATGATCTGTGTTCTGCTCTTTTTGCCGATGCTTCATGAAGCCGAAAAGCACAACGAAAACAGTATCTTCCGTTTCCTCCTTTACCAGATGCTGGGAATGATCTGCCTGGCTGTCAGCGGCCGGCTGACAGGGACTTTGGATATCAACCCGCGGGACAGTTATCTGCTGAGGCGGACAGTGATCCTGATCTTTTCGGGCTTTTCTTTATGGCTGGCTTTGTTTCCGTTCTTCAGCTGGATCGCTGTTCTGATGGAGAAATGCTGCCCGTTTGCCAGCGGATTTGTTATCTCCCTGCTTCAATTCTCTTCTCTTTTCATCCTGCTCCAATTTTTGAATGACCATCTTTGGCTCCGTTCCTATCAGCCGCTGTTTCACGCGCTGCGTCTGGCCGGGATCATGATGCTGGTCATCGGCTCTGTTTGTGCCCTGTTTCAGAATGATCTCCAGCGTATGATGGCCTTTATTATCACCGCGGAAAACGGTGTTTCCATCATGCTGGTCGGGGCCAATTCCCGTGAAAGCATCAACGCGTTTCTTTCCGGCTTATTTATTCATAGTGTGGTGTGGCTGATCTGGGCAACTTCTGTGAAATTTGTTTCTGACGATACGGATATGACACTTAGCAATCTGCGGGGGTTCATTCATCAGTATCCGATCGTTTGTACCGCACTGCTCCTTTCCCATTTTACGGTCAGCGGGCTGCCGTTTCTGGCAGGGTTCAGATTACGGATGACGCTGTTTACCGAATGTTTCAAACATTCGGCCCTTTTGGGCTGGTCTGCCGCCGCCGCTTCGGCTGTTTTGATCTTCAGCGGACTGCGGCTGATGATCATCTTCCTTTCTCCGTCTTCGGATGCGGATAAGGAGATCCCCGTACAGGATGAGGAGACCCGTTATGAGATTTTGATGCGCCGGATCCTGCTGATCATTCTGATGACCCTGCTGATCCTGATTGGGCTGTTCCCTTCCCTGATGGAAGTATTTATCCGGGGGATACGGATCCAATATGCCCTGATATTCGGCTGATACTACCCGGATCGTTTTCAAAAAAACGAAAGGTCAGGATCCGGCGTTTTCTGATGGTGAAGGTCACTGTCTGAAAGGCGGACCGGCCGGCTTATTTCACATTTCAAAATCGGAAAATGGTATAATCCCGGAAGAAAGGAAAACTCGAAGCGGATATGGACGATGGAAATTTTTGGAAACGGCTGATGCATTATACGGAAAAATCCGGAGCGGGCTGTAATTCCGTTCCGGCTGAGAAATGGGGTGTCGTTCTCTCGGGAGGCGGGACAAAAGGAGCCTATGAGGTCGGCGCCTGGCGTGCGATAAAGGAACTGGAGATCCCGGTTCGGGGCATAACGGGAACATCCATCGGCGCTTTGAACGCGGCCATGTTCCTGGGCTGTGAGCTGAAGGACATCGAAGAGATCTACCGGACGATCAACATCTCGGATGTGCTGCCCGTTTCCGGGAATATCGACCCGGACAAAGATGTCTTTGACCCCGCCAACCTGCTGGCGATCACGAAAGAATATATCGCCAACCGCGGCCTGACCAACGCGCCTCTCCGGAGGATGCTGGAACTCCATCTTGATATTGAAAAAGTATACGCCTCGCCCATGGATCTGGGGATCGTGACATATGACATCTATGCCAGGGTACCGATGCGGATATTCAAGGAAGATATTGAAAAAAACAAACTCATCGATTATCTGCTGGCTTCCGCGAATTTCCCGATATACAAGACACAGAACGTGGACGGGAAACGCTTCATGGACGGCGGACTGTACGATAATATGCCGTTTAATCTTCTGATCGACCGGGGATATACCCATCTGATCGTGATCGATATCAACGGGCCGGGAGAGACGCAGAAGGTCGATCAGGCCGGCAGTGTTTATTTGAAGAAGATCACCGCCAGCGAGGATCTGGGCGGGACTTTTGATTTTAACCGGCAGCGGATGAATAAAAACGTCAAGCTCGGTTATCTGGATACGATGAAAGCCTTCCACAGGCTCTTCGGAAATTACTATTTCTTCAGCCCGAAAGCATTTAATGAGCTGCTGATGAATTTTGACCTGAAAACGATCTATGGACTGGAGACCGCTGCCCGGCAGTACGGTGTTCCCCGCTATGAGATCTATGAGACGGATGAATTTCTGAGAGAGCTGGAGGACCGTTATGATGTGGCGGAAACGGAGTATAAAAGATCCGCCTCAGGAAGAAGGCTCCGTCCGGATATCCGTGAGATACGGCGCCTGACGCAGCCCGGAACGGTGATCGCGGCGTTCGCGGATATGCTGATGGAGCAGCCCGGGATCCGCGGCGGCGCGGTGATGAAAGCGTTTCCGGAGGCGGAAGCCGCCGCCCGAGCCATGATCGAACTGAAGAATTTCCGGAAATTGTGACGGTTCAGGGCTGCCGGTTTCCCGAGGTCAGCGCTTTCCATTCCTCAAAGGATATCAATTCGTATTTCGTATCAAGGTCCAGCCTGTGGAACCGCTTGAACCGTTCTTCCCATATGTATGTGTCGGGATAAGAGACGATCATGTAATTCTCGTACGGCAGCTTCGGCAGCAGTATCGGATACGCTCCGGCTTCTTCCTGATACCGCAGGTAGCTGACGCGTGCCTTGTCGTAATGATTGATGACGGCATAGATGCTGAACCAGAATGTCCAGAAAAGCAGAAAAACACCGGCCAGCGTGATCCCCATCCAGCCCGCGGATGCGTTCTTTGAAATAACCGGGATCAGGGAAAAGCAGATCCAGGCTGTTTCACAATAGACAAGCAGCAGAAATGTGTATGAGGGGAAGAATACCCTGGTGGATAAAGGTGAAGCCACCAGCAGCGGCGCGGTGATGCAGACCGCGAAGATCCAGGAGAAGATGAGCAGTTCTTTCTTCCTTTCGGACAGGGGCAGCAGCAGGAAGATCACGGGCATGAGGATCAGGAACACCGCGGCGATCACCGCTTCCATCATTTCGGTCCGCTCAAACAGCAGCTGCCATCCGGGTTCATGGCTTTTGATCAGAAAATATCCCCCGATCAGAAATTCGATCAGCCCCAGGCAGCGCGGGAGGTCCCTGTTTTTTCCGCTGGGTTGCCCGGAGAGCAGGCAGAGGAGAAAAATGCCTGTGCCACCGAAAAAGGTCATAAGGGCATTATTTCTGAATACGAAACTGACGATGTAATAGGTATAAGTTTCGAGCCCGGTTTCAATCATCCGGCTGAGGGAAGAGGTCTCGGCGACCCAGTAGGTCTCCGCCGTAGTCCCGTTGAAGATCCGCCTGTATCCGTCGTCGGAAAACATCAGGGCCAGGCCCAGCAGCGAGCCTGCCAGGTACAGCCATTCGTTCACGGAGGGCTTTGTTTTCCGGATAAAGCGGTAAAGGATCAGCAAAACGATGAAGATCAGGTTCCCGATGGTCAGGTTCTCGACAAAAAACGCGGAGAGCAGCGGAAGCAGGAAGAAAGAGATATCCGTCCGGCTGTCAGCTTTCTGTCCGAAGATCTTTTTCAGGCTCAGCAGGTAAAGGGCCGAGGGGACCATATAGATCATGAAGGCTGAATTCCAGGAGATCGTGTGCTGAAAATAATCCGGGGGGCAGAAAACCAGCAGGACCGCGGTGAAGAGGACCGCGAAGGGCGGGTCAAACGCGCCTTCGGCTGCGATCGCGCTGATCCCGGCGAGCATCGCGGAGGCAAGGCACAGCGCGGCGGTCATGATCAGGTTCCGGATCATAAAATGGTTCGCGCCGATAAATCCCAGCCCGTTGCCGAAATAACGGCCGTTGTTGTAATAGTGGAAAGGATTCTCCGGGTTGGTGAGCCCGTCAATAAAGGAACTGATCCTGCTGTCAGAGCCCCATACCCAGTCATCGGAAAAGTAGGGAAACTGTGTGCAGAGAATGAAAAGCATCACTGCCGTAAAGCCCAGACAGGCGAGTTTGATCCGCTTTGTTTTTCTCATGCGCCGTTCTCCCATCCCCATTATACCACTTCATGCGGCCTTCTGCTGTTTCCGTCAGGGACGGTCCTGGTTACGCCGATCGACCGCCAACCACCATGGGACAACGGGGACGGTTCACGTGTGTCCCGGTATCGGGACACCGCGAAATGTCCCCCTTG
>DAIMGK010000016.1:0-9948 GCA_036723985.1 Flexilinea sp.
AACGCTTCACTGTTCGTCGTTCAACCTTCATCGATAAGGACTCCCATGAACATTTTGAAGTTCGTACGCACAACCGTATGATCGATGTTCTGGATCCGGATTCAAAGACCATCGACATGCTGATGCGTCTGAATCTTCCCGCCGGGGTCGATATCGAGATCAAGATCTGATAACAAAAGATCAGGGCGGCCGAAAGGCCGCCCGTTTTTTTATCTGCATTCAGAGTTTAGTATTCCGGATTTCAGAGTCAAAGGGACGGTTTTCATTGACTCGCAGAAACCTCGTAAAAAATGTCAGGATCATGATAAATCATTGCCCGTATAGCGCAAGTCAACAGAACTGTCCCTGCTGACTCGTACCACGGGGCTTAGCTTTCTTTGAATTTCAGTGCCGCTTTTTCCATTGGGTCGGGTTCATTTTTGAAATCATGGTTTAACAATCAGGTTCTGATCTGAAGGAGTGTATCTGGTCATATATCTGCTTCTTTTGCGATGGATTTGTGTTGATATCATCGTCGATCGGGAATTTGACCGCGTGGTGTTGTTTCTCCGGTTCATTACGAATTGCGTCTTCTTACATGCCTTTTGTTGGTTTTAAAGCTGAAAAGCATAAAAAAAGTATGATTAATTCCAGATAAATTCAATGCAATTTCATGATATAAATGAATTATTGATAATTGTCTGAAAAACATGTCATAACAGTAATAAATTGATAAAAGCTTATCCATGGGCGGAGGGATCAATGTTAGCGAAAGAGCGGCAGAATAAGATTCTTGAAGTACTTTACGCAAAGAAGATCATCAAGATCTCCGAGATCGTTCACATGTTCAATGTCTCAAATGAAACGGCACGGAGAGATCTGGAATCTGTTCAGGATCTCGGTATCGCAAAACGTGTATACGGCGGAGCGGTGCTCATCGAAGAGAATACGAATCGAAACGGTGATCCGATCCAGTTTGGACCGGCCGGCAGCTGGGGCAAGCAGAACGGACGTGCGGAACGTGACGCGATCGGGAAAAAAGCCGCGGAGTTTATCCATGAAGGGGATTCAGTCTGCCTGGGCGTAGGCACAACAGTCCATGAGATCTCTAAGCATATCACACAGATGAAAGATGTAACGGTGATCACAAATTCGATCGCTGTTCTGACGGAATTGGCTGATTCCGATATAACGCTTTATATTCTCGGCGGCCTGGTGGATGTAAACGAGCGCACGATGAAAGGTTCGATCCCGGAGAATTCTCTCCGTATGTTTTATGTAGATAAAGCATTCATCGGAGCCGGCGGGATCACCTTTGACGGCGGCATTACAGATTATGACCTGCAGGAAGCGACACTCAAAAATTTGATCTGCGATCACGCGAACAAAGTCTATCTGGTGGCGCACAGTGACAAATTCGGAACCAATGCTTTTTCTTACAGCTGCCCCCTGAGCCGTGTAAATGTGATCATAACCGATCCGATGCTTCCTGAATCCTATGCCGCCCGAATCCGGGAAATGGGAATCGAACTGATTTTCGCTGATATTCCGGAAAACGAATAGTAACAGTATCCTGCTCTTCACTGTCCTTTATTTGCGATAGATGAGAATGTTTTGTGGAAAGGCTGTGGGATTTCTTGTACTTTTGTGTACTTGTTTGCGAATATTTTGTTGTAAAAAAGCTATAATTAAAATGTCGGATCATTCAAAAAAAGGGATGTCCGCAGTTTATCAAGAAAATAAAGATTTATGCTAAAAGCATTTTAAGAAAAAGGATAGGAATCAAAATGGGAGCTCCAAAATTGTTTAGTCCCGGCCCGGTCATGGTTAAGGATAATGTCCGCTGGTCATTGCTTCATTACGATATTTGCCACCGCAGCAAAGAATTCGAAGCCATGTTTGTTGATACCCAGGAAAAGATCAATAAGCTGTTCAATGCCGATGACAATTATTACAGTGTAATCGTTTCAGGTTCCGGTACTTCCGCGAATGAGACAGTGCTTTCATCTATTTTCAAACCGGGTGAAGAAGTATTGCTGATCCGCAACGGTGTATTCGGTGAACGTCTTCTTGAGATCCTTACGAAATACAACGTTCCGATGGTCGAAGCTGTATTTGATTGGGGAACCTATCCGGATATCAATGTGATCGAAGACCTGCTGAAGGCGAATCCGCAGGTGAAAGTCGTGGCGATGGTTTTCCATGAGACTTCCACCGGTATGATCAATCCGGTCTATGAAGTCGGTCAGCTCTGCAAAAAGTACAACAAATTCCTTTCAGTCGATACGGTCTCCGCTGCCGGCGGCGAGAACATTGATGTGGTCAAAAACAACATCGCCGTCTGCACATCTGTCGGCGGCAAGTGCGTCGGGGCTTTCCCGGGTTCCGCATATGTCTGCGCACGCAAAGACCTGCTGGACAGTCTGACCGCGGATCAGTGTAAGAACGTTTATCTGAGCCTTTACAAGCACTATCACACTGCGATTACCACGCACCAGACGCCGAATACGCCGAACGTGACGCTGTTCTGGGCGCTGAATACCGCTCTGACCAATATCATGAACGAAGGTTTGGAGAACCAGATCGCCCGTTATCAGCGCTGTGCCTCCATCATCCGTGAAGGCGCGAAGAAGCTGGGATTCCGTTTCCTGCTGAACGAACACATGTCCAACACGGTGACATCCCTCTTTCTGCCGGAAGGGATCCAGGCTCAGCCCTTCCTGGATGAAATGGAAAAACGCGGTTATACCTTCTACATCGGCAAAGGCCCTTACGCCGCGATGAACATGATCCAGATCGCCAACATGGGCGAGATCTATGAACAGGACTGCTATAACATGCTGATGGCCGTCAAAGACTGCCTGGATGCGATGAGTAAATAGCTTTCAGTGATCGGTGGTCAGTATTCAGGAATTTTTTTGAAAGCTGAGATACAAGAAAAACGAAGAGGGGATGGTGATCCATCTCCTCTTTTTAATTATTTTTCGTATATCTTCACAAATTTCTGGCTCATCGCCCATCACAAACAAGCCGCTGCCTGGAGACTACCAACCATCAACCATCAACCATCAACCATCAACCATTGACTATTGACTATTGACTATTGACTGAATCTTATATCCTCTTCGCTGATTTCTTCGAAGGGATAAAAATGCTTTGGAAGATGCGTGTAGTCGGCACGGAAAAGGTTCAGCGGAGCATTTCCGGGCATATCGGTTTCGAAGATCTTTCCCGCCATGGGTTCATAGGCGGCCCGCCAGGATGTGCAGGCTTTCACGCTGACCAGCTGATAAAATGTCGGTTCAATGCCGAAATGGCGGTACATCTGCGGATCACCCGGGGCCAGAATATTACCGCAAAGGACGATATCCGTGTTTTTATAATGGATGACAGCAGTCTTCCCGATAAAATTTACTTTGCCGCGTTGGGCAGGTCCCTCCTGTGTGTAGAAACCATCATGCAGGGAGACCACACGTGCGCGGATCGTAACAGGGGTGGAAGCTTTTTTATCCAGGTAAGCCCCGATCGTAAAATCATCTTCAGCCCCAACACCCAGTTCAAAAGCCCGTTCCGCAGCGGGGATATCGTTCAGATACAGCGCGGCTTTCACGTTTGAATTGCGTTTTTTGATCGCTTCGATCAGCGCGGCGCTGTCGCCGGTGGCGCCGGCGTTGGGGGAATCGGAAGAGTCGACCAGAATATAGGGTTTCCCGCTGTTATTCTTTTCCGCCTCGCTGATGACATCGTCCACCTGATAAAGCTTCTGTACAAACAGGCTGCGCGCGTCGAATAGCTTTCCGGCGATGATGTTGGCATATTTTTTTGCTTTTTCCGGATCCGGGGAAATTGTCAGGATCGAGGATTGTGCCGTGGAAACATCCAGCCATGGCTGCATCTGATAAATGGAGAAATCGAAGAGTTCCCCTTTATTTACCAGGTCCAGCGCGTAATCCATGATTTCTTTGAATGGTCCGTGCATGGTGGTGTATGAGCTTGCCGGCGCGATCATGGGAACGGAAGCCCATGCCATCTTCAGATCCTGTGTTTTCATGATCTTCGCGAGACCTGCTTTGGCAGCCCGATAACCTGTCTCAAAGAAGTCAATATGCGGATAGGTATGGTATCCGGAGACAAAATCTGTGTTTTTGATCCATTTTTCAGTCACGTTAGCGTGGAGATCGGTGGAGGCGATGATCACGCAATCCTTTCCGACGACCCCGCGGATCGCTTCCAGAATATCACCGCAAACGTCATCGGAACTGTCGGATTGTGTCGCACCGTGAAGACCGATAAAGACACCGTCCAGAGGCAGATTCGCCTTCAAACCCGTAAGGACTTTTCCAAGAAAAAAATCGACCACTTCGTGCCCAACGGTCCCGCCGCTTTGTGCCATCATGGAGACCAGCGGGATCAGTTCCGCTCCGCCGGCTTCATCGATCGCGGCAAACTTTCCCGCCATGGCATCGGTTTTTCCCCGAAGCTGAAACAGTGCGTCTCCTTCGATAACTCTGACCTTTTGATAGTCAGCCAGGGTCGTTTTGATCGGATTAAAAGAGTCTGTTTCCTGATGGAATTCACATAGCGCGATTTTCATAATACTTCTCCTGTTGACCTGTCCTGTCGTTTCTTTTTGATGCGGTAAAGCGGAGTTCCCTTTGTAAATGATTTTTCCTGATTATAATCCTTTTGTGAGATTTTGTGGTATTTTGTTGGATTTTATGATCCGGGATGGCTGTTTTGATTGAATCAGACTGTTCATTCATCTGTCAGCCTGAGCCAGTGTATCGAACAGGTCACGCGTTCTGGGGAACAGTTCCTTGTAGACAGCAAATTGACGGTCATAGATCTCACGGTATTCAGCGCGGGGCGTGAATATTCGTTCCGCTGTGATCTTATTATCCGCTTCCTCAAAATCCCGTACCAGGCCAAGGCCGATCAAAGCACAGTAAGCGCCGCCGACCGCGCCGGCGTGGCGGGGATTTTTCGGAATTTCGATACGGATGTTGAGAATATCTGCCATTGCCTGCATCCAGGGATCGCTGCATGAACCGCCTCCGACAACGCGGATCATCTCAGGGCGTTTGCCTGTATCGGCTGTGTAAGTTTCGATTTTCCATCGCATCAGATAGCACATGGATTCCATCATCGCCCGGATCATATGGCCGCGTTTATGGTAAGCGTGCAGGTTGAAATAAACGCCTGCCGCATTCTCAGAGAGCGGTTTGCGTTCCCCGTGAAGCCAGGATGTGGCAATCAGCCCTTCGCATCCCGGCGGGACCGCGACAGCCTCCGCGTTGATCAGGTCATAGATCCCGTCTCCCATTTCTTCTTTCTCATGGTGATAAAACTGATCGATGGCCCAGTTCAGGGACAGTCCGACGGACTGCATGGAATAGGCGGACATTTCCTTCCCTACATAGAGAGAAAGCTGCAGCATCCCGACATCAGACCGACGTTTCGGGTAGGTGAGGCAGAACCAGCCTGAGGATCCGAGATAAATATGGCCTTTCTCAAATCCCGCGCATCCGGCACCGATGGCGATCCCCGGGATATCTCCTCCTCCGCCAAATATCGGCGTTTTTGCGCATAGACCAAGTTCTTTTGCGGCTTTTTCACTGATCGCGCCCGCCCGGTCCGTGGAAAGGATCATGGGAGGGAATTTATTTCTGTCCAGTCCTGCTGCGTCGATGATCCTGTCGTATGATGCCTGTATATCCGGATCGTAGGAATGAATGAAATCGTTGGTGAGATCGACATATTTTTCACCGGACGCACGCCAGCGCAGGAAACTGTTTACTTCGAGAAAGGTCTTGGTTTTCGCATAGATATCTGGTAATTTTTCCTTAAACCACAAAATACGTGCCCAGTAATCATGCCCGTCCAGATAACCGGGTTTGCCAAGTTTTCGGTTGATTTCCTCTGCCTGCTTTCCTGCTCTTCCGTCCAGCCAGATCACGGCATTGTGCAGCACATTCCCATCGCTGTCGACCGGTATCGCCGCTTTCCACTGTGTGTTGAACACAACGGCTTTCACAAGGTCCGGCGAGATCCGGGCCTTTTCCAAAACATCATTGGTTACCAGACAGACCTGTTTCCAGTATTCGGACGGATCCTGTTCCGCCCATCCGGGCTGCGGGATAATGAGTGTAAAAGGCGCGGTGGAGATACCCGCTGCATTTCCGTCCATATCCAGGAGAACGACTTTTACCCCGCTGGTGCCGATATCATAAGATGCGATATATCCTTCCATACAGGATCCTGTTTACAGATTCAGCAGTTCATCCATGGATTTGCCCTGGGCATCCGGAAGATCCGTGCCAAGGATCCGGGCGTAGGTAGGCGCTTCGTCAATGACTTCATGCGGCGGAAGCCAGACATCCGGGCGGATGTGCGGTCCCCTGCACCAGAGCATGGGTTTTGGCCCCTTGGAAGGCAGGCATCCGTGGCTGCCTTTCCCGTGACGGTGATCCCATTCTTCCGTCCGGTCTTCCCGCCAGATGTAAGGCGGTGTAAATCCGTCCAGAAATGAGGTGTAGCCATCTGTCTCAAGTACAAAATCGAAAGGCCCGTCCAGATGATACAGCTTCCTGACTTCTTCCTTCGTAAAGACTTTCTGGAAGCCGTAAATGCCGATCTCCGCCATTTCGTTGAGAATATCATATGTCCGCTGCCAATCGGTTTTATTTTCCGGATCCTTCAGATGGATGTGGCAGCTCATTCCCTGTGAGATCATCATGGCGGTATAATCGCTGACATTTCCTTCCGTGTCCAGTGTGATGAGTCCCTTATCAACGAGAAACGCGTTGAGCTTGATCTTCCGCTGCGTATCCATTTGTCCATGGTCGGAAACGACGAAGATATCGGTCTCATCATATACGCCCGCGTCTTTCAGCGCGTCGAGTATCATGCCGAAGAATCTGTCCACGTGATCCATACCTTCGCTCCTGACTTTCGGATGGTCGATACCGTAACGATGACGGAAATCATCAATTACACACCAGTGCGTCATCAGCAGGTCCGGTTTGTATTTGCGGATGATGTCGCAATCACAGTGGACGATAAATTCGTCGTATTCCGGCTCTTTGTCTATGAATGTGAGGACTCCTTCCCGCAGGTATTTTTTGTTTGCTATAACGATCTCGTTTATTTCCGGGGATGTACCGCGGTCCAGAAATGCCTGTTCTACCGTTTCGCCTTCATTGACCAGCCAGTATTCCGGGATATGATAATCGATGGAATCGGTCTTGTAATTGGTGACCGGCCAGAAGCCGTTGGCGGTCGTGTATCCGGCGCGTTTTGCCGCGTCAAAGATCGTGTCGACTTTGACCGCGCTGCTCTCCCATACCCAGTGACGGTTGCTTTTTCCGGTGGTCGTAAAATGATAGTTCGTATAGACACCGTGCCGTTCCGGGTAAGTACCGGTGTCCATCGTCACATGGTTGGGATAGGTGACTGTGGGGTAAATCGATAAAGTATACTCACACCCGCTGGCGTGTTCCAGCCATTTTTTGAAATTTGGGCGTGTCTCCAAAAACGCTTTGTCTTCAGCGAACAATGCATCTACAGAAATAACTACTAATCGTCGATTTTTCATATGACTCCTTGCCGGTATCAGGTGTCAGTCGTCAGATGGTTGTTATCCGGATTGGATCTTATATTCTCCAAAAAATGACCTGGACCTGCCTGCCTGATCCTATTATCATGCTCCTGTTCCTAATTTTTTACTGCTTTTTTCGTATAAATTTACGGTCCTTCATTGCCCCGTTTCTAAGCCATTACGAACCGTTCCTGACGGCTCACTATCATTGCCAAACCCTAACACCTGATCATTGTCCCGGATACCGGTAGGGCAGGATGGTGATCCAGCCGACAAGCGGAATACCGATCGCCTTGCCTTTAGCTGCATAAATCATTCCCCGGATCATCCAGATCACGCAGAGGACTTCCTGTATGGCCATCAGATATGGTCCAATGTATGGGATCATGGTCAGTAATACAGCGACGATCGTTGACAAAGCCAGATTAAGGATCGATTGGTTGCAGTGAAAGCGTGCAAACTGGTTGTCATCATGCATGATCATCGGAACGAAGAAGAACACATACCCGATGACTGATGACCACTTTGCCTTTTTGATATCCCGGGGACGGATGGAGCCGGTAAAATCCACTATCCATTCATAATTTCCGAACAGCTTTTCCCGGATCGAATTGATAAATTCTTTCATTGCAACTATTCAGAACCCTGTTCTCCGCAAGAGGAGCGAGTCAGCTGGACCCTGCACTGTAAGGTATCGGCTTTGCCCGCTGACTCGCGCTATATCGACGTCAAATGTGATCGTCCCGACAATTTCTCTCCGGCCGATGTGACTCAGCGAAAACCGTCTCCGCTGAAACACATCAGCCACCAGCCGCCAACTGATCCCTGCTCCCTACTTGATCCCCGAATACACAAACGCGTTTTTGATCTGTTTGTTCGCGAAAATATAGGCGATGAGCATCGGAGCCATGAGCATCGTCGCGCCGGCCATTGTGATCTCCCAGCGGGGGAGAGCGCCGTCAGTCGCGGCGTTCAGTGCTTCGATGGCAAACGGTAATGTCCGGACCCGGTCATTTGTCGTCAGTGAGACGTTCCAGAAATAATCATTCCAGCGGCGGAGAAATGCCATCAGCGCCATTGTCACGACCACCGGCTTGACCATAGGGAATGTAACACGGAACATGACTGTCAGCTCACTGGCACCGTCCAGACGGGCAGCTTCCAGAACTTCGTTATTCACCTGCATGAAAGCATTGCGGATAAAGAAGATTGTTGAGCCGGAATAGGTGAACAGCAGGATCATTGAACCGTAAGTGTTCAGCCATCCCAGATTTGAAAACAGGATAAACAGCGGCAGAAAAACGCACTGTACAGGAATCATCATGTCACTGAGGATGATCGCGAAGAAAAAGTTTTTGAACCTGAAGTTCAGACGTCCGAAAGCGAATGCCGCGGGAACTGAGCAGACGAGACAGGTGATCACAACACTGGTGGAAATGATGATGGAGTTCAGCCCGTACTTGGCGAAGTTCGCTTCACGCCAGGCGTCCGGAAAGTTGGAGAACAGAAACTGCTTCGGCCACCATACCGGCGGATTCGCCAGCGCTTCGATCGTGGTCTTGAAGGAAGAGATCATCATGTAATAAAAAGGCAGCACGAAAAGAATAAAGAGGATCGCCAGCAGGATGCATTCTGCCACTTTGCCGGCGGTGGAATTCTTTTTCTTCAGACGGGATTTTTTCACGGTATCAGCCATATGCCCTCCCCTTTATTGATAGTGGACCTTTTTGCCTGCAAGGGCAAAGTTGATCGCCGACAGCGTGCAGGTGATGATCATTAATACGACGGATGCTGCCATCGCACGGCCGTAATGCATGTGACGGATGCCCTGCATGTAGACGTAGTAGGCAAGCATATACGTGGCTTTACCCGGACCGCCTTTCGTCATCATCGAGACGATATCGAATGTCGTAAACGCACTCACGGATGAAGTCACCAGCAGGTAGAAGATCGTAGGGCTCAGCAGCGGAATGGTGATCTGGAAAAAGGTCTTTACCGGCCCGGCTTTGTCCAGCTTGGCTGCTTCATAGACATGGTTCGGGATCGCATGCAGGCCTGAGATCACGATCAAAACGCCATAGCCCAGCCCCTGCCAGATGGTGATGAACGCCAGGGAAGCAAGGGCGGTCTTTTCTCCCATATACCATTGAGATGGCGGCAGATGGAAAAATCCCAGGATCTGGTTGAAAACGCCGCCGGTCGGACGCATCATATATTTGAAAATCACCGCAATAGCGACGGAGGCGATGATGTAGGGGGAGAACATGATGGTCTGGACCAGGTTGTGGAAAGGTTTATTTTTATTCAGAAAGACCCCCACCAGGACCTTCAGAAACATCCCGATGAATACTGTCTCCAGCATGAAAATGATC
>DAIMGK010000016.1:9959-42188 GCA_036723985.1 Flexilinea sp.
GAGATCAGGAACTGGGAGTTGCCGAAGATAAATTTGTAGTTATCTAACCCCACGAACTCACGGGTCCCGGCAATCATGTCCCATTTCATGAATGACATATAAATGCAGTACCCGATCGCAAAAACGGTCGTTCCCAGCGCGATAATGACAGCCGGCGCGATCAGCACATATGGGTTTTTCAGCGCGTTGTTGAAAAACTTGTATACGGGACCGTGCTTCCGCAGTTCCAGTTTGCGGAATACCGGTATCGGTTCATACTCAGTCGTCGACGTGGAATACATTGACCACCTCACCTGTCTGGACCGTTTCGGTCCTGTTCTGTTCGGAATCAAAGTAATAAAGCGCGCTCCGCGGAATATACAGGTTCACAGATTCACCGGCGTTCTTATGTTCCGGGTTGCGGATCACGATATGTCCGACGCCGATATCGATCGTTGTCATGTAATCCGCACCCATGAACTCGCATGTCAGGATCGAACCGAAGAGGTTGAATCCGTCCTCACCTTTTCCAAATTCAACATCCCGCGGCTTAAAGCCGATAAAGCCGCCGTCTGAGAGCTGCAGCGCGTTCATGCCCGGATCACCGATGAACTGAGCGACAAAGAGATTCGCCGGATCACGGTATATCTCTTCCGGTGAGCCCTGCTGCATGATCTTGCCTTTGCACATGACGACGATATCCGTCCCCATGGTCATAGCCTCTGTCTGGTCATGCGTCACATAAATGAAAGTGCAGCCCAGCCGCTGATAAAGCTGGATCATCTCAGACCGCATCTGTGTGCGAAGTTTCGCGTCAAGGTTGGACAGCGGTTCATCCATCAGGAATGCTTTCGGCGATTTCGAGATCGCGCGGGCAAGGGCGACGCGCTGCCGCTGGCCGCCGGAGAGCTGTGCCGGTTTGCGGTTCGCGTATTCGGCGATGCCGGTGAGCTTCAGCACGTAATCGACCCGTTCCTTGATCTCCTCCTTGGAGATCTGATAGTTCTTCAGACCAAATTCGATATTGCCGCGGACGGTCATGTGCGGGTAGATCGCGTAGTTCTGGAAGACCATGGCGAGGTTGCGTTCACCGGGCTCGACATCGGTAATGTCTTCATCATCGAAGATGATCTTTCCTTCGGTTACATCTTCCAGACCGGAGATCATACGCAGTGCTGTTGTCTTTCCGCATCCGGACGAGCCAAGCAGCACGGTAAAGGATCCGTCTTTGATCGTCAGATCAAAGTGTTCCATGACCGGTACGGTGGTTCCCGGATAAATTTTCGTGATATCCTGCATAACAATAGCCATAAGGTAACTCCTTCCTGACAGAGGATCTATTTACAAAAACTGAGAACAGCGTCTTTACGTTTTTTATAAAACAGGCGTTCTCCTCAATCTTTGATCAGGTCCTTTTCTTATAAGTGCTGCCATGCGGGCTCAGCCCGCATGGCAGATAATTGATATTATGAGTCCGCTTTACGCGGAGAATGGTTTAGAGGCCTTCGTCCAGAATTTCCTGGCACTGTTCGACCCAGCTGTTGACCATGGCATCGATGGTTGCAGGATCTGCGTAATCAGCAGGATTCTGGCACATCTTCGCGAGGTCCTGAATGATGACATTGGAATACATATCCTGCCAGAACGGGGTGGTCGGGCGGGCGTGAGCATCTTCAACGAAGTGATAGATGTTCAGCAGGTTCGGGTCGGCGTCGGTGGTTTCCTTGAAGGAAGGATCATTTACAACGCTGTCAGTGAAGGCCATGTAACCGGAGGTGGCGTTCCAGCCGGCGACGTTGGCGGGTTCAGCCAGATATTCGAAGTAGGCGGCAGCGACTTTCTTCTGGAGGTCGGTTGCGGAATCCATGATCATCATATTGGAACCGCCGGTCACGACAGAGAATCCGGCTTTGCCGGCAGGCTGTTTCGCGACATAGATCTCGAAGTCGGCCTTGTCTTCGCCTTCATAGTTGTCGCGGAATTTCATACCGGACTTGTACATGGTGATGGAGCCGATGTACATACCCAGTTTGCCCTGCGCCCACAGCTGATAGAAGCCGTCGGAGACATCAGCGTAGTGATAATCATTGAAGTAGCTGATGGAAGAACCGTCCAGCATCATTTCGACAGCCAGGTTCAGGATCGGGGAACCGGTCTCAGTGTTGAAAACGATCTCGGTGCCGTCTTCATTGTCGATGGAACCGCCGTTTGAGTAGACTGAGGATTCCCACGGCCAGGCATCTTCATCCCAGTACTGGGCATGACCGTAAATGCCGTCACCGAGAGCGGAGATGTCTTTCGCGATCTGGTGCATATCTTCCCAGGTCCAGTTATCGAGTTCGTCAACGGTGTGACCGGCCTGTTCAAGCAGGGTCTTGTTGACGGAAGCGACGATGTAGGAGCGGCCGGCAGGGACAGCGACCAGTTTGCCATGCTGCGTGCAGGAAACGAGCAGACCATCCAGATAGTCATCGATATCTTCCGGAGTCAGCAGGGTGCTCAGGTCAGCGGCAAGGGGGTAGAAGCGGGCAGTAGCCTGTTCCTCGACCTGGGAGATGACCGGCAGTTCTTTCGTCACTGCGCCGGCAGCCAGTTTTTCGGATAATTTCGCGTAGCCGCCCTGACCGAAGTATTCGATCTGGACAGAGGTACCGGTTTCCGCTTCATACTTTTCACAGAACTCAGCGGCTTTTTCCTGCCAGTACATGGCGCGGTAGTTATCATTCGCCCATACGCCCCAGAAGTCAATGTAGACGTCCTTATCAGTGGAACCGGACGCGCCTTTATTATCTTGGGCGGCAGCGGCCATCACTGCGGAGAGCGCCATCACGACGCAAAGCAAAACAACTAAGAACTTTTTCATATATACTCCTTATTTTTATAATTACCCGCATCATGAATCACAGGTAATTTTGCACACGAAATGAAATAGCTCCGGCTTTTTCAATACTGTAGGATCAAAATATGATCGATTATGAATTATCACATTTCCAATATTCTTAATATATTTGGAAACGTCTGAAAAGTCAAGATAAAATCCAATGAAAACCATAAAAACAGGCAGGAATATGATAATCTGCTGAATTTGCCTGAAAAATGTCACATTTTTTGTCATAAAAAACAACGGGATCATTTTGCTGTTTCAGATAAATGTCAGAGGATGCACTGCAAATTCTGCTTCCCAAAATATTTGCTGCTCAAAGGAGCGGAGCGAAAAATATTTTGCCTGATAAAGTTTCTTTCTGCCCCGTATTAATCCCTGAACAAAAGGTGATAAGCGTTTACCTGAATCTCAGCGATGTTTCTGTTCGAAATTTTTTTTCTTGACCTGTAACTGTTCAGAGATGTGTTATCCGCAAGCGGAGCAAGTTGGCAGGGACAGTTTTATTGACCCAATACTTTTTCGGCAAAAAACGTTTCTGCTGACACTTGGGTCCGCAGTAGTGGCTACGGATCTTTGTATAAAAAATGAGTGAGATCACTCTTCTCACTCATTGAATAATTTTGAAACAAACAGAATAATTGTGGTCAGCCTGATATAAGTTTATTCTTCCTGTGGGCTCTCCACTCGCACAACATGAATGCCTTCCTTGATATAAGGGGCGCAGGCTGATTCCGGTGTCACATCGGAGGTGATCAGATAATTCAGCATACGGGACGGTCCGATCGTGTAACTTGTGATCGTCCCGAATTTACTGTGATCCGCCACACCTATCGTCATCCCGGCAGCTTTGAGACAGTTTCTGGTCAGCAGTGTTTCATCCATACGGTGGTCGGTAAGTCCCTTTTCGATAGAAATGCCGCCGATCCCGATAATTGTTTTGTCAGGATTGAAAACGGAAAGATTCTCCATGGAGATGGGACCCGAGACAGAAAAATTGCCGTTTCTGACTTTTCCGCCTAAAATGAATACTTCAATGTTCTGAGATGCCGCCAATTCCGCGCAGAGCAGAATGGAATTTGTAATAACGGTCAGGTTTTTCTTCTGCAGAAGAAATTCTGACATGGCAAGAGTCGTCGTTCCGGACATGATGATCACTGTTTCGCCGTCATTGATCAATTCGGCCGCATACCGGGCGATGTCCTTTTTCTCCTGCATCAGGTACTGGCCTCTGTTTTGATATTCAACTTCCGGGGATCTTTTGGCTGCCGCGATAGCTCCGCCATGAATTCGCATCACCAGGTTTTCCTGCTCCAGTTCATTCAGATCACGGCGGATCGTTTCGGTGGTTACATTGAATCGGGAGGCAAGCTCCGTGACATTGGTATATCCGCGTGCGGTCAGTAAATTGAGTATCTGTTGTTTTCTGCCTGTTTTCATAGTCTCAATCTTGTCCTTTATATACCCTGAGTATACCACGGTTGAATTGCAGTATTTTTGGAAGTATGGTCAAAATGCTCTGATATTTCGCAGAAAAAAACCTTTTCCCCCGCAAAATTCAGAGAAAAAGGTTTTTTGTCTGAATCGAAAATTTCATGTACCGTGATCAGGAAATGCTGACATTTCCGAGTTTGTTCCTGTTCCTTGCCAGTATATGCTGCCGCCGGTTGGCAACGACCTTATAGAGCGCGTTGATGGCAAGGATCAGGATCGTGACCACCGCCACATTTTCAAACTCTACATTCGCGTTATACTCATCGATCTTGAGTGCTAAAGGTTTCGTGTAGGATGTCCACAGGAAAGCGACAGCAGTGATGGTCTTCATGCACTGAACGAAGAAATAGGACATGGCATCCCACATGGTGGATTTCGTCAGCGGGACGATGATGTCTGTGATCATATGCAGGCGGCTGATCCCCAGCGTCGTGCCGACGTCTTCCAGGTTTTCATTCAGCTTGCCGAAGCTGTTATACATCATCAGATAGGGACTGGCAAACATGTGGACCATATTGACAAGGAAAAGGATCCAGAAGGTGTTATAAATTACGGTTTTCTTGAACACGATCACATAGCTCAGGCCGAGTACGATACCCGGAACCGCCATTGTGGTCATCGTCAGCAGATGAAGCACCCGGGAGGATGTGGAGCGCATCCTCACCGTCAGATAAGCGTCAATATAGACGAATACGACACCGATCAGCGAAACAACCACTGCGATCAGCAGAGAGTTGCGCAGATACATGAATCCGCTCTTGAAGGCAACGGTGGAATAGTGGGACAGCGAGAACCGCATATCCACCGGATAGCTGACCACCATGGAGCGGTAAGCCGCACAGAAGATCGGCAGCATCAGGTAGACCGTCATCAGCAGGGAGATGCAGAATGCGATAACATCACGTGCTTTGTTGACTTTGATCTCAAACTGCTTGCCGATAAATGCCAGGTTCCCCTTATCCTTGTTCGCAAAGTCCATGACAAAGGCAATTACTGCGGGAATGAGCAGTACGGCTCCGTATACACCGCCTTTTTCAAAGTTCAGCAATTTGACTGTATTGGTGTACATCAGCGCAGCGATGGTTTTGTACTGTCCGCCGATAATGTGCGGCACACCGTAGTCGGTGATGATGGAAGTGAAGACCACAAAGATCACCGAGATCATCGGTTTCCTGTAGTAAGGATAAGTGACCGAAAAAAACTGATGCAGCCGGGGGATCCCGAGAACATCAGCCGCTTCATAAGGTGTGCAGTCCTGATATTTCATGATATCGGAGATCATGATGAAAGCAACCGGGAAGGAGAACATCACTGAGCCCAGTACAATGCCCCAGTAACCGTAAATATAGGCGCTGTTCCCGAAAAGTTTATCCAGATGCAGCCAGTTCGTCAGGATCCCGTTCTGACCGAAAACCAGGATCAAACCGCTGGCATGGGAATAAGAAGGGATCAGCATCGGGACCGTGAATAAGACTGCGAAGATGCCTTTCAGTTTCATATCCGTGCGCAGGGTTGCCCAGGCGGCGATGCACGCGAAAAATACCGCGATGAGCATGGCGGGGATCGCGGTTTTCAGCGAATTCCCGAGAGCACGCTGAAACTGTGCGCTTGCCGTGATCTTCTGCAGGGATTCCGGCGTGATGCTGCAAAGGACCTGCAGGATCGGATAAAGCAGGCATCCGATGAAAAACAGGATCATGGCGGTCTTGATCAGCAGGGAGCTTTTATTCGCGCGGTTCATGGGATCCTACCTTGCATATTTGCTCAGGGAATCGATCTTCAGTTTCAGGTTATGGATCACGAAGTCCCGCACGTAATCGTCCGCCGGATGATCTACGATGTTGGCCGGTGTGTCATGCTGATGGATCTTCGCGTCGCTCATCACGATGATGTGGTCAGACATGGCAAAGGCTTCTTCCTGGTCATGTGTGATATAGACCATCGTTGTACCGATCTTCTTCTGGATATCTTTCAGTTCCTGCCGCAGCGCAAGCCTGGTCGCGACATCCAGCGCGCTCATCGGTTCGTCAAATAAAACGACATCCGGACGCAGTGCCAAAGTCCTTGCGATGGCGACCCGCTGCTGCTGACCGCCGGAGAGCATGTGCGGTTTTTTATTGATGTGTTCGGTCAGCCCGACCGTCTCCAGCTGTTCCAGCGCGATCTTTCTGCGGTCATTTTTCAGTTCCGGATGAAAACGCAGCGCGTATTCGACATTTCCGAGCACGGTCATATTTTCGAACAATGCGTAGTTTTGAAATACAATACCAATGCCTCTTTTGGAAGCAGGCATATCGGTAATATCCACACCTTCTTTGAAAATCTTACCGCCGGTCGGTTCCAGCAAGCCGATCAGAATTCGCAGAATGGTGGTCTTTCCGCATCCTGATGGTCCGAGGATGGAGAGAAACTCTCCATCCTCGATGTCAAAACTTACATGGTCAAGGGCTACCTTGGTCCCAAATGTTTTGTACAAATCAGTGACGCGGATCTTGATCCGTTTCTCCTGATTTATTCGTACATCCATTGTTCCAGAAGCTCCTGTTTTACTGCAAGTGTATCTTCGCCCATTTCAGCGTAAACGATGTTTTCCGGGAATCCGGGGATCTGTTCATCACCCGTGGCCAGACCGTGTTCCGGACCGATCTTCGCGTCTTCATAAACCACGTCGGTGAACATATAATTGAAGACTGCCTTTACAGCATCGGTCTCATGGCCTTTGATGATCGCGGTACCGTCGGAAGTCCACGGATGTCCGCCTTCCACTTCAACGATCTTCAGATTTACGCCTTCAGCGATCTTGTTGGCTGCCTGATAGGTCATGCAGAGGGCAATGCCGGCTTCTTTTTCCACAAGCGCCTTCAGCGGGGCGGAACCGGAGGATGTGAAGGCCAGAACGTTCGGGGCAAGGGCGTCAAAGTATTCAAAAGCTTTTTCGGGGCCCCAGAGCTCGGCAAGCATCTTCAGGAAAATGTAACCGGTGCCGGAGGAAGCGGGATTCGGCATCTGGATCAGGCCTTTGTATTCCGGTTTGGTCAGGTCTTCCCAGCTGGCAGGGGCTTCCAGGCCTTTGTCAGCCATGACATCCATGTTGACCGCGACACAGCCGCTGTACATCGTCCAGGGCATCCAGGCTTTGTCTTCGACCTGCATGAAATCAGCGAAAATGCTGGCGTCGAATTCAGAGTGATCCGCCCAGAGATCCTTCATGTCTTCCATATAAACATAACCCAGATCCAGCGCGATATCGATATCGGTGTCTGTTCCTTCGTTCTTGAGTTTTGCGGCAAGTTCGCTCAGGCCCATATATTCCATCTGAATTTCATATTCAGGGAATTTGGCTTTGAGCTGTTCGAAAATCGGATCAGCTCTTGAAGAGGACAGACAGTGATAAATGACGACTTTGTTGTCATCGGCACTGACCATCGAAACCATTGAAAGGATCATGATGATCGAAAGGACAATGAGTAATGTTTTCTTCATAATTCAACTCCTTATTAATAATTGGACGCGGATTAATACCGTTTGCTCTATTTTACGCTAATATTTTGAAAAACAACATAGTGACAAATGTAATTTTGTAAAACTGACATTAATGAGACAAAAAAATCTGTGAAAACGGAAATCAGGATTTATAATTGTCAATAATTATGTTGGATTGCAAACAGTTTTCTGTGGATGTCAGATCCTGACCGAAGGAGCAGATGATGAACACTTACAGACTTTTATTTTTATCTCAGGAAGATATTATGAGTTTGAACCTTCCGTATGAGGATGTGATCGATGCTGTGGAAAAAGTCATGTCTGCGCATGCGAAAGGCTTATGCCAGCTTCCGTCGAAGATCCATGTAAACCCATTGGAAGGTACCTATCTGAATGCGATGCCTGCCTATATCGGCGGCGAGTATCAGCAATGCGGATTAAAATGGGTCTCCGGATATCCTTCGAACCGGCAGAAAGGGCTGCCTGTGACCTGGGGTGTGATGGTCCTGAATGATTATTCGACCGGCGCGCCTCTGGCGATCATGGACGCGCATTGGATCACCGCGGTCCGGACTGCGGCTGTCGCTGCGGTCACAGCAAAGTACTGCGCAAAGAAAGAAGTGAAAGCGATGACCATCATCGGTGCGGGTGAACAGGGAAAATGGAATGCCCGGCTGATGAAGATCGTTCGGCCTTCCATCGAAAAGATCTATATCGGCGATATTTATCCGCAGGCGCTGGAAGCATATCTCGCGAAAATGCAGCCGCTGCTGCCGGATGTGCAGATCATTCCGATCCATGATGATGCGGAACGAAAGGCAGCGATCGATGATTCGGATATACTGCTGACAGCGACGCAGCGGGGAGATAAACCGATAATCTATTGGGATATGCTGCACCGCGGAATGCTCGGGCTTCCGTTGGAAAGCACCGCCTGGGACGGAAAGACTTATACCGCGGCGGATCGGTTTGTCTGTGATGATATCGGTCTGGTCCGGACATATGAACGGGACGGAAAGTATACGGACGGACTGCCGGAAAAACTGTACACGATCGGAGAGATCGTCAACGGGGATGTCCCGGGACGGCTGGATGATGATGAGTTTGTGATCGCTTCAAGCCATGGCGTCGCATTGTCGGATGTTATGCTGGCGCAGATGATCTATGATAAAGCGCAGGAGCTGAATGTTGGAGTTCTCCTTCCGCTTCTGCGGGAAGGCGATATCATCCGCTGAGCTGAAATAAAAACGATTCTGCCTGTTACAGGGCATATTACAAAACAACAGCATTTTCTGTGATGAAACGGAGGCAAAGAACTGCCTCCGTTTTCTTTCCTGAATTGTGTTGCATAACAGTCATTAATTACATAGCTGCCTGAAGGCTGTTTTCCCCTGTCTGCGCGGTGCCATAAAAGTATCCCGGAAATTGAAATTCTGTTTTTCGGATCATCGACAGGCTCTGGTTTTTCTGTCATTTGATCCGTTACATAATTCAGGAGCCGGATATGAGATAAAATTCAGATATTTCGATGGGCAGATGGAAAAAACAGGTTATACTGTATTAAGTTGAAAAACAAAACAGACAGGGAAACTATTCAGAGCCATATTCTCAGCAGGCGGAGCGAGCCGGCAGGCAAAGCTCCTGCCCTGCAAATACCGGGAGAAGTCCATATTATTCAGGGCAGATCTCCATTGACTTATTAGGAATAGATACCAAACAGGATTTTTATGTTAGTAAATGTGATCGGAATGGGATACATCGGACTGCCTACTGCACTGATGATGGCTGCGCATGATGTGGATGTGATCGGAACCGACTATAATTCGGAGCGTATCCGTCAGCTGCGGGAGGGGATGACCGTATTTGAAGAAAAAGGGCTGACGGAACTGTTCGGAACAGCCGTTCAAAAAGGGATACGTTTTTCGGAACAGTATCAGAAGGCTGATGTTTATATCGTTTCGGTACCGACGCCCTATATTAAGGAAACACGCAAGATCGATCCGCAGTATGTGATCAGGGCTTGTGAGAGCGTTCTGGAAATCTGTGATGACGGCGCTGTCCTGGTGGTGGAGTCGACGATCTCTCCGGGGACAATTGATCATTGTGTCCGTCCGCTGCTGAACGGGCGCAATATCCGGCTGGCCCACGCGCCGGAGCGGATCATTCCCGGCAACATGCTCTACGAACTGGTCAATAATTCACGGACCATCGGTGCGGATGATGCGGAAACAGCACAGATGATCAAAGAACTGTATTCCTCTTTCTGCAGGGGTGAGATCGTGCTGACGGATATCCGTACAGCTGAGATGAGCAAAGTGGTGGAGAATACGTTCCGTGATATCAATATCGCCTTTGCCAATGAGCTGACGAAGATCTGTCACGCGTCCGGAATGGATGTCTATGAAGTGATCCGGATCGCCAATCTGCATCCACGGGTCAATATCCTCAGCCCTGGCCCCGGTGTGGGGGGACACTGTATTTCCGTTGACCCCTGGTTCCTTGTGGGCGATTATCCGAACCTGACGCCGCTGATCCATTCAGCCCGGAATGTGAATGACAGCATGCCGAAATATGTTCATAAGCGGATCCGTGAGATCATGAAAAAACACAGGATCAGTGATTTTTCACGGGTTGGCCTGTATGGGCTGACATATAAAGAGAATGTGGACGATACACGGGAAAGCCCGACCCTTCAGCTTTTGGATGTGATCCGGGCGAAAGGTGAACCGGAACCTTTGGCCTATGATCCTTTCATCAGCCGGGATATGGTTCCCGGACAGCTTCACAGTCTGGATGAATTTCTGGAAAAAGCGGAGCTGATCGTGATCATGGTGGGGCATAGTGAGATCCGGGATGCCATGCCGCTGCTGCGGGAAAAAATCGTCCTTGATACACGGAATATCTTTACTGACGAGGAGGTTTACAGGTTATGAAAAAAATTATGGTGATTTTCGGAACAAGGCCGGAGGCAATTAAAATGTGTCCGGTGGTCCTGGAACTGCAGAAATGTCCCCTTTTAGAGACAAAGGTATGCGTGACCGGACAGCATCGGCAGATGCTGGATCAGGTGCTGGATACATTCCAGGTAAAGCCGGATTATGACCTTGCGGTGATGCATGAACGCCAGACGCTTTTTGACATTACTACAGAGATCCTGAAAAAGATCCGTCCGGTTCTGGAGTCGGAAAAACCGGATGTGGTTCTGGTACACGGTGATACTTCAACGACGTTCGTTTCCTCGCTTGCCTGTTTTTATCTTCAGATCCCTGTCGGCCATGTTGAAGCAGGTTTGCGAACATATGACATTTACGCGCCATATCCGGAAGAGTTCAACCGCCGGGCGGTCAGTATTACCGCACGGTACAATTTCGCACCGACAGAGACTGCAAAGGGACATTTGCTTGCGGAAGGATGTGATCCGGCAAAGATCTTTGTTACCGGCAATACTGTGATCGATGCGCTGAAAACGACTGTCCGGCCGGATTATACCCATCCGGAGCTTGACTGGGCTGCCGATTCACGGCTGATCCTGATGACCGCGCATCGCCGGGAGAACCTGGGGGAACCGCTGCACCGAATGTTCAGGGCCGTTCGCCAGGTGGTGGAAGAGCATCCGGATACGAAAGTGATTTATCCGATCCATATGAATCCTGTAGTTCGTGAGACTGCTGCCGCGGAATTGTCCGGCTGTGACCGGATCAGGCTGATCGAACCGCTGGATGTGCTGGATTTTCATAATTTTATGGCAAGATCTTATATCGTCCTGACGGACAGCGGCGGTATCCAGGAAGAAGCTCCTTCTCTCGGAAAGCCGGTGCTGGTAATGCGTGATACGACGGAACGCCCGGAAGGGATCGCAGCCGGAACGCTGAAGCTGGTGGGGACTGAAACGGAAAATATACGCTCTGCCATTTTGGAATTGCTGACGGATCCGGCAGCGTATGAAAAGATGAGCCGGGCTGCCAATCCTTACGGGGATGGTCACGCGTCAGAGCGGATCGTGAAGATCCTGAGCGAGTCGGAATCTTGACAATGTCTTCGGAAACTCCTCTCATCAGCATCCTGATGGGCGTTCTGAACTGTGAAAAAACACTGAATGAAAGCCTTCAATGTATCGCCGCACAAACAGAGACCCGATGGGAACTGGTGATCTGCGATGACGGCTCTGCGGATCACAGCGCTGATATCATCCGTGCCTGGCAAAAGGAGTTTCCGGGACAGATCATTTTTCTGCAAAATGAACAGAACCGGGGCCTGGGCTATACCCTGAACCGCTGTCTTTCCCGGGCGCGGGGAGAGTTTACCGCCCGTATGGATGGCGATGACCTGTGCTCTCCCGACCGTTTGGAGAAGGAACTGGCATATCTTTATGCCCATCCGGAATATGCGGTCGTCAGTACAGATATGGAATGCTTTGATGAAGACGGCGTCTGGGGACTCCGGGCATATCCGACTGAGCCGGAACCGAAAGACCTTGTTCACGGGACACCCTTCTGTCACGCTGCCTGTATGGTCCGCAAAGACGCCATTCTGGCTGTCGGAGGATATTCAGAGTCGGAGGCTTTCTCCCGGGTAGAAGATTATGAATTGTGGGTGCGGATGTATGCGGCGGGATTCCGCGGGGGGAATATCCATGAGCCGCTTTATCAAATGCGGGATGACCGGAACGCGGCCGGACGCCGGAAATGGGAATACCGCGTGAATGAAGCGCGGGTAAGGATGAAAGCTGTGAGAAGTCTGAAGCTCCCGTTTTGGATGAACATCTGCGCTTTGCGTCCTCTCATCCTGGGCCTGCTGCCGTCAGAGCTGTATCTGATGCTTCACCGCCGGAAACTGAATGCCCGGAACGGAGACCGGTATTCTGCTGCCGGCGGGCAGTGATCCTGAGTTTTGGTGAACGGCATGGGAAAGAAAAAGATCCTGTTTTTGATCCATGATCTGGGTCCGGGCGGAGCGGAAAAAGTGCTGGTCAACCTTGTCAACGGGATGGACAGGGAAAAGTTTGATGTGTCCGTCCGGACGCTTTTTGACTGGGGGCCGAACCGGCAGTTTTTAGATCCGTCTGTGTCTTACAGTGCGTGGATGCCGCGCGATATTCCCGCTAATTCCCATTGGATGAAGCTGTGGACACCGGAACAGCTTTGGAAGAAAATCATCCCTGAGAAATTTGACATCACAGTGTCTTTTCTGGAAGGGCCCTGTTCACGGGTCATCGGCGGCTGTCCGGCAAATGGTACAAAAACAGCCGGCTGGATCCATACGCCGATCCTGAGTGAAAAAAAATTTACGGAGGGGTTTCGGGACCGGCAGGAAGCTGAACGGTGTTACGGCCGTATGGATGCGCTGGTTTTTGTTTCGGAAGATGTAAAAACGGCATTCCTCCGGCAGTATGCTCCGGAAAAACAGACACATATTCTTTATAATGTTTTTGACAGTAAGGCTATTCGGGAAAAGGCACTTCAGGATCCTTCCGGTATTTCCTTCGATCCTTCCTGCCTGAACTGGTGCGGTATGGGAAAGCTGATCCCGCTGAAGGGCTGGACGCGCATGCTGAATATACAGAAAAGGCTGTCAGATGAAGGGTTCCCGGCACATTTTTATATGATCGGGGATGGGCCGCAGCGTGCGGAACTGGAACGGATGGCTGAGGAGCTCGGAATTTTGAATTCAGTAACATTTACCGGATATCAAACCAATCCTTATGCCTGTCTTTCGCGCTGCGGGCTTTATGTCTGCGCAAGTGAACGCGAAGGTTTTTCTTCCGCGGCAGTTGAGGCTATGCTTGTCGGTACGGCGGTCTGCAGTGTCAACGTGGGCGGTATGAAGGAAATATTGGGTGAAAGCGGGGAGTATGGTGTGGTCACGGAGAACGAAGATGAAGCGCTTTATGCCGCGGTCCGCCGGTTCTTTGCCGAACCTGAATACCTGAACCTGTATCGGCAGCGTGCATCCGAACGCGGAGAGAGTTTTGACTATCTGCACGCGGTCAGCAAAGTCGAGGATTTTTTGCTGTCGTTATAACGGATCCCCTCAGATGTTCATCTGAGGCCAACACATTTGAGGAATAAAATGGGCAAAAATACCACACGGGATCTCTCAATTGATATTCTGCGGATCATTGCCTGTTTTATGGTGATCCTGATCCATACCTCCATGGAAGGCCTGTATGCTTTCTCCCTTCGTACATACACCTGGACTTTTCTGAATTTTTACGATACGGTCGGGCGTCCGTCTGTTCCTCTGTTTGTCATGATCAGCGGCAGTCTGTTTCTGCGCAGAGAACATATTGATATTCGGCGGCTTTGGTGTAAAAATATATTGCATCTGTTTGTTGTTTATATTGTCTGGTGCGCTTTTTACGCGGTCATGAATAACGGGCTCCATAAATGCATCACTGATCCTTTCTCGGTTTGGGAAGAGTTCACAGCTTCGGGACCGCAGTTTCATCTCTGGTATCTGCGGATGCTCATGAATTTATACGCGATCACACCGCTTTTATGGCTCCTGGTAAGGGCAATGGACCGAAAGATTTTCCGATATTATTTTTTGTTGTTTTTCGTCTTCGGGATCTTGCGCTCAACGCTGTCAGACCTTCCGTTTTTACCGAAATGGATCCTGGAGCAGATCAATCTGTTTGTTGACATGGATCTGGTTCGTTTTGCAGGTTATTTTATACTGGGGTATTATCTCAGCGCGTTTCGTGTGCATGAAAAGATCTCTTCCAAAACATGTTTGCCGGTTTATATCGTAACGCTTATTCTTGCCGCTGCCCTGAACCAGTGGATATCGATTACGGGAAACTGGCCTTCTGATGCTTTGTACGGACATTTTTCTCTGCCGGTGGCTATCGAGGCAATCAGCCTTTTTCTATTTATTCGTCAGAAAAATTTCGCGTCATTATCACAAAGCGCACAGCGATGGATCGTTCGTGTTTCGGAAAGCACTCTGTTCATATACATCATTCATGAATTCATATTGAAGCGGCTCGGCATACATTTTCACTTCTATACGACAAACTATAATGTTTTGTTCTCAATACCGCTGACTGCAATGTTTATCTTCGCGGTGGGATCATTTTCCGGCATGCTGCTGAAAAAGATCCCGCTGCTGAACAAAATCGTGTAAGGGAGAAGCACGGACCAAACGGCTTTCGTCTTCCGAAATGAACTCCGGTATGTGCCCGGAAAGTGCAGACGCTCAGCCTGTTTTCATGTGTTTCTGGGTCGGACCTTTTCAATACCCGGGAAGGGATAATAATGGGAAAGAATAATTCAAGAGATATTTCTATAGATGTTTTGCGGATAATTGCCTGTATCATGGTCGTCGGGATCCATACCGCCGTGGAAGGCTGGTACAGTATATCTCCCCGTTCCTATACCTGGACCGTCCTGAATTTCTATGATACGGTTTTTCGTCCCGCAGTTCCTTTGTTTATTATGATCAGCGGAAGTCTTTTTTTGCGGAAAGAGCATATTGATCTCCGGCATCTGTGGGCAAAAAACATTTTGCATCTGTTTGTCATCTATGCTGTCTGGGTCGTTTTTTACGCTGTCATGAACAACGGGATCCATAAATCCATTGCTGATCCATCTCTTGTTTGGAAGGAAGTCACCGGCCCGACGCCTCAATATCATCTGTGGTATCTGCGTACACTCATGAATTTATACGCGATTGCCCCGCTCTTATGGCTTCTGGTAAGAGCGATGGACAGGAAGATGTTCCGATATTATTTCGGGCTGTTTTTCGTCTTCGGTATTATACGGGCAACACTTTCCGACCTGCCTTTTTTGCCGAAATGGATCCTGGAACAGATGAATCTTTTTATCGATATGGATCTGGTGAGGTATGCGGGCTATTTCATCCTGGGCTACTTTCTTTCGGTATATGATCCGGGAGAAAACATATCATTCGGAAAAGTCCTGACCGTATACGTCGTAACGGTCTTTCTGGCCGCGGGATTGAATCAATGGATCGCGGTGGCGGGAGACTGGCCGACCCAGGCTTTGTATGGGAATTTTTCCCTGCCTGTGGCACTCGAAACCGTTTGTCTCTTTTGGCTTGTCCGGAAAAAATGTTCCGGAATGTCCTTTTCAGCAGATAAGCAGCGATGGATCCTGAATATTTCCGGAAGCACACTTTTCGTGTATCTGATCCACCCCTTTCTGATTAAAAGGCTGCAGATCCATCTGCATTTTTACACGACGAACTATAATGTGCTGTTTTCCGTCCCGCTGACAGTCCTCCTTGTCTTTACACTTGCATCGATGACCGGTATGCTGCTGGAAAAAGTCCCCGTTCTGAACAGGTTTCTATAAAACAGGCTGAACGCGATGCAAATCATAATTCTGCTGCTTCTTGCCTGTGTATGTTCGTCCGCCGCGGTCATGGGAACGCAGGCATCCCTTACCGATAAAAGAGATAAAAGAAAGAATCTCATCCTGCTCTGCGTCGGGATCATCGTCTGCTTGTGCTTTTCTGTTCTGACCGAGATCATCCTCCGTGCGGGAAAACCGACTTTTTACTATCATATCCATCGTCCGGGCAGGACAACGGTCAAACTCTTCGGCTGTGCCTGTATCAGCGGCAGTGTCTGGTACGCGCTGTTTCTGATGATCGCGGAACGGAAAAGAGCAAAAAAGCTGGTCCGGGTCTGGCTGGCCCGTTCGGCTTTGCTGGGTATTTGTGCGGCGGGACTTTTGGAAGTCTTTTATTTCAACTTCCGCCATTTTGAACTGATCGGAGCAAATGCTCCGGAAGTACACTTTCCTTCGGAAAGGCTGCAGGAGATCGGACTTTATTTCAACCGGGCAAGCTGGAAATTCCACCCATATACATGGACGGAAGACCATCGATTTATCATATATACGGGAAACAAAAAGATCCGGAATATCAATATCCCGATGGATGACGGGACACCCCGGCCCGTTGTAAGCATTGGGTTCAATGACAATGCCCATCGTGATCATGTGACATTACCGGACAGAACGTTGATCAGGGGCATACAGCGGTCTTTCAATATCCCGATACATACTGTCGGAAAGACATACAGTCTGCTGGTCCGTTTGCCTGATGTCAAAGAAAAACGAAATATTCCCGACTACGGGATCTCACTGCCTGAGATCGTGATCAATCAGACTGTTCCTTTGGAAATTGATCCGATACGTTTTATCCTTTGCTTCCTGGCTGTCTTTTTGATGGCAGCATTCTTCCCCGGTTCCCCGCTGTGGTCCCTGAATACGGAATTCAGCAGTCTGCCGCAGATCCTTTCCGCTGCCGGGCTGCTCTGCCTGTCATTCCTTGCATTCGGCTGGACCGTGTTCAGTTCCTATACGGGGTCTGAGAAGTCTTTCTCGGAACAAAAAGGCGTGTTGAACGAGAATTATCAGCAATATTATAAACTGGTGGATGCGCTGATGGTGCCGCGTTACGCGCTTCTGGATGAACCGCATCGTTATCTGGAACAGCTGGATGATCCTTATGATATGAAACAGCGGGAAGGAAAACAATTTGATTACCCCTGGGATACGGCTTATTATCAGGGCCGTTTCTATGTGTATTTCGGTGTTGTTCCTGCCGCTGCGGTTCTGCTTCCCTGGAAATTGGTGACAGGAAATTACCTTGAGCTGGATCATCCGATCCTTGCCTTCTGCTGCCTGACTGTGCTGGGTTTGTATGGCATTTATTCACTGCTGGTCAGACGCTATTTTCAAAGGATATCCTTTGGACTGTACTGGATGGGGCTGCTTGTGCTGATCACTTCGCTGAATCTTACCTGGTGCCTCCGGCGGACACTGGTTTATGAACTCGCCATCACTTCCGGTGTCTGTTTTTCCGTATGGGGAATATTTTTCATGCTGCTGGCAGGCAGGTGCATTCGGATCATGCCGTTTTGCTTTTTCCTTTCCGGGATTTGCAGCGCACTGGCAGTCGGCTGCCGTCCGACCAATATTTTTGTGTCGGCGGTTGTCTTTACCGCCGCTATTCCTGTTTTGAAAGACAGCGGAAATCGGAAAAAAGCTCTGAAGTTCCGGGATATCTGTCTGTTTCTGATCCCTTATCTCGCGATCGGAGCCTCACTGATGAAATACAATTACGAACGTTTTCAGGATCCGTTTGAATTTGGGATCACCTACCAGCTGACGACCGAGAACCGGGCCGCGGGGATCCCGCTGCTGGGCCCGTACGGGCGGATCCTCAGCGTGCTCAGTTCTTTGTTCACGGTTCCGCGAGTTGATATGAACTTCCCCTTTTTTCATCCGCAGACACCGGAACTGCCCTATAACGGCGTGATCCTGAATTCCGACACTGTGACCGGCGTTTTTGCCTATTCTGTCATGCTCTTTTTGTTTACGCTGCCTGTTTTTCGGAAAAGGCTGAAAACATCCGGGCTGTTTCCTCTGTTCTGTGTATGTTTGATCGCCGCGCTGATGATCTGCGTGACGGCATCCGGTTATGCTGTGGCGAACCGTTATCTTACGGATTATCTGTATCTGCTGGCGGTCCCGGCTGTTTTTCTGATGTTCTGCTTTTATGAGAAATGTGAAGAGAAAAGCTGTCAGCGCCCGGCGGAACTGGCTGTGCTGGTATGCGGATGTTTCGGGGTCTGTCTGTTTCTGATGCTATCCGTGACGGGTGAGGAGGACTGGTTCCGGCGGATCAATCCGATGTATTTTGATCAGCTGAGATATGCGTTGTCCCCGTGGCTTTGAGCGGCTTCGGATATAATTAGTCATTAGTCATTCGTTGCCGGTTGGCAATTGGTGGCCGGTAGTTAACGGGATGTATTTGTATAATGAGCGTAAATTGGCTGAAATATAATAATATTTCAAAAAAACGAAAGTGTTTGCTTCATTCTGATCGAATAAAGGAGCGATACGAAAGACCGGAAAAAATATGAAAAAGTTCGGGATCATTGACTGGATCATTCTCATTGCGGCATTGGTTTGCCTGGCAGTTTCGCTGCTTCCTTATTCCGTGCTCAAACCGCTTGCGGACAGTTTAGCTTCTGACGGCGAGCTGGAGCGGTTTACGGCGGATCTGTGGCGTATTCTGCGGCTGGGGGCAGCGGGCTGCTTTCTGCTGCTGGCGGGACTGACGGCATGGAAAATCTATGCTCCCGAAAGCCGGCACGCATTTGCTGTTTCCCTGGGCAGACTGGTTCCCCGCTGTATACGGGATATAAAACCGTTTTTCAAAGACCTTCTCGCTGCGTTTTGTCCGAAAACTCCCGAATTCCGGCTGCTGATCATTATATCTCTGGCAGGGTCTGTTCTGCGGATCATGCAGGTGAAAACACCGCTGATGCATGACGAGGCATATTCCATGGCGATTTGGGGGCGCAGCGATCTGCTGTTTGCCATCAGCGATTATCACCTTCCCAATAACCATGTGTTTCATTCGTTCCTGGTCAATCTGATCTATCATCATATCGGGAAATCACCCGCATTGCTGCGCCTGCCGGTGCTCATCAGCGGTTGTCTTCTGATCCCATCCGTATGGCTGCTTGGAAAGCTGTTCTACAAAGATCATGCCGCTCTGACAGCAGCCGGTATGACCGCGTTTGCCCCGTTTCTTGTCTTCTATTCGGTTAACGCCCGCGGTTATGAACTGCAGGCATTCATTTCCGTTTTGACGGTGGGACTTGCGGTTTACGGAAAACGCAAAGGGAATATTTTCGCATGGTTTCTGCTGATCGTCCTGTCTGCCCTGAATTTCTTCACGCTGCCCATCGCTTTGTATCCTTTCGGCGGCATCTGTATATGGCTTTTCCTGAATGCTGTATTCTTTTCACCTGACCGCTGTTTTTTCAGAAACCGCCTGCAGCTTCTGAAATACCTGCTCTTTGCCGGTCTGAGTGTTTCTGTACTCAGTATGGCGCTGTATATCCCGCTGCTGCGTTACTCCGGATGGAACAGTTTCTTCGGAAATATTTATATCGGCGGTGTGGAGTCCTCCGTATTCGGTTCAACGATGATCTCCCGGGCTGTTGATAATTACAAAGCCTTTACCGATACGCTGCCGGTTCCTGTGGTCATTGTGCTGATCATCGGACTGGTGATGAGTCCCTTCCTTTTCAGACGGTCCTCGTGGGAAAAAATTTCATATGGATTCGCGCTGTTTTTATGGATGGGAATGGTGATCCCGTTCCAGAAACCGAATCTCTGGCCCCGTACGCTGCTCTTTCTGCATCCGTTTCTGCTGCTTTTCTGCGCGTCCGGTTTGTGCGCCGCTTTCAGTTTATTCCCGCAGGGGAAAAAATGCGGGGAGCTCTTTTGCGCGGCGCTGGTCATTGCAGCCGGGATATCACAGTTTTATACGGCATGGAACGTTCCCGGCATGATCGGCCCGGATGAACGTGCTGTGCAGCTGATCCTTGAACGGGAAGGTTCCAACGCGTCCAATATCCATTTCGTGACTGCCGCGCAGGATAATGCCCCCATCTGGATCTATGCTGACGCGTATGGACTGCCTACGAAGATCTTTGACAAGAGAGAGACCTTC
Organism: Flexilinea sp.; assembly: GCA_036723985.1. GTDB lineage: Bacteria > Chloroflexota > Anaerolineae > Anaerolineales > Anaerolineaceae > Flexilinea. The sequence continues at coordinate 30,298 of DAIMGK010000016.1, forward strand.
AATACAGTCTATGCCTTTGTGAATCCCCGGAATGACGCTTATCTCGGCCCAAAGGATCTGGATGACCTGTTGGATCGCTTCGGTCCCGGAAAGAACTTTTTCCATATGTCTTCCGATGAGATACTGATGGAGGACAGTTTTGGTGTATTGCACCGTTTTGAAGGCCGCGAGTCCGCTATTCGCAAAGGCTACGGGGATTATCCGGAATTCAGTCATTAGTCAATAGTTAATAGTCTTTAATTGTTATTTGGTGGTTGTCAGTTGTCAGTCACGAAGCGCAGTCTGACGTCTTATGTCTGATGCCTATTCTCATCTTTTGATAGCTTTTGATAGATAATGTCGGGTATAATCTTTGGGTATGGCTGAGACAAAGAAGTTTTATCAGCTGCCGATCTGCGAACGGCAGCGCGTATTGCGGGAAAAATACGGATGTACCGATGCCGATATCCTGGCGATGTCCGGAGCGGCAGGACTGTCCGAAGAAACTGCGGACCGGATGATCGAAAATGTGATCGGCCGGTATTCCCTTCCGATGGGGATCTCGCGCAATTTTGTTATAAACGGGAAGGACTATCCCATCCCGATGGTCATTGAAGAGCCGTCAGTCGTTGCCGCGGCATCCAATGGCGCGCGCATTGCGAGTTCAGGCGGCGGATTCCGGGCTGAAGCGGATCCTCCGCTTATGATCAGCCAGCTGCAGATCGTTGGTTTGAAGGATCTGCAAGAAGCAGTGACAGCCCTTCTTGAAAAGAAATCGGACCTGCTTGCTTTGGCAGCGGAAAGCTGCCCGAATCTGCTGAAACGTGGCGGCGGCCCGGTGGATCTGGAGATCAGGCCGCTTCCTGAGACGCTTGCAGGTCCGATGCTTGCCCTGCATCTGATCATGGATGTACGGGACGCGATGGGCGCGAATCTCGTCAACACCGCTGCAGAATATATTGCACCGGCAGTGGAGCGGATCAGCGGTGGTGAAGTCCGTCTCCGGATCCTGAGCAACCTGGCTGACCGCCGTCTTGCCCGGGCTTCCTGTATGATCCCGGTTTCCGCTATGGCTTTCAAAGATCTTGACGGTGAAACGGTGATCTCCCGCGTATTGGAAGCCTCTGCTTTCGCGGAGGCGGATCCCTACCGGGCTGTGACCCATAACAAAGGGATCATGAACGGCATTGATGCCGTGATTCTGGCTGTCGGAAATGACTGGCGTTCGGCGGAAGCAGGCGCGCACGCGTGGGCGGCCCGGGATGGGCATATCCGCCCGCTGAGCCATTGGAAAAAAGATCCCGATACCGGCGGTCTGGTCGGGTCGATCGAGCTGCCGATGGCTGTGGGGATCGTGGGCGGAGCGACAAAGGTCCATCCGGGGGCGGAAGCTGCCCTGCGGCTGATGGGTGTGCAAAGCGCCCGTGAACTCGCGGGTGTGATCGCATCTGTGGGACTGGCGCAAAATCTCGCTGCCCTGAGAGCGCTTGCAACGGAAGGCATCCAGCGCGGACATATGAGCCTCCATGCCAGACAAATGGCTGTGGCAGCCGGCGCACAGGGTGAAGCCGCTGACCGGATTGCTGCCCGTATGGTCAAAGAAAACCGGATATCCGCTTCTTACGCCGCCGAACTGGCTGAGGCGGAAAGAAATAAATAATTGTATCCAATCAGGTGATCGCTGCCTGAATGGATGAGTCAATAAAGAGCATATTATGCGGGGTTATGGGGGCTGCAAACTCCCGGAACCAGGCGCGGTAAGTATATTTGGAAATCACACGAATAATCATTCCCGAGTCTTGTGAGGTATACGATCCCGCTGACAGAATAAAGAGAGCTCTTATAGCAGAAAAAATAAGGAAATGATCCTATGAATATCATGAAACCTGAAAAAACGGTCGGGATCGTAGGGTATGGGGCATATATACCCCGCTATCGCATCCCTGATTCTGAGATCGGAAGGATCTGGCATGACGGAGCAAAAGGGCTGATCAAAGAAAAATCTGTTCCCGGGCTGGATGAAGATGTCATCACCATGGCTATCGAGGCATCCCGGAACGCTCTGAAACGCGCACAGATCGACCCGCAGGAATTGCGGGCGGTGTGGATCGGTTCTGAATCCCATCCTTATGCGGTAAAACCTACCGGGACGATCGTTTCGGAAGCTATCGGAGCCGGTCCGGCTATCTCTGCAGCGGATACGGAGTTCGCCTGCAAAGCAGGGACGGAAGCCATGACCATGGCGATGGGGCTGGTTAGTTCGGGTATGGGCAGATATGCGCTGGCCTGTGGTATGGATACCGCCCAGGGCAGGCCCGGAGATGTGCTGGAGTTTACCGCCGGAGCAGGCGGCGCTGCTGTGATCATCGGTCCGGCGGAAGAATCTGCGGCTGTGATCGAAGGTATTTTCTCATTTGTGACCGATACCCCTGATTTCTGGCGCCGTCAGCATGAAAAATATCCGGAACACGGGCAGCGGTTTACCGGGGAGCCGGCATATTTCTATCATATCGAAAGCGCGATGCAGCATTATTTTGAGGAAAGCGGTACACAGCCTTCGGATTACCGTTTCGCTGTCTTTCATCAGCCCAATCAGAAGTTTCCTCAGAAAGTCGCAAAAGATATGGGCTTTACACCCCAGCAGATCGAGACAGGACTGCTATCTCCCATGATCGGCAATACTTATTCCGGGGCGGTCCTGCTGGGGATCTCGGCAATTCTGGATGTGGCGGAACCGGGCGACCGGATCTTCGCCGCCAGCTTCGGTTCCGGTGCTGGGTCTGATGCTTTTTCCCTTCGTGTAACGGACAGGATCCGGGCGATCCGGGATCTGGCGCCTTTTACACAGACGTATATCCGCCGGCGGACGGAGATCGATTACGCGACATATGCCCGTTACCGCGGCGAATATGTGATGAAATAAAACCTGCTGCGGGGGATCGGGATGAGTATTTCGGATGGGATCATAATCGCGGGGATCGGACTGGTTCCGGTCGGCGAACATTGGGATATCAGCCTGCGAAAAATGGGCGCAAGAGCGGTGCGTGCCGCAATTGCCGACAGCGGCGGACTGCGGCCGGAAGGCATCTTTGTCGGGAATGCCTTCGCTTCGATTCTGACACATCAGACCAACCTTGCTGCATTGATCGCGGATGAAGCGGACTTGTCCGGTGTGGAAGCCTGTTCCTTTGAAGCCGCGGGGGCTTCCGGCGGCGCGGCGGTACGGGCGGCCTATCTTGCGGTGAAATCAGGACTTCTCAATACAGCTCTGGCGCTGGGTGTCGAAAAAATCACCGAAAATACCGGGACGAAAGCCGCACAGACTCAGAATCTGGCTCTGAATTATGAGTATGAAACTATGGCGGGAATGTCAGTTCCTTCCGGAGCTGCTCTGCTTGCCCGCCGTTATCTGGTAGAGCATGGACTGGAGCGGGATGTGCTGGACTGCATGTCGCTGAATGGCTATAACCAGGCCTGCGGGAACCCAAACGCGCTTTATCATCTTCCGCTGAACGAGGAAAAAGTCAAAAAACAGAGCATTTCCAACGCTCCGCTGGGCATGTTTGACTGCGGGGCACTTTCGGACGGTGCGGCAGCCCTGCTGATCACGCGTAGTGATAACCTTCCTGCTTTCCCATCCCATCTGCCGGTGAAGATCATCGGAAGCGCCAATGCTATCGCGCCTCTGTCCCTGCATGACCGCAGAAATCTGCTGCATTACGGTTCCTGCGCGGCATCCGCCGAAAAAGCATTCAAACGGGCGGATATTTCCCTGAATAAGATCGATATCTGGGAAATCTGGGATGCCTTTTCCATAGACGCGATCCTGACACGGGAGGCGATCGGCCTGGCCCCCTCCGGAGAGGGATGGAAGGCTGACGGCAGATACTATTCCTCGATGGGCGGATGCCTTGGACGGGGCAATCCGCTGGGCGCATCCGGCGCTTATCAGATCGCCGAAGCAGCATTGCAGATCCGGGGAGAGGCAGGAAAATGCCAGATCAAAGGCGTACGGACGGCTTTCGTTCAGTGCGTCGGCGGTCTTGGCGGGACTGCCGTGACCCATTTGCTGACCTGCTGATACGCTTCGTCAGCTGTTCCCTTCTGAAGATCCGAAGACGCTTTCTATAAATGTACTGAGCGGAAAACCGGGAAAATAACGGTCCCAGCCCGCCGCAGCAAGCTGCGTATAGGTGCTGTTTCGTTCCCATGCCGTTCCCGATAAGCTGTTTTCCAGTTCGCAGATCTCATATGAACAGAAAAAGTCTCCGAAAAACCGGATGCTGTGAACGATCCCTTCCCGGACATCCGCACGGAAATCGATCCATCCGCCGGGATAACGGAATGTCCTGCGGAGCGTAAAGGCGGGAGATTCGCCGTAATTCCACTGCGGGTCATAATAGCGTTTCTCCGCAAGAGCCTTCACAGCCTGCATATCGGGATCGGTCAATTCTTTCACTTCCAGCGGTGCGGCGGTGTTAAAATGGCGGACGATGGCTGACTCCAGTTCTTCGGTGTTTTTAACATCCGGCAGCTCATTTTTGATCAGACAGACACGGCTGCGGACAGACTGAACTCCTTTGGAAGAAAGTTTTTCCGGATGGGGTTTCAGTACTTTGGTGAGCATGTCCAGATCGGAGTCAAACAGCAGGGTGCCATGGATCACGGAACCGCGATTCGTGCGGTAATACGCATTTCCGGAAAATTTTGCCCCGTTCAGTGTCAGGTCGTTCCGTCCGTTCAGCTCTGCCGGCAGCCCGATCTCATGCAGCGCAGCCAGGATCGGCTTCAGCAGCGCGGAGAAGTCCGCGGCTTTCGGGAGCCCGGGCGTGATCAGGCTGTAATTCAGATTTCCTAAATCATGGTAAACAGCTCCGCCTCCGGAACAGCGGCGGACGACCTGAATATCGTGTTCCCGGACAAATTCACTGTTGATCTCATCAACAGTATTCTGATGGCGACCGATGATGACGGACGGCGCGTTGATATAGAAGAACAGTACTTCATCCCGGAAGGCACCTGAGGACAGGATATATTCTTCCTTCGCGAGGTTCAGCGCTGCGTCGTGACAGACGTTCGGTATATAGATCATATCAAACCGGTCCCGGAGTGATTCTCAGCTTCACAAAATTGTCTTACACGCCATCCGGCAGCGCGCAGCTGGCGGGAAAGTTCTTTCCGTCCCTGGCGCCGCATACCGTGCTGTTGTCTATGACTCCCAGCGGGGTGACCGCATGGAATTGGCTGCGGGAGGATTGCATTCGCCAGGTAACGGGCGTGGTTTCTTTCTGCCAGGGATAATACAGTTCGCCGGTAAAGATACGGCCGTTCTCAGTCACGGCTCCCCTGATGATGACCGGATCGCCCTGGGAATCGTAAAGAAAACCGGTAACTTCATCCCCGCTTTGTTCCAGCCAGGCATTGACAGGCGTGATCCCTTCCGGCCGGAACGGTTCACGGACCATCCATTGACCGGTCCAATCGTATGGCAGGATCTCCGGCTCCGGTGTGCCGGTTGCCGTAATTGGGGTGGGGGTCGGGGTCTCTGTCGGTCTGCTGACAGCGAACCTCATCCAGAAAGGTGTCGTGATGATCTCCCCACGGGTATTGACGAGGCGAAAGTGGATCTGGTAGGCGCCCGGTTCCGTGGGGGCCTTTAAAATGACGGCAAGGTCCGCTTCCATCCCGGGACCGACATTATGGATCCGGCTGCCCCATCCGCCGGGTGTGAAGTCGATCCAGTCGTTGGCTTTGATGAAAACAGCCTTCACCACTTCCGGCATTCCCATATTATAGTTCGCTTCCATCATCAGTTTCGTTCCGTTTTCCCAGGTATTTTCCCCGTTATTCGTCATCCGCCAGGATTTGATGAACAGCTGTCCCGGTTCGAGGACCGTATCATCCGGAATCGTGACGTCGCTGACGTCTTTGATGTCATCTTTTGCGGACAGCGGCAGTTCCGCCGTGTTCAGCACTTCGAATGTCGGTGAGCTGAATACGGTTACCGGCCGTGTTGCTGTAGGCGTCATTGTGGCTGTTGGTGTTAATGTTGCGGTAGGCGTCATTGTTTTCGTCGCGGTTGGAGTGGCTGTGACAAGAACGGGCATAGTCACCGTACTTTGGGAGAAAAGGTCATTCGCGTAATAAATGATCCGCCAGCGAAGCGAAGATATGTCCTGCAGTGAACAGCCTGCTGTGAAGACTGCTGCCGCAAGGGCAAAGAGCAGAAGCGGCGGAAGACGCTTTATGCTGTCCATTGTACGGGAGTGATTTTTATCTATGTGCGTTTTTGCACGGTTGGTCTTGATCGCAGATAATATGGATCGGGTCCTTTTCAGCATTCCAGCAGCTCCTTTCCCGGAATAGTTCCTTCCCGAAGGATCACGGCAGGCTCGGTTTCGCAATTGATAACGGAGGATGGGACCCCTCCGCTGCATGGGCCGCCGTCAATGATGATGTCCAACTGTTCTTCAAGCTCAGGGATGAATTCCCCGGCTGATCTCGCCGGCGGTTCGCCGGAAATATTCGCGGAGGTGACTGCCAGAGGCCCTGTTATCCGGATCAGGTCCCGGGTAAAATCATGGTCGGGGATCCGGAGCCCCACCAGATCATTGGAGGTCAGGTTCGATGGCAGGCCGGATCTTTTTCGTATGATGATGGTCAGTGCCCCCGGCCAGTACGCCGCTGCCAGACGGCGGGCTTTGTCCGGAAAATCTTCCGCTGCCTGTTCTGCCTGGGAGGCGTCTCCTAAAAGAACCGCGATGGATTTGTTCGGACTGCGTTCTTTGATCTGATACAATCGGGCAATGGCCTCTTCATTCTGAAAGGAAGCTGCGAAACCGTAAACTGTATCGGTCGGAATTGCCGCGATACCACCCCGGTTAATCACATCAGCTGCCGCTGCCAGTGCGGTCTGATATTCTTTATTATCCCGTATTGTCAATATCTTTCCCATGTCGATGTCCTTTTTCCACAGCGGCAGTTACTCTTTGATGATGATTTTTAAAAGCCTCGGCAGCCCCGCAAGATCGTTCATTACTTCAATATGGCTGTCAGGAAAATATTCCTCCGCGGTTTGTAACGCCGTTTCTCTCTGCCGGTATTCGATCTCGCAAAGCACCAGACTTTCCTCTTTCATTTTATTCTGAATCTGCTGAAAAAGCAACCTGTAAAGGTCGAATCCGTCTTCTCCGCCATCCAGTGCCGATATCGGTTCAAACCGGGCGGGTTCTATGGCTTTGCAGGTCTCTGTCGGGATATAGGGAAGGTTGGCGCAGATCAGCGCGGCGCCTCCCCGGAAGGGTGCGAAAAGGTTTGCCTGTACCGGATAGAACCTGGCCCGGCAGTGGTGCATCTCCGCGTTTCGTACAGCAGTGCGGAGGGCTCCCTGCTGAATATCCACGGCAGTCATATGCAGGCCGGGATGATCCAGCAAAAGCGAGATGGCGATACAGCCTGAACCGGTTCCGATGTCATAGGCGTGACTGATGTCCGGATGCTGTTTCAGCCAGGCTTCGGCCTCTTCCACGAGCAGTTCTGTTTCGGGACGGGGGATCAGCACGGATGGATCTACCAGGAAGGAATGTCCGAAAAATTCCCATTCCCCGAGGATATAAGGGAGCGGAAACCCTGAGGAACGGCGGGCGCACATATCCTGTATGGCGGAAAGTTCTTTATCTGTCAGATTCCGCTCCGGATGGGATAAAAGAACAGGCCTCGAAAGACCTGTCACTTTTTGGATCATGATCTGTGCTTCCAGCGAGGGGCAGTCTGTTATTTCCGAAAGCTTATGTGCCGCCCACCGAAGTGCTTCTCCAGCGTTCATCCTCTCCCCCGGCTTTCCATCAAACTTTTGTCCTGAACCTGAATCCACCAATATCTCATAAAAAATTCGCTAAGCAACAACCAACAACTAATGACTAATTTTCATCATTGGCGACTGCCAGCCGTTCCGCTTCATCCCGAAGTGTCAGTTCATCGATGAAGAGGTCCAGATCGCCGTTCATAACGCCGGCAAGGTTGAAGGAAGACACATTGATGCGGTGGTCTGTCACACGGGACTGCGGGTAATTATACGTCCGGATCTTCTCGGAACGGTCACCCGAGCCGATCATGGACCGGCGGGTAGCGTCAAGCTCTTCCTGCCGTTTCTGCTGTTCCATATCATAGAGCCGCGCACGGAGAATGGACATTGCCCGGATCTTATTCTGCAGCTGGGAACGTTCATCCTGGCAGGTGATGACCATGCCGGTCGGAAGATGGATCAGACGGACCGCGGTAGAGTTCTTCTGGACGTTCTGTCCGCCGGCTCCCGCGGATTTATACACTTCAATGCGGATATCGGTTTCCGGAATCTGAATGTCAACATCTTCGACCTCTGCCAGAACCGCGACGGTCACGGCGGAAGTATGGATCCGTCCCTGGGATTCGGTGACGGGGACGCGCTGCACCCGGTGTGTTCCGGATTCGTATTTCATCCGTGAGTAGGCGCCTTTTCCTTTGACCATGAAGGAGATTTCCTTGTATCCTCCGACGCCGATCTCATTAGCGGAAAGGATCTCGATATGCCAGCGGCGGGCTTCGGCGTAGTGTGTATACATGCGGAACAGGTCAGCCGCGAAAAGGGCTGCTTCATCACCGCCGGTTCCTGCACGGATCTCAACGATGACATTCTTGGAATCCCGAGGATCTTTGGGAATCAGCAGACTGCGGATCTCCTTTTCCACTTCTTCGATCCGCGGTTTCAGCTCATCGATCTCCATCTGGGCAAGCTCAGCCATTTCCTGATCCTGTCCGCCTGACAAAGATTTTGCCTCATCCAGCTGTTTCAGCATTGTTTTATACTCACGGCCTTTTTCGACGATCTCCTCGATGTCGGATCGTTCTTTCATTAATTCGTTGGTTTTGCTGTAATCGTCAACGTTCTGTTCGATCAGCTGATTGATTTCATTGTATCGGGCTTCGATAGCATTTATTTTGTCCAGCATACATTCATCCTTATATAATCTGAATCCTTATTTCTGACACCTGATTATATCACACTTATGTCTCAAATCCGTATACGCCATTGCATCATGAAAAAGGCTCTTTCCCCAGCTGCTAACCACCGGCTAATGAAGATTCCGATCTTATTCAGTACCGATCACCCATTCACTCGTATCCTGATAGATGACAGGCAGCCCTTCGCACAGCTGAGTGATCCAGTTATCGCCGTCAGCGCCCAGCCAATCGGAAATACCGAAGAATACCAGGACTGCGTCACCGTCGATCACCTGACGCTGGATCCCTCTCATGGTCTCTTCATATCCTTCCCGGACCTGTTCACTTGATGGGTCGATGGGATCCAGGAGCGCGTAAGCCCCGCGTCCTGCCCACAGGCTGACTGCTTCGATCTGATTCGTATAAATCACTTTATCTTCCGGCAGTTTCCGGATGATCTCCATAGCCGGTGAAGTCTTCCATCCTTCCCAGCCCCAGCCGTAGCCGCTTTCCGCCATTTGTCCGCGATGTTCCCATGTATCCCGGGCAAAGATCACACAGAAAAAGACGATCCCCGCCAAAGGCAGCAGTGCCGGCAGATATTCTTTGCCGCTCAGCAGTCTGCCGAAGAGAATGCAGGGGATCAGCCAGATGATCATAAATGCCGGAAACAGAATGCGTTCCTCAATATTGACCGATGCATCGAAAAGCGAGATCGTGAGAATAACGAAGAGCAAATAGCCGAGGTTGAAAAGCAATGCGGTCCAGATACTGATCATGGGCGCGAAAAAAGGTTTTGGACGTTTCGCGTTCACGATCATGATAACGATCAGGAAGATCAGTGAAGCTGCCAGGAATCCGATCGTGGACAGGACCATCCAGCGCACAGGAGCTTGCATGCCGCCGTACCTTGCCGGATGGATCCAGCGCCAGAAAATGAGTACACCGTGCAGCAGATCGTCTTTCGTGACCCAGTGGCTGAGGACCTGACGGTTGGCGGCACTTCCCGTGATCATGGCATTGCGGATCAGCCAGGCGGCAATCAGCGGCAGGGAGCCGAGAAAAAGGCCTCCGAAAGCCCTGCCTCGTTTTTCCCTGAGAAAGACGAGGACTGCTCCGAATATGGCACACAGCGATACGATACCGATATAACGGGCAAGGAAAGCCCCTCCGCACGCGATTCCGCAGCCCAGCCAGAAAAGAAAATTTTTATTCCGGAATCCGCGCAGCATAAAAATGAATGCCAGAAAGGTACAGAAGTAATATACCGGTTCGGACATGGCGTAGAACTGGTAGTATAGATAAGGCCGCATGCATAAATAAAGCGCCGCGGCGATAAGGCCTGCCCAGCGGGATCCGCTTGCCAGCCATACCAGGCGGATGATCAGGACTGTGTTCAGTACAAAGAAGACCAGGCTGACCCACCATACCGCTGCCTGCCAGTCCATACCGAAACGGAGCGGAATGGAGAGGAAAATGGAATAGAGCGGCGGAAAATTCGTGATCGGTTTGTACGTTCCGCCGCCGCTTTCACGGTAGTAACCTCTTCCCTGAGCGATCGACCGGGCGCCGTTGATATAATTGACGGAATCACTTACCAGTCCGACGCCCGAAGGGGTGCATTGGATATAGATATAGCAGCTTGCCGCTGTCATCAGCAGAAACAGGATCAGAAAAATGATCCCGCCGGCTTTCCCCGGTCTGCGCATTTTCCGGTCGCTGTCATGGTACATAAAAGGATTTTTCATATTATTCCATCTTTAGTCATTAGTCATTGGTTACTGGTCATTGGTCACCGGTTGTCAGTTGGTGGATGATGTCATACTTATCGGTATAAGTATGACATTTGCATTATTTCAAATTCTATCTCCCAACAACTCAACTCTGAACTCTAAACTCTAATTCTGAACTCCGGTTTATCGGCAGCCGTAGGAAACGTGTTCTTCATAGGTTCTCGAGAAATTGTGATAGGGCGTGTTATCGCAGCGTGCCCGGAAGTAATAGTAGTCTGTATGTTCCGGATGGGCTGCGGCCTCGAATATGGCCGCGCCCGGACTGCATATGGGCCCCGGTGGAAATCCGCTGACCACATATGTATTATACGATGAATTGATGGCAACATCCGAGGCTGTCAGTGGATTTTTCCACCAGGAACCGCTTTCCGGATCCCAGCCGATCGCGTACTGCGCGGTGGGGTCGCTTTCGAATTTCATCCCGGCTGCCATGCGGTTGTAAAAGACTGAGGCGATGGTTGCGTATTCGGTAGCGGACATGGCTTCCTTTGCGATCATTGAACTTAGGATCACCCCCTGATGCAGGCTCAGCCCGTTGGCGTTGAAAGCGGCTTCATAGGGATCCCGGATCCGGCGGTTGAAAACCGAAACAAAATTGGAGAGAAAATTCGCAAGTGAGATATCCCGGCTCATTTCATAATCTCCGGGAACGAAATATCCTTCTAAAGACTGTTCACCGGCGGGATGCAGTTCGGACGGGTAATTCCGTGCCATGCTTAGAAATTCATCGCCGCTGAAAGTAAAACCGGTCTCGTCGATCAGCACAGCCAGCTCCTCGAGCCGCATACCGGAAAGAAACGAAAAGCGCACCAGTGATTTGCCCGCAGCTGTCAGGAGATCGGTGATCTGCGGAATGCTCAATGATCCGGAAAGCGCGTAACGACCCGGACGGATCAACCGGTCCGCGCCGGTGTATATCCAGTAGGTCCGCAGCAACTCGGGATCACAGCCCAGGCCTGAGGCTGTTTTTTCGATGACAGCCGAAACCCCTTCCTGTTCTTTGATCTCCAACAGAAATTTTCCGCTTTCCGGAGCGACCGGCCCGCTGAAGCGGTCCAGCATATCCGAACATCGCAGTGTCATGCGTAACCGCCGGATACCGGTCAGTGTATCCGCTGCCGGTCCGAGTGCTGCTTCTGT